>JAZNQM010000107.1:0-9258 GCA_045590175.1 Acutalibacteraceae bacterium | reverse complement strand
CTCTTTTTTATGTTGAAAAGAAACAGGTTTTCCGCTTAAAGGTATATCAAATCCGAATATTGTCAAAATGTTTCTCTTTTCCGACCTTCCGCTAATTTTTTTGTTATAAACAATATATGGTGTTTCGCAGACCATTTCCCTTTCGGTTTTAGCCAATACCTTTCCGTCGCACCTGACTAAATTAGTAGCCCCATCGGAATACTGTAACGCACCGGTAACCAGCAAATCGCCTTTTAAAACAGCCTGATTTTTCTTAACAACCGCCTTTCCGCCACTTACAGACACCTTTTCTATAACTCCATCCCTGTCTGCAATTAGGTTGTTTGGGGTTCTATCTCTTATATCAACAGTTTTGGTTTCAAGAATATTTACCGTCAAATGGGAGCCTTCGATTATAAATGAAGCCCAACTTAATTTTTCGTTGTTCATAAGCAGCTGTAATCTTGCGGTATCGGTATCTATTGTACTACTCAACACTCCTTCTTTTATATTAATTTCTTCGCAATATTTCAGAATTTCATCGCGACTTAAAGTTTTATTTCCTACAATGTCTATATTCCATATAAACCGCGACAGCAAATATATGATAGCAAAAAATGCAACCATACCTACCGCTAACCCTTTTCTTTTTAAATATGGTTTGATTGTAAAATACAAGCCCTTTTTCCTTATCAAACGAATGCGTATGCTTCTGTTTTTTTTAATACTTCTGATTTTAAGATAATCGCCCACGGAAATATTAGCAAAAATGCAATCTTTTCTTCTGCGTATGTTCCAAAGTTGCAGATGGTTAAACGCACAAATATTAATAAAACGTTCAGGGAATTCTCCATAAATTTTAATGGTTACATATCCGCGAAAAAAACGATAAAGATATACTAACATCTGCTAACCTCACCTGTTGAAATTGATATTAGAAAACGCTCCTCTAACAATGGCACACCCAGAATCGAAAGAATGTAAATACAGCTTATCTCCTTCGAATATTAACAGTCCACCGTCAACCTTAAGCGATATTCTGGTATCGCTATATTCAGAAACCGCTTTGCACCCGTCAACAACCGCTTCTTTGTTAAAATTCATATTGATTTTACAGCCCCCTACGTCTATCTCACCAACGTCCTGCAAAACGCTTTTAAAATGGATTTTATAATTAGCCGCTCTTTTTAGAACGCTTATCTTTTTTTCCTTTTTGCTTTTCATTTTCCTCACCTCTAAGTAATTATATAAATTTGAAATCTACCATATACATAAAAAGGTGATGTTAACAATGACAAAAGCAAAATATATTGTTACTGTTATAGTAATTTTAGTATCAGCAGGTGTGATATTCTTGGCAGAGGACATCGGAAAAGGCATAATAAACGGTATAGAATTGTGTATACACTCCGTTATACCGGCTCTGTTCATGTTCTCGGTTGTCAGTATTTTTATTGTTAAAGCAGGGCTATTCAATAATAATAGATTGATAGATGTGATTTCCTACATACTTTTTGGAAGAAAGGGTGAAACAGGTGCGGTTAGCGTTTTATCGCTTATAAGCGGATACCCCGTAGGAAGTGCAATGGTGAATGAATTATATGTGAATAATAAAATAGATCAGAGCTCCGCACTTAAAATGCTTAACTTCTGTATTAATCCGGGACCTGCATTTATAATTGGTTTAATCGGAAACGGTATATACGGTTCGTCAGAAATAGGCTTAATTCTATTAACCGCCTCTCTGCTCTCAACTATAATTTGCGGCAGAATTAACCTTAGGAACACCTCAAATGTTAAAATCCAAGAGTCAACAGGCATAGATTATACATCAGCCTTTTTGAAGTCTGTAAATCTGTCCGTCAGAAATATGGGAATAGTGTGCGGATGGGTGTTAATTGCAAGTGCGATAACGGAAATATTATCAAAAACAGAAATGTTAAATTTATTAAGTTGCTTCCTCGAAGTTACGTCCGGAGTGGGAATTGCGGCTAAATTCGGCTCAATTTACTTAGTTGCTTTTTTATTGGGTTTTGGCGGACTGTGTGTTCAGCTTCAAGCTATATCGACAGCCGATGCCATACATCCCAAATACTTTAATATACTGTTGTGGAAAACCATTCACGGATTGCTTACAAGTATGTTCACGTATATATTGCTGAAAATCTTTCCGCAAACAATAGAGGTAAGCAATGTAGTTTTGCAGCTCGACATACAAAAGGATGGCGGCAATATGTTTTCCGCATTTGTAACGATTCTATTTATATTATCAACTATAATTTTTATTAACGAAAAACTAAATAAATGTAGAAAATTGTAAAAGAATGTGATACAATAGGTTTGGTGATTTGAATGAAACGCAAACTTATTGATAAAAAGGTTATGCCTCAGTGTGAATATTGCCGTCACTCTGAAACCTTCGCAGGTGACGAAAATCAAAAGCTCTGCAAATTCAAAGGTGTTGTTGACCCAACGAACAAATGCAGAAGATTTAAATATGATATACTAAAGCGTCCCCCTCAGTTGGCTACTTTAGGAGACGATTACAGCAGCGAGGATTTCCAGCTATAAATTTTGATAAAAAAGAAAAATTGGTATTGACAAACTGCCGCTCTGTTGGTATAATACTACTCGTGCGATACAAATGGTGGATATAGCTCAGCTGGTTAGAGTGCCAGGTTGTGGCCCTGGAGGTCGTCGGTTCGAACCCGATTATCCACCCCACATTTTCGCCGCCAACCTTTGCGGTCAGCGGCGATTTTTTTGTAAAATTCAATATATTGGGGTGTCGTCAAGCGGTAAGACACAGCACTTTGACTGCTGCATTCGTAGGTTCGAATCCTGCCACCCCAGCCAAAAATCGACAGGTTTCGACCTGTCGATTTTTTATCCATTGCGAAAGCAATGGTATATCATCAACGATAGCAATGCTATCGTTGTATCTCATCAGTCCATTAGGACTGCATATCGTCACACCGCAGGTGTGTATAAAAAAGCTTTCGCAATGATGATATACAATTCCTACGGAATTGATGGTATGCAAGACTTCGTCTTGATGATATACACGGCTTTCGCCTTGATTTATGTGAGAGTTCGAAGTCATAAGCAAAACTGTTGAAAATATCTTTTTCGTGGTCCTTGTTTGTTGGTTCGGATGAATACAGGATTTGATACTTTCGTCGAAGCAGCCATCAAGCCAAAGGCTTGTGGACTGCGAAGTCTCGAGCACGGCAGAAATTTTCGGGTACCACCAGGGGTGGTCGAAAAACAAACTACTGTTGTCTTAAAATTAGACTTATGTTATAATTAAAAACAAGAATTTATTTGCAAATTATTCTTTGAGGTGTTACATATGCTTAATTCTTCGATGAATGTCGAATTGATTAAACCCCAAAAACTCAACATAGGTGATACTATTGCAACAATAAGCCCTTGTTTAGGAATTGCAGGAGATAGTGAGTATGTATGGAAATATAAACTTGGTAAACACTGCCTCGAAGAATTGGGCTTGAAAGTCGTGCAAGCTCCCAACTCAATGAGAGGAGAAACTTTTTTGCATAACAATCCCATGGCTCGTGCTGAAGACATTATGTGGTCATTCGAGAACAAAGATGTTAAAGCAATAATAAACAATATTGGAGGTAATGACAGTGTGCGTGTTTTACCTCATTTGCAATCTAGCATCATTAAAAACAACCCTAAAATATTTATTGGATATTCCGACGTTATGAACATTCATTTATATTGTTTTAAAATCGGTTTGTCAACTTTTTACGGTCCTAATCTATTAACTGTATTTGCGGAAACACCAGAAATTCATCCATATAGTAAGTATTGGTTTCAAAAAGTTCTTTTCAATAATTCTGTTATTGGAGAAATTAAAGCGGCAAAAACATATAGTTGCGATAAAAACAACTTCAACAATAGAACTAACACTAAAAATTATTATGAAGAAACAGGTTATATCTTTATACAAGGTAGTGGTAAAGCGCAAGGACAGCTTTTTGGTGGACATACAGGACTAAGAGATTATGTTGGGATACAAAATAGTGACTTTTTTGGTAAAATATTATTCATCGAAGATATAGCTGAATTTTTCACTCCTAATCACCTTGCGGATTTTATTGATTGGCTTGGTAAAATTGGTGCGTTGCAAAAACTGTCGGGAATAATAATTGGTAGACTCTGCGAGTATAAATCATTCGATGAACATAGGGTTGCATTATTAAAAATAGTAAATAACAAATACGGCTTGGTTGATTTACCAATTGTTGCTAATGTGAATTTCGGACATGCTTCGCCCACCTGCATTTTACCATATGGAGCAACTTCCGAAATAGACTGCGATAATAATAAAATCTCGATATTAGAGTCAGGAGTAATTTGACTTATCGAAATTTAATTCGTGAATTAATAATACATAATATCACATCTGCAACCAATGAAAATTAGATATTTCTAAATTACATAATATATGTAACTAAGCAATTTTGCAAAATACTTAACTTCATATTCCGTACCCTGCCACCCTGCTATTAAAACTTATTGAAATTTTTATACAAATAGTGTAAAATAGCTATGGTCAATTCATTTATTAAATGCAAACCGTGAGGTGATGATTTGAAAAAGATTGTTTCGATTATACTATCCCTTATAATGATAATGACTGTTATATTAGGCGTGAACTCATATCGCTCGCTCCCAGCCGCACCGGCACACAGAACACCAGCACATACATCCTCAGATAAGAGTGATAAAGGCGACAAGAATTCCGTCAAATATAATAAGGTAGACATTGATTATTTCAACGATGCTTTGTTCATTGGTGATTCCCGTACTGTTGGTCTAAAAAAATATACCACGTTACCATATTTAACCGAAGCTGATTTCTTTGCTCAAACGGGTCTATCGGCAGCCGGAGTGTATTCGGTCACAAACGAGGAATTGGGAGAAGACGTAACCATCATCGACAAATTAGAATCAGGTAGCTACGGCAAGGTTTATATAATGTTGGGCGTTAATGAAATCACCAATATACTTGAGGAAAATCTCAAAATGTTCACCGACCTTATAGAAACTGTTAGAGCATATCAGCCGCAGGCTTTGATTTTTATTCAATCTAATATACACGTCGGCAAGGAATATTCAGAATCGGCAGAGGAGCGAAGCAATGCTCGTTTAGAGGAATATAATCAAATGCTTTCTAAATTAGCAGACAACAAAAGCATTTACTATCTCAACATCAACGAGGTATATGACGATGCGGATGGAAATCTTTCGGAAGAATTCACCAGTGATAATCTCCATCTTGACGGCGACTGCCACGAGCCCTGGGTTGAGTATCTCAAAAACCACGCTATCGTAAAGGTAAAGTAATAATGGCTAAACAAAACTATCAGATATGGTTAGATAACAAATTAAAGGAACTTACCCAAAAAGGTTCAAAGCCCAAGCTACTGATACACTGTTGCTGTGCCCCCTGTTCCAGCTACGTGCTTGAATATTTGAACGAGTTTTTCGATATAACTCTGCATTTCTACAATCCGAATATTTCGCCTGAAAACGAATACAATTACCGTGCAGACGAATTGAAGCGATTGGTCGCGGAGTTAGGTCTACAAGATAAAATTAAGTTTATATTTGAAAGCTACGACCCCGCACCTTTTTTGGAAATTTCAAAAGGTTTAGAGGATTTGCCTGAGGGGGATGAAAGATGTTTTAGGTGTTATCATTTACGACTCCAAAAGTCCGCCGAATTGGCAGCTGACAATGGTTTCAACTACTTCACCACCACCCTTTCAATCAGCCCCCATAAAAACGCAGATAAGCTTAACGAAATCGGCGGTAAATTAGCTGAGCAATATAACGTAAACTACCTATACTCTGATTTCAAAAAGAAAAATGGTTACAAACGCTCCTGCGAATTATCGGCACAATTTAATCTATACAGACAAGATTACTGCGGTTGTATCTATTCGAAGATAGAAGCGAAAAAAAGGAATAATAAGTAAAAACAGAGCTGATAGCCTTTTTGCTATCAGCTCTGTTTTTTCATTTAAACAAATTCATTTCGGTATCGAAAACCTTCATTCGGCAAACCCTGTAATAAGGCAGTTCTCCAAAGGCATCCAAAAGCAGGGTCGGATTGACATTATCAGCACCGCCTGCAGGAAGTGTCAGCGTTAGTGTTAACGCTTCGTTATCGGCATCCAAGGAGAATTTCTTGATTCTTGGAGCTAAGTCAATGGTAGATACCTTACCCTTTTTACCCGTTTTTTCAACAAGTATAGAATCCTGCAAAAGGAACGCAGAAAGCCTTTGCGGTAAATCCTCGGGATACTGCGAAAAGGTAATCTTGAATTCTGCAAATCCGATTTTGCCTACCTTCAGCACAGCGTCACACACTTCATAAGCCTGAATATATTCGGGCATTACGCGGTTAAGTGCATCTTTTACCATTTCGTTAGTGAAGCTATCATCAGTAACTCGGATATCCAGTATTTCATATTCACTCTCAAAACCCAAAGAAAGGGGTAAAGCAAACGTGAGATACGGATGCGGATTAAAACCTTCGGTATACCAGAAAGGAATTTTAGACAAGGGAAGAATTCTTGTCATAAATCGGTTCATATCCAGATGGGAAACAAACTTCATTCTGTCCCTTTTATAAAGAAAAATCCTAACGTTTCTCAAAGCAAACACCCTCCCCATAGCAATTTGCACCACAAGCGGCACATTTTTCACGACAATTCGGTGTGGTGATTTCGCCGTGGGCAAGCTTATTCTCTCTTATCAAAAACTCCTTGCTAACGGCATAATCAAGATGCTCCCAAGGCATAATCTCATCATATTCACGCTTGCGATTGGCATAAAATCCTGGCTCTAAGCCGAAAACTTTAAAAGCTTCCATCCAGGTATCGAACTTGAACTCCTCACTCCAGCTATCGAATTTACAGCCATTTTTCCAAGCCCATTCTATTACGTCACAAATCCTTCTATCGCCTCTTGCTAAAACACCTTCTAAAAAGCTGGTAGAAGAATCGTGCCAGCTAAGGTTAATCTTTTTGGTCGTTAAACTATTCTGTAAAAGCTGCTGCTTTTCTCTGATTGTTTCTAAAGAATCCTGAGGCTCAAATTGGAAAGGAGTAAAAGGCTTAGGCACAAAAGAAGAAACGCTGATGGAAACACTGACCGCCTTTCCTTTGGGACGTTCATCCATATTATAATAAGCATCAACTATACGCTGACCTAACTCTAAAATACCCTTTAAGTCTTTGTCGGTTTCGGTTGGTAAACCCAACATAAAATAAAGCTTTACTGCTGTATAACCACCCTTAAAGGCGGTAATACAGCTATTCATAATCTCCTCTTCGGTGATGTTTTTGTTTATTACATCACGAAGTCGTTGGGTACCTGCTTCGGGAGCAAAGGTAAGACCGCTTTTTCTAATGGCACTTATCTTTTCAAGAAGCTCTTCAGAAAAATTATCGATTCTCAAAGACGGTAATGCTAAGTTTATATGGTTATCATTTGTCCAACTTAAAAGCTCGTTAAGAAGAGGCTCGATTTCTCTATAGTCGCTTGTGCTTAAGGAGTTAAGAGAAATCTCATTGTATCCCGTGGTTTCGCACAGAGACTTCGCCTGGGCATTTATGGTGCCAACGCTTTTCTCCCTTACGGGGCGATAAATATAACCCGCCTGGCAAAATCTACATCCTCTGATACAACCGCGGAAGATCTCCTGAACTGCTCTGTCGTGAACTATTTCAATGTAAGGAGTGACAAAGGTTTCGGGATAGTGAGCTTTATCCAAATCCCTAATTATCCGTTTCTTAATTGTGGCAGGAGCATCATTCTTGGGTGTAATAGCTGAAACGGTGCCGTCAGCATTATAAGAAATATCATAGAGTGAAGGAACATAAACTCCTTCTATCTTTGCGGCTTCAAGAAGGAACTCCTGTTTAGTTCCGCCGGACAGCTTGTACTTTTTATAAAGGTCGATAACCTCTAAATCTACCTCTTCCCCTTCTCCTAAGAAAAATATATCAACGAAATCAGCAATAGGCTCGGGATTGCAAACACAAGGACCGCCCGCAACCACAAGGTTTTTGAGTTCTTTTCTGTCGGCAGAGCGAATAGGAACACCGCCTAAATTCAGCATATTTAGAAGGTTTGTGTAGCTCATTTCATATTGCATAGTAAAACCGATTATATCAAAATCAGACAAGGGGTCGCGGCTTTCCAAAGCAAATAAAGGAATATTGTTTTCCTTCATAACTGCCTCAAAATCCACCCAAGGCGCAAACACTCTTTCACACCATATATCATCTCTGGAATTAAAGAGTGAATAAAGTATCTTCATTCCGAGATGGGACATACCGATTTCGTATGTATCGGGGAAGCAGAAGGCAAATCTGACATCCACGTCATCTTTATTTTTAACAATACTTCCCTGCTCACCACCTGTGTATCTACCGGGTTTTTGAACAGAAAGTAAAAGTTGTTCCAATCTTTCTTCGGTCATTTTTAATACCTCCATTAGCATCACATATATTTTAATGCATTTGAAGGAAAGATGCAACTAAATCTTGTAAAATGATAAAATAAATAGATATATTCCTACCAACATCAAGGTTATATTAGTTTTTGTGTAATAGAATAAAACGCCCCCTGCTGCAATCAACAGCAATTGAGATACAAATGATACATACGAACAAATTTTATCAGCCGATCTAATTTTTATACTACGCAATAAATAATATATGGCGTCTCCCCCATCAAGCCCTCTCGCAGGTATCATATTGAATAAACACATAATTAAGTTCGCGGCTCCGAAATACATCAGCATTTCATCGCTTGATAGCAAAAACACGGACAAGCACAGGTTCACAATCGGTCCCGCTATCGATACAATAAAATTATTTTTATGGTTGTTGTATCCATCGGTCACAACACGTACGGATGCAACAGACAGCTCCACCTTTGAAACGCCGACTTTAAGTATTTTCATAAATGCAAGATGACCTATCTCGTGAAATACCACCGACAACAACGATAACGAAAGCATCCCTGTTTTATCAACAATAATAAGTATAGATACCAAGGACAAAAAGAAATATGAAATATAGATATTAATACCAAAAAGTCTTATTAAAACCAATTAATTTTCCTCAGACAGATAGTAGTCAGCGGTGATGTTAACTGATATATAATCGTCGTAATAACTTTTAATTTCTCTATATAAATCGCTATTCAATAAGCGAACCGTCAGCACCGTTG
>JAZNQM010000106.1:0-2046 GCA_045590175.1 Acutalibacteraceae bacterium | reverse complement strand
CTCGCAATTAACCGATGTTACGAGATGAAGCTTTATAGTTGCATATAAAACGATAGGTTCTTCGTAAGGCTTAGCCTATCTACCCCTCTGGCTTGCCTTACGGCAACCCATCTCCCCTCTCAAGGGACGACGAGAAAGGGTTCCTGTTAAAGGCGCTTTCAAGGGGCGCCGAGAATTGGTTTCTGCTACAGGCACCCTCTCAAGGGGCGCCAAGGCGAGAATGAGAAAAAACAACTATCATCTAACGTCTAACATCTAATATCTAATGTCTAACGTCTAACATCTAAAGCGATATGTGCCCTTCGTCACGCGATATATTTGCAGAGCAAATGCGATATGTGAGCATAGCTCACGCGATATATTGTCGCCTTAGCGACAATAAGAACAAACAACTATCATCTAACGTCTAACGTCTAATATCTAACATCTAAAAGGAGAACAAAGTTATGATAATCTACACAGTCAAAAAGGGCGACTCTCTTTTTAAAATCGCCCAAAATTTCGGCACCACTGTCGCCGAGCTGGAAAGGCTCAACAATCTGGGAAACATCCGTTATCTGCCCGAAGGGTCGAGCCTTGTCGTTCCCTCAGAATCAGGGAGCTACCGCGTGCAAAAAGGAGATTCCCTCTATTCCATAGCCCTGTCCCAAGGGCTGACGGTGGAGGAGCTGCTGAAACTCAACCCAAATCTCCGACCGCCCTTCACCATCTACCCCGACCAGATTTTAAATGTTCCAAAGCGGCAGAAAAGCCGCACCATTGACGTCAACGGATATTGCTATTCCTACATAAAGTCGGAAAACCTCGCCCTCTCCCTGCCCTACCTTACCTATCTTTCAATTTTCAGCTATAATATTATGCCCGACGGCAGACTTCGCGGCATCAATGACGATCGCATTATTTCTGCCGCAAGGGCACAGAACGTGGCACCGCTGATGGTGGTTGCCAACCTTAACGAGGAGGAGGCATTCGACTCGGAGCTTGCCAAACGGTTCCTCCGTAATGACGTAGCACAGCGGAATTTTATAAACGGCATCCCCTCCTATCTTAAGGAAAAGGGATATATGGGCATCAACCTTGACTTTGAATACGTATATGCCGAAAACCGCGAGGATTATAACGTCTTTATGTGTGCCCTCGGCGAACGGCTGTCACGGGAGGGTCTGCTGCTTACCACCGCCTTAGCTCCCAAAAGCTCCGACAATCAGTCGGGCATACTTTTCGAGGGTCACGACTACCGCCGCTTGGGAGAATGCTGCGACTGGATAATGCTTATGACCTACGATTGGGGCTACGCGGCAGGTCCGCCTCAGGCGGTATCCCCTCTTAACGAGGTAGAGAAGGTAGTACGCTATGCCACCACCGTCATCCCCTCGGACAAATTGCTCCTCGGTCTACCCAACTACGCCTACGACTGGACTCTGCCCTACCGCTCGGGAACCAGAGCGAAATATCTGAAGCTTCGGGATGTGCCGCAGTATGCCGCCGACCGAGGTGCTGTGATAAAATTCGACACTACTGCCGCCACACCCTATTTCAACTATCGTGAGGGAGGCAGGGAGCATATCGTCTGGTACGACGATGCCAGAAGCTGGGCTGAAAAAATAAAGCTTATTGAAGAATACGACCTGCTGGGTGCCGGAATCTGGACCATGGATAACCCCTTTATCCCCGGGTTGGAAGCTATCGCGGATATGTATAATATCAGAAAGGTTTTGTGATGTTAGACGTTAGACATTAGATGTTAGACGTTAGACGATAGTTGTTAGTATTTATCTTATTGTCGCGAGGCGACAATATATCGCGTGAGCTATGCTCACATATCGCATTTGCCCGGCAAATATATCGCGTGGCGAAGTCACATATCGCTTATATATCGTTCGCAACAGCTTAGGTCTTGGCACTTTCGCCACCATTTCGCAGTGTGTCGGTCTTGCCTCCCTCTGACGAGGGAGGTGGCAAAACCGCAGGTTTTGACGGAGGGAGAGAAAAGAAAACTTGTTTTTACTTATATGTCTCTCCCTCAGTCTCGCTGTCGCTCGACAG
>JAZNQM010000105.1:0-35901 GCA_045590175.1 Acutalibacteraceae bacterium | reverse complement strand
GTACGGAATGATACAGTATGTACATCTGTTATCACATCCCTCGGCAATTTTAAGATAGGCGGTGTAGGGTGGGGTGGTAAGAATTCGGTCTCCGCCGAAGTCCAGCTCCCACTTTTCACCATAGCGGTTTTCACATTTACCCTCTATAGCCTCTCTGACAATATCAACTATTTCTCCATTCTTGCCGATTCCCACAACCACGTCGGCTTCGGGAATTTCGCGGCTGATTTCGTCGCGGTAACGCTCGGCAAGACAGCCTGTTACAATAAGAGCTTTCAGCGTTCCGTCGGACTTGTACTTAGCCGCCTCAATTATATTTTCAATGGCTTCGCTTTTGGCATCCTCGATAAAGCCGCAGGTGTTGATGATTATAACATCCGCCTCAGCCTCGAGAGGGGTGATTTCATATCCCGCGTTCCTTAGTGCCGCCAGCATAACCTCGGCATCAACCTGATTTTTGGGGCATCCCAAGGACACCATACCTATTTTATAGCTCATTTCAGTCTCCAAATTCCTCGTCGTTAAAATGTAAATCAAATTCCGAAAAGACAGCCTTAATCTCGCCGTAGGTATAACCCTTTCGCATAAGTGAGGCGATAGCCTTTTTATGGTCTTTTTCGGTTTTTATGCCGCGGAGGTAGCGTTTTTCCACCAAGGCTTTGAGGGGAATCAACGGGTCATCCTCACGATAGGACACAACCTCTTTGGCAAGATCCATATCCACACCCTTTGCCGCCATATGCAGTGCGGCGGCTCTCGGGGAAATACCCTTTTCCTCAATCAGCTGCTCGGCTAAGCGTGCGGCATAGGCTCGGTCATCTATGAGTCCCAACTCCTGCAAGCGGGATAAAACTCTGTGGCAAGCAGTGTCCGTATATTCGGACACTAACTTTCTGTAAATCTCCCCCGAGCAATAGCTTCTGCGGGAGAGATACCACATACCTTTGGAAAGACATCTGCGGTATGCCGACTCGTGGCAAACCTCTGCGAGCCACTCCTCGTCCACCTCCTGCCCCTCTTTTAGGAAAAGCTCCTCGGCATATTCTGTTTGTAAAAGCAGATTACCTGCGGCGTCACAAATAGCGTCGTCGCAGGAAAAAGCTTCGGAAAGTATTATAGCAGTGAGATGCTTTTTTCGCACCTCGATGGCGGTTATTATCATTCGTCGTCGTCAACAGCCACATCTATATTGATTTTGGGGCTGATTTTTTTAGGAGCAGGGGCTTCCTCTGCGGGAGCAGCTGCGGCGGCAGGGGCTTCTGACTTTTTAGCCATCTGAGAAAGAGTGGACTCCTGCAGCTTTTCCATTACAAGGTCGCTGATTTCTTTAGCCAATTCAGGGTTCTGCTGAAGGGTTGCTTTTGTGTTGTCGCGACCCTGACCCATACGCTGTTCGCCATAGTAGAACCAGGCACCGCTACGCTTGAGAACGCCTACCTTAACGCCCAAGTCAACGATTTCACCCATACGGGAAATGCCTTCGCCATACATAATATCGAACTCTGCCTCTTTAAAGGGGGGTGCTACCTTATTCTTAACAACGCGGGCACGGGTGCGGTTGCCGATAACGGTGGTGCCGTCTTTAATTGCCTCCTGCTTGCGGATGTCGATACGGACACTGGCATAGAAACGGAGGGCACGACCGCCTGTTGTAACCTCGGGATTGCCGTAGATAACACCAACCTTTTCACGAAGCTGGTTGATAAATATTGCAACACAGTTTGCCTTAGACAGAGCACCTGCTAATTTTCTTAAAGCCTGGGACATAAGTCTTGCGTGAAGACCTACGTGACTGTCACCCATATCGCCTTCGATTTCTGCCTTTGGAACTAAGGCGGCAACCGAGTCGATAACAACTATATCAATAGCACCTGAGCGGATAAGCTGCTCGGTGATTTCAAGTGCCTGCTCGCCTGTGTCGGGCTGAGACACCAAAAGGGAGTCAATGTCTACACCTAACTTTGCGGCATAGATGGGGTCAAGGGCGTGCTCAACGTCGATAAATGCGGCGATACCGCCCTGCTTCTGAGCCTCTGCAACACAGTGGAGAGCAACTGTGGTTTTACCCGAGGATTCGGGTCCGTAGATTTCAACAATTCTGCCCTTGGGGAGACCTCCTATACCAAGTGCGGCATCAAGGGAAAGGGAACCTGTGGGGATATGCTCCACGTTCATTTTTACGTTTTCACCAAGACGCATAACTGCACCCTTGCCGAAGTCCTTTTCGATTTGAGAAAGGGCTGTGTTAAGGGCACGTTCTCTGTCGTCCTGAGCTTTTGTTACTTTTTCTGCCATATTAAATCAATCCTTTCGGTTAACTTACTTCATCTATATATTAATACATCTACTGTACCAATAATCGTACTTTACTTAAGGCTTTGTGCCGCTTACGACCCTGTCGTTGCCACCGTAGTCCTTCGTGCATTGAATGTTGGAAAGCCCGCCCTTTTTGAAAATCTCCATAACGGCTTTTCTTTGGTCGAAGCCTATTTCCACCGCTAACATACCGCCGCTTTTTAAAAGCGGTGCCCAACCCTTTACTATTTCGCGATAGAAATAGAGTCCGTCCTCGCCGCCGCGAAGGGCTGAGTCGGGTTCAAAGGTCACTTCCCTTTGCAGACCTTCCATCGCCTCGGGGGTTATATAGGGCGGGTTGGAAACAATTAAATCGTAATTATTTCCAAAGGGTATCATAACATCGCCCTGCAAAGGAATAACGCGAGATTGGTTAAGCTCTATATTAGCGGTAAGGTACCGATACGCTTCGGGCTCCTTTTCCAAAGCGGCAACCGCACAGTTTTTGGCATTCTTTTCGAGAGCTATTGCTATACAACCACTGCCCGAGCAAAGGTCTATAATCTTAAGGGCTTCTCTGCCATCCACATATTTAAGGGCGGTTTCCACCAAAACCTCGGTATCTGCACGGGGTATCAGCACACCCTCCCCTACCTTGAAGGGCAGTCCGAAAAACTCCCACTCGCCAAGAATGTATTGCAGAGGATAACCCTCCTGTCGCCTTTTTATCATATCCTGCAGTTCTTCGGCGGTTTCGTCGGACACCTCTGGGTTTTGCGTACGAAGTGCCGTGGAGCTGATTTTTAAAAGAGAAACAAGAATTTGTTCAGCCTCAAATTCGCTGTCGAGAATGCCGCAGCACTGCAGCTTTTCCGCCAGGGTGCGAAGCGTGTCAAGTGCTTTCATTTACCAGTTATCCTCGTCGGGATTGTCGGGGAGAACTGCCTTAAGGGATTCTATTGCAACCTCAATCATAGAGTCGTCCGGTTCATTGGTGGTGAGTCTCTGCATAGCCTTGCCGGGGGCGGCTATGGCACGTGTTAATGCGTTGTCGTGTCTGCCGCACCATTTGAGAAGCTCATAGCCCACACCGCAAATGACGGGGAGCATAAGGATTTTTACGATTACCCAAATTGTTCTATATCCCGGGGTCTGCAAAACGGGAACGCACCAGGTAACGGCGGCACCGATAAGCACACCTACGATAAGCATAAGCACCATAAAGGAGGTGCCGCAGCGGGGATGGAAACGACTCTGCTTGCGAACGTTTTCAACCGTTAGCTCAAGACCCTTTTCGTAGCAGAAGATGGTTTTGTGCTCTGCTCCGTGGTAGCTGAAAACCCGCTTGATATCCTTCATTCTTGAAACCAAAACCATATACACAAAGAAAATTATCATTTTGAGGACACCCTCAATAACTGCCTTCCAACCTGCGATGGCACCTTCCACGGCACCGTTGATCAGGTCGAAGATAAGGGCGGGAAGATACATAAAGAGAACTACGCCCAAAAGCACGCCCAAGACCGAAGCTAAAATCATAACCACAGCCACGATTTTGTCCCAGGTCTTTTCCTTCTTTTGGTCGGCAGGCTGAGCCTCCTCGGAGGAGACTTCCTCGGACTCTTTCTTTTCTTCATCAATATCGGTAAAGCCCGACTTGTCGGCAGATTTCATCAGTGCACCGTAGCCCGTAATCATTGATTCAATGAAATTAACTACACCGCGGATTATGGGCAAGCCGAAGAAGGCACACTTGTCTTTAAGGTGCTTTTCGGTGATGTATTCGATATCTATGCTGCCGTCGGGGATGCGGACCGCCAATGCGGTTTTGTGGGGACCCTTCATCATAATTCCCTCAATAACCGCTTGACCACCTATTGATGTTTTTTTCATAAGCTACTCCTTTGCTTTAGAGATTTATTTCGCTGGGAGCGATGTCAACCTCTACAGGGGGTTCTTCCTCCTTTGGGGCTACGGGCAGAACGATTGTAACCGTGGTGCCCACGTTTTCCTGACTTTCAAGGAAGAGAAGTCCCTTGTGTTGTTTCAGGATTTCGTCGGCAACGGCAAGACCTATACCGCTGCCGCGAACCGTTTTGTTCGATTTGAAAAACTTTTCCTTAACGCGGTCGATATCCTTTTCGGGGATGCCGACACCGGTGTCGGAAACTCGGATACGGATGAAGCCTTCCTCAACCGTGACCTTTATATCCACAAAGCCGTCCTTGATTGTGTATTTAACGGCATTGTCAATAACGTTGATAAACACCTGCTTGAGCCTGTTTATATCTCCAATAACAGGAGGCAGGGTGTGGGGTCGGACGATTTTTACAACGATGTTTACCTGTCTTGCGATTTCGTCGTACATTTCCGCCGCCTCATCGAGAATTCCCGCCACTTCGATTCGAGACATATTAACCGAAAGTCTGCCGGATTGAATGCGGGAAAAATCCAAAAGTTCCTCAACAAGTCCCTGCAAGCGGTCGGCTTCGGTAAGGATAACCGAAATTCCCTTTTCCACAAGCTCAGGGTCGCTGCCCACAGACATCTTCGCCGTCTCACCCCAGCCCTTGATAGCAGTGAGGGGGGTGCGAAGCTCGTGGGATACAGAAGAAATAAAGTCGTCTTTCATTTCTTCGGCATTGGAAAGCTCGCTTGCCATATAGTTGATGGTGTCGCACAGCTCACCGATTTCGTCACCTTCCTTAACCTCAAGGCGGGAACGGAAGTCACCCATCGCAATTCTGCGGGCGGTTCGGGAAACCTCCTGCACGGGAATGACAATGGAGCGGTTGAAGTATCTTCCCGAAAAGCTTGCAAAGACAATGAGCAAAACGCCAAAAACGGTAACAACAAGCATGGTGATAAAAAACTTCCGGTAGATGCTTTGCATAGATATTACCCATCTGACGGCACCGTGGGCACCAAAGCCGGTGTCACTTAATAAAAAGGTTTCTGCCATTATATCCTCGCCCGAAGGGGTCTCACCCACAAAGGAGCCTCTGCCGTTGGCTGATGCCTTGGCGATTTCATAGTCGGGCATTGGCAAATCTGTGGCGGCAAATCCGCTGGTGTCGGCAATTATCCTACCGTCGGAATCTATTATCTGCACCTGCATTTTTTCGCTGTGCTCAAATTTTTCCATATATTCCCGCACCGAGGCACTGAAGTTGTCGGCGGTGGAATAGCTGAGTCCTGTGAAAAAACGGGCATAGCCGTCAGCTTGGGACCGCGCCATATTGCAGTAGTATGAATACATAAAGAAACCAAGGGCTACCAGCACAACCAGTACACCCGCAATTATGGAAAAAAGTATGTTTACAAGCCATCGCCTTGTAATGCCTTTAACCTTTATAACAGTTTCCAATGTATTCACCACCTTAGATGTTAGATGTTAGATTTTAGATGTTAGATTTTAGATTTTAGATTGTAGATGATAGATATTAGATGACAGTTGTTTGTGTTTATTCTCATTGTCACCGAGGCGACAATATATCGAGTGACGAAGGTCACATATCGCATTTGCCCGGCAAATATATCGCGTGAGCAATGCTCACATATCGTTTTAGATGTTAGATATTAGACATTAGATATTAGATGATAGTTGTTTGTTCTCATTGTCGCCCTCAACTTTGATTTTGCAACTGCTCGGTCTTGTCGCCCAGGAGTTGTGCTTTGCAGAAGTTTGGTCTTGTCGCCCCTTGAGAGGGGAGATGGATTTTGCGAAGCACATGACAGAGGGGTAGATAGGCTAAACCTTACGAAGCTTCTGTCGTTTTATATGCATCTATAAAGTAAAGTTTCATCTCGTAACATTGGTTAATTGCGAGGCGGTAGTTTATCTACCCCTCAGCCTCGCTTACGCTCGCCAGCTTTTCCTCGCGGAAACAACACCCGTTTGTCGCTTCGCGACATTTCCCCTAACAGGGGAATAACCTCTCAAGGGGCGACGAGAATTGGTTTCTGCTACAGGCAACCTCTCAATGGGCGACGAGAAGTAGGTTTCTGCTAAATCCGTAATTTTGTTGTAGCAAGGAGCCGTGCGACAACGGATATACTTTGTGTATGCCGGTCGCCGAGCGACACCGCTACGGACTTTTCCTTTTAAGCACGGAAATTGTTTGTAGCAAGGAGCCGCTGTCAAAGACTAAACTTTGTGTTTGTCAGACAGCGAGCGACACCGCTACGGACTTTTTGCTGAAACTCAAAATTTCGTTGTGGCAAGGAGCGGATGTCAATGGCTAGGCTTTGTGCCTGCCTGACATCCGGCGACACAGCCACAGCGGAATTTTAGGCCGTCTGCCATTTGTAGCCCATACCCCA
Organism: Acutalibacteraceae bacterium; assembly: GCA_045590175.1. Classification (GTDB taxonomy): domain Bacteria; phylum Bacillota; class Clostridia; order Oscillospirales; family Acutalibacteraceae; genus UMGS1532. The sequence goes on along the minus strand of JAZNQM010000105.1, from coordinate 29,283 downwards.
TACAGTAATCAGATGCGAGGGCTTGGAAGGGTTGTCCTCTATTTTCATACGTAATCGCCGGATGTTTACATCAACAATTTTTTCCTCGCTGAAGTAGTTTTCTCCCCAAACACGGTGGAGGATATCGGTTCTGTCCAAAGCCACGTCGGGCTGGGTGAAGAAATATTCGATAATCTGGAACTCAACCTGAGTGAGCTCGATGTTTCTGCCGTTTTTATGCAGGGTTCTGCGGCGAAGATTAAGGGTGAATTCGCCTAAAACTATCTCATCACTGGAGGCGGTTGCCTTGGTGTTCTGCATATCCACGCGGCGATAAAGGCAATCCACACGGGCGGTAAGCTCGGTGGGACTGAAGGGCTTGGTTATGTAGTCGTCGGCACCCATCATAAGACCGCTGATTTTGTCCATTTCCTGGGTCTTTGCGGTGAGCATAATTATACCCAGGGTCTGGGAGCGTTTGCGAAGCTCCTTGCAAAGTGTAAAGCCGTCCATTTCGGGCATAGAGATATCAAGCAGCGCGATATCAAAATCGCCGCCCGATTCATCGAATATTTTGAGTGCTTCTGCTCCGTTGCCCGCTTCTACGGTTTCGTAGCCCACACGCTTAAGGTTTATTACCTCAAATTCTCTTATGGCTGTTTCGTCTTCTACAACCAGTACCCTTTTCATTATTCATTTCCCTCCGTTATTTTAAGTGAAAAAGCGGTCTTTACCGACTCCTCGGTAATACCCAGCTTGTTGTTTTTTAAGTGAATTTTTCCGAGATAGACGGTCTTGTCGTTTTCCTCGATTGTGAACATATCATTTTTGGCGGATTTTCTGAGATTTTCCTTAGGAACCGCTTCAAGACTCAGCACCTTTTTACCTAAACCCTTTTTGGTGCCGTAGGTGTATAAATCCATACCGTCGTTGACTCCTGTATATACGCAGGTGAAGTTGCCAAGCCAGGCTGAATCGACCTTGAGTTTATACTGCATAAGCTTTGAAACCACGGATTTTTCCACCACCGTCAGCTTGCCGTCGTCATAGGATTTCCAATCGGTAAGGTACAGCGTTCCCTCGCTGTTTCCACCGTTTGGAAGCACCGTCATACAAGGAATTTCGGGGTTTTTGTCACCGTTTACGTCGCCGCAAATAATGGGCTGATACCTGCCGGTTATAACACTTGCCCTGCCGCCACCCTGACTCAGAGGAGCAGAAAGGGTATTGCCGTTTATCGTTACAATTTCGGTGAAATAACCGCCCTCGGGGGTTTCCACATCTATAAAAAGTGCAGGAGCCCCTGCAAGCTCGGTTTTACGGAAGTTTTTAACCAACTGCACGTTGCCACCTATCACAACAGAGTCTACCTCGCGAAGGGTGTCCTCGCCGCGGTAAAGACTGCAACGGGTGGTTTTGTCGTGAATATCGGTGGTGAGAATAAAAATCTCGTCACCTGAGGATTTCGTTACATTGAAGATGCAAAAGTCGGTATAGCTGCCTTCGTACATCGTGAAATTTTCTTGCTTTGTGGGAGATAAAACGGTGAGTCTGGTTTCGGGAGCACCATAGATACTCCAAGCAACCGCCACCTCTTCGGCACCGTCGCCGTTAAGGTCACCGAATTCGATTCGCTCGATGTCTGTGCCGCCTAAGATAAAGTCGCTTTGTACCTGCCAGTCACCCTTTTCTTCGTTAATTACCGAAAGGTGAAGGTCTGCCACTTCGTTGGTAGTGGTGGAATAAAAGGCTAAAGCCTCCTCGGTTTCGTCGCCGTCCATATCCCACATAACAAAGGCGGTACGCCACTCGCCGTATTTCGGGGTTTTCAAGGTGAACTTCCTACCCACCGCGGATTTAAGTGCCTCACTGATTTCACCCAGCTCGCCCTGAGGCTCGGGTGAACGGAGCAGAGAGTCGGTTTCGCCCAACATAAAGTTACAGCCGCTGAAGCCTAAAGTACAGATTATCAAGCATAAAATAAGGCAACTAAGCCGTTTCATTTTCTCTCCTCCTCGCAATCAGAAAATTTGAACATTTCTATTCAGCATTAATTATAACACAACCGTCCCCCGTTTGCAAATTCTTTTTTGCGGCTTTGGGGAAATATTTCCAAAGTTCAAACACGCAACCTGAAATTCGCTTGCATACACTTTGTGTTGTCCGAGGGAATAACCAGAGGTGTTGTTGCGGTTTTATTGACTTTAAATCCGTTTACTATCCTCCGCCAACCCAACACTGATAATCGAACAACCCGAGAACGATTGTCGTTTGTAACGGCAAAAATCCTGTAATTATTCCAAAAAAAGCAAAAAGATGCAACAAAATAACGCTTTTTTATATTGCATTATATTTATATATGTTGTATAATGTTATGAGTGTAATTAGAGGTGCGCGGACTTTCCGCATCGTATCAAAAAATTTAGGAAGTGTTAAAATGCGTATAGTTCATCTTTGTCTCGGAAACTATTTTGCAGACGGTTACAGTTACCAAGAGAATATGTTCACAAAGTTCCATATGCAAGAGGGTCACGAGGTATATGTTATTGCTTCTCTTCAAACTTACGACGCCAACGGCAAGGTGACTTTTATGGAAATGAGAAAGCCTTATCTTACCGAACACGGTGTTGAGGTTACAAGAATCCCTTATAAAAAAGATAACAAAATATATCGCAAAATCAGAAAATTCAAGGGTCTTGCTCAAGCACTGGAAGCTAAAGCCCCTGAGGTCCTATTTATACATAACTGCCAATTTGCAGATATGAAAAAGGTTGTGAAATACCTCAAAGCTCATCCCGAGGTTAAGGTTTATTGTGACAGCCACGCTGATTATTCCAACTCTGCCACCAACTGGTTTTCTAAAAACATACTTCACAAAATTCTCTGGCGTCGTTCTGCAAAGCTTATCGAACCTTTTGCCACTAAGTTCTATGGCGTTCTCCCTGCCCGCGTTAAGTTTTTACAGGAGCTTTATAAGCTTCCCGCAGAAAAATGTGAGCTGTTGGTTATGGGTGCCGACGACGATTTGGTCGAGGCAAACCTAAAGCCCGAAGTAAAGGCAGAAATTCGCAAGAAGTACGGCATAGCCGATGATGACTTCCTGCTTATGTTCGGTGGCAAGATAGATTTGTTCAAGCAGCAGCTTCTCCTTCTTATGGATGCTGTGAATGAAATTGACAATCCTAAGCTCAAGCTGATTGTATTCGGCTCGGTAGTGCCCGAAATGAAGGAGGCTATCGAATCCCGAGTCAGCGATAAGGTTAAATACATCGGCTGGGTGCAGTCGGATGAGTCCTACCCCCTGTTTGCCTCCTGCGACCTTGCAGTTTTCCCCGGCAGACATTCTGTTTTCTGGGAGCAGGTAACAGGTCAGGGCATTCCTCTGCTTGTAAAGCATTGGGACGGTACCACCCACGTTGACATAGGCGGCAACGTTAAGTTCCTCTATGACGACTCTAAGGAAGAAATTAAAAATGCAGTATTGGAAATAGTGAACAATCCCTCGGTTTATGCAGAAATGAAACGGGTTGCTGAAGAAAACGGGATGAAAGTTTTCTCCTATCGCGATATTGCAAGAAGAAGTATCGAAGAGGTTTAATTTATGGGTTTCTTAGCGATTCTGTCGATATACATCAAGGAAATGCTTTTCTCCATTCTTGCTGTGTTCGGCATTGATAAATCCGGCGGTAACTATATGCAGGTGGTTTATATTGCTATGACAGCACTTTGTGTGCTGACCTTCCTGTATCAGATGATGTTCAAGTTAAATATTTCTAAAAACGAAATAGGTATGATCTTTGCCTTTGGCTTTTTGCTGGTAGCTTTTCTGTTCATTCCTCGTACCTTCTATCGAAACGCGGGAAGCATCTATCAAGCGCAGCTACTCACCGCCTTTTCCAGCGTGCTTTCGGCTTTCCTTATGGGAATACTTGTAAAACGAGGAAATTTCATCAACTCTATGGCAAAAACTGTGCCCTTGTTTGTTATTATAAACACCATCTGCTCCACCTTCGTTACCTTTAACTCCACAGGTAAAACCTCGGGCGGTTACTTAAAAGATGCCAGTGGCTTCAACTATCAAGACCTTTCCTACTTTATCGCCTTCACTTTTGCTCTTAACGTTTTTTATATTAAAAACCAACACAAAATCGAGGGCAATTCAATTTTCAAGCGTCCCGGTTGGAACACCTTTTTCCAATGTCTTATCCCTGTTCATCTGCTGACGGTTATGTTGGCAGGCGGACGCGGAGCCTTCGTGCTTGTGGGTATTCTTTCGATTTATTACTTCATAATGGACTCCTCTAACTTGGGCAAAAACATTAAGAATTTTATTCTGATGTTTATAGCAGTCGCTGTTCTTTTTATGATTCTCCCCTCTGCTAATCTTGAGTACTCAGGTTTTGAGCGAATCTTAAATATGTTCGCGGGTGCTTTGGACTCGGGTCGTGTTGACCTGCGAAATCAGGCTTTTGAAGCCTTCCTTAAAAGTCCTCTCTACGGCTACGGTGCGGGTTCGGTTTATCCCGTCCTTAAAATCTACTCCCACAACGTGTTCACGGATATTATGTTGGAATACGGTATTATCGGCTTGGTTGTGGCGGTAGTTATACTGGTGAACTTTGCAAAAAAACTCTACTCCTCGGTTCAGTTGGACCCCTGCAACCATCTGATTGTGGTCACCTCCATCTGCTGCTTCACTCTGCTTATGTTCAGTGGATACTATCTGTCCAACACTATGCTTTGGTTTATCTTGGGCTACACCTTCGCAAAGGTTTCGGAAAAGCCCCAGTCTAAAAAGTTTGTTTCAAAATACGTCAAAATTCATTGATTTAGGAGAATGTTTATGAAAATCGCAGTTGCAGGTACAGGTTATGTGGGTCTTTCAAACGCAATACTCTTGGCGAAAAACCACGAAGTATGGGCGGTGGACATCATCCCCGAAAAAGTCGATATGATAAATCGCGGCATCTCTCCCATTGTGGATAAGGAGATTGAGGAACACCTGGCAAAAGGGAACCTTAACCTCACCGCCACTGTTGACAGTAAGGCGGCATATGAAAATGCAGACTTTGTTATAATTTCAACTCCCACTAACTACGACCCCCAGCTTAACTATTTCGACACCTCATCTGTGGAAAAGGTTATTGAGCTTGTGATGGAGATTAACCCACAAGCGGTTATGGTTATAAAATCCACCGTGCCGGTTGGCTTCACCGTGCAAACAAAAGAGAAATACGACAGCGACAGAATTATTTTCTCCCCCGAGTTTTTAAGGGAGGGACATGCCCTCTATGACAACCTTTACCCTTCGAGAATTATTGTCGGTGTTACCGATGAAAATCCCGAAGTGAAGGAAAAAGCAGAGCTTTTCGCTTCTCTCTTGGCTGAGGGCGCACTTAAAGAAAACATCGAAACCCTTATCTTAAAACCCACCGAAGCCGAGGCAGTAAAGCTTTTTGCCAACACCTACTTGGCACTTCGCGTTTCTTTCTTTAACGAGCTTGATACATATGCCGAGGTTCGCGGTCTTGACACCAAGCAGATAATCGAAGGCGTCTGCCTTGACCCCCGAATCGGCAACCACTATAATAATCCCTCCTTCGGCTACGGTGGCTACTGTCTGCCCAAAGACACCAAACAGCTTCTTGCCAACTACAATAATGTTCCCAACAATATTATCGGTGCCATCGTTGAAGCAAACCGCACCCGTAAGGATTTCATAGCCGAAAGAATTATAGCTAAAAATCCCAAGGTTGTTGGTATCTACCGCCTCACTATGAAGGCAAATTCCGATAACTTCCGCCAGTCCGCCATTCAAGGTGTTATGAAACGTATTAAGGCACATGGCATCGAGGTGGTAATCTACGAGCCCACCCTCAAAGAGGACGCCTTCTTTAATTCCCGCGTGATAAGAGATAAAGAAGAGTTCAAAAGCCTTTGCGACGTTATCATTGCCAACCGTTACAATTCCGATTTGGAGGATGTAATGGATAAGGTTTACACAAGAGATTTATATTTCAGAGATTAGTGAGAATTATATGAACAAGTATGTTTTTGTGCAGCGTTCTGTCTGCAATATGGGCGGCTCCCAGCAATATCTATACAGAAAGATTAACTTCCTTAAAGCACAGGGCTTTGAGGTTAAAGTTATTGTTGGTGTTGCGGGAGAAATCATAATCGAAAAATTAGCAGAGCATCAGAATTTGGTTGATGGCATTAATCTTTCTCCCTGCTTTTTCAACCGCCGCGACCAAAAAAGGATGATTGACGAGGCAATCAGAATCATCGACCCCCGCGAGGGCGAGGAGATTTACATAGAGTCCTGCACCGCTTCCACCTCCCTTTGGTGCGAAATGATTGCAGAGAAGCTCCGCTGCCGTCACGTCAGCTTCGACTTTGAGGAGGTTTTCCACAACCTCACCAAAACCCAGCTGGAGTTTCACAATTTCAAGCATCTTCGTCGCGAAATCTGTGGCATATCCCCCAACGCTTTGCCTCTTATGTTCAAAGGCTACAAGGAGGTTCCCCCTGAGGAGGCATATTGGTATCGGGCTATGTGCAGCGACCCGATTGACGATGTTATCGACAGTGAAAAAACCAACTCCCTTATCGAAAAGCTCAAGAGCTACGATTTGGTTATCGGCACCATCGGTCGTGCCGAAAAGCCCTTTCTCATTCCCACCCTCAAGGGCATTCTTGAATACATAAATGCAAGACCCGAGCTCAAATTCGGCGTGCTTTTCATCGGCGGTTCGGAGCAAAGCAAATACGAAGAGGAAGCCGCCCGAGTATTTGAGGGTGTAGAAAATGCCGATTTCTATTGCACAGGAAGAATATTCCCCATCCCCCGAAGCCTTGCAGAAATGTGTGCCGCCTTTGTATCTTCCTCAGGCAGTGCCTCGGCAACAGCCCGAGAGGGTATGCCCACCGTTGCGGTATCCCCAGTGACCTTCAAAGCCAACGGTATTCTTAACTACACAACAAGGGTTGCCGCAGTTCCCGAAACGGAGGTTAATCTCTCCATAGAAAGTCAGCTTGCCGAAATCATTGAAAATAAGTTCTGCGAAAACCACAAGCCATTGGGGCTTTACGACGGTAGACCCTTTGAGGAAGAAGCAAAGCTACAATTCACAAAGCAAATCGAATTTGTGGTGAACAACGACTCGCCTCTCCAATACTACAACGTAAGCCTTGTTAAAAAGGAAGGCAAAACCGCCCTTGTTGCCCTTGCCGCCAGGATTTTGGGCAGAAGGCTTTTCCTCTTTGCTTTAAAGCTTTTGGAAAAATCAAACATTACCCTCATTAAAGGATGAAGTTTTTGTGCATAAGCAGTTTTTATATAAATTAATCGAACGCTTCGGCAGTCACGTTGCCTCCTTTGTTATCAACATTGTATTGGCACGACTGATTTTGCCGGAGGAATACGGAATAATGTCGGTGCTGAATGCCTTCATTGCCATTTCCCAGATTCTTTTGCAGGGTGGACTTAACACCGCCCTTATCCAAAAGAACACCGCCGACGAGGACGATTATTTCAGCATCACCTTAGTCAGCCTCGCCTTCTCGGTTGTGCTTACCCTGTTGATTATCCTGCTGGCTCCCGTTGTCGGCAGTCTCTATGGCGATATGTCCCTGGTGGCTCCTATGCGTGTTATGGCTTTGGTGCTGATTATTCAGGCATTCACCGCCGTTTACAATGCCCGCGTGGTTTCAAATATGCAGTTTAACCACCTTATGCGTGCCACACTTATCGCAAGTGTCACCTCGGGCACAATTTGTATCGGACTTGCCTACTTAGGTCTTGGCATCTGGGCACTGGTGCTCCAGCAGATTCTCAATTTCTTTCTTCTCACCTTTCTCCTTATGGTACAAACCCGTTGGATACCTCGCGGCAAATTCGTGAAGAACAAAGCCAAAACCCTCTTTTCTTTCGGTTGGAAGATTATGCTTACCAACCTTATCACCCGTGGCTACGTTGAGATCACCGCCCTTATCATCGGCAAGGTTTTTTCTCCCACAACCCTCGCCCACTACAACCGAGGCAAGCAATTCCCCCAGGTTATTTCCGACAACATCGACGGGGCTCTCCAAGGTGTATCTTTACCCGTTTTCTCAAAGCAGGAAAACCGTCAGGGTATTGTGTATAACCTTCGCAACTTTATGCAGGTTTCCACCTTCTTTCTCTATCCCATATTGGTTCTTCTTGCCATACTTTCGAAAAATGTAGTAGTGATACTTCTCACCGAAAAATGGCTGCCCGCCGTCCCCTTCTTTATTGTATGGTGTCTTTACTATATGATGGTTTCTCATACCACCCTCTGCAACCAGGCAATAATTGGTGCGGGAGAGAGCGGCGTTGCTTTAAAACGTCAGATGACCTGCACCGCCCTTAACGCAATCTTTATGATTGGCTCGGTGCTGATTTTCCACGATGCCTTCATAATGTTGGTTTCAATGCTTATCGGCAGAGTAGGTGTTATGCTTATAACAGTCAAAATGACCTCAGATACATTGCCCTACCCGGCACTTCGTCAATTTGGAGATTTGGCACGCAACCTGCCCGCTACCCTTATTGCCGCAGGTGCCACAATTGCTGCGGGACTTATCAGCGGCAATGTTTGGATTCAGTCCCTTCTACAGGGTGCTACAATGGTCACCATATATGCCGCCGCATCCTTCCTTATCAACAAGTCCACACTTTTAAAGGTGAAGGATATAATCCTCTCGCTTCTCAAAAAGAAGGCAAATTAAAACCATAGACAGGAGATTATATGGAAAATTTCAAAGGCAAAAAATTATTAGTTTTAGGCGGTGCCGCTTATCACGCTAAATTAGTGGAAGCGGCAAACCGAATGGGGGTTCATACCATTGTTGCCGACTATCTAGAACCCGAAGAGTCACCTGCAAAACAGCTGGCAAAGGAGCATTGGCTGGTGAGTATCACCGACATCGACTTGCTGGAAAGCCTCTGCCGTGACGCTAAGGTAGACGGAGTCCTCAATATGTGCATCGACCCTGCTCAAAGACCCTATAGTCAGCTTGCCGAAAGATTGAATTTACCCTGTTACGGCACCCCCGAGCAATTCTTTATAATGACCGATAAGCACGCCTTTAAGGAGTTTTGTATGGGTCATAACATCGATGTTATTCCCGAATACTCAGAGGAGGAGCTTCTCAACGGCAAGGTCCCCTTACCTGTTATGATAAAGCCCATTGACAGCCGTGGCTCCCGCGGTCAGACAGTGGTTTTTAAAGCAGAGGATGTGGCTGCCGCTTTAGAGTTTGCCAAGTCCGAATCTTCCAACGGTGAGGTTATGGTGGAAAAGTTTATGGGGAATCACCAGGACTTTTCAATGACCTATTTCGTGGTAAACGGCACTCCGTACCTCACACGGGTTTGTGACCGCTACGTGGGAAAGCCCGAAGATAATCTTAACAAACAGTGCGTAGGTTGTATTGCTCCTTCAAAATATGCCGACTTCTACCTTGAAAACGTTCACAATAGAATGGTGGCATTTATAAAGGCTTTGGGCATCGTCAACGGCCCTGTCTTTATGCAGGGCTTTATCGACGGCGACACCGTCCGTTTCTACGACCCCGGGCTTCGTTGCCCCGGCGGTGAATATGAAAAGCTTCTCCGCGAAACCACAGGTGCCGACGCTATGAGTCTGCTTGTGGAATTCGCCTTGACGGGTGAAATCAAGGAACCCATAGGCTTTAACCATCAGCTTTACCTTCTCGGCGGGCACCACACAATCCAGCTTCCCATAACCGCAAGGGGCGGTGTTATCGGCGAAATGAAGGGACTCTCCGAAATTGCCGAAAACCCTTATATTACCACCGTCATCAAGCGTTACGAAGTGGGTGACACAGTTCCCTCCAGCGGAGACGTGCGACAAAGAATTTGCGAATTTGCCCTGATAACAGACGAAAAAACCACGGTAAAAAACGAAGTAGAATGGATTTTCTCAAAGCTTTCGGTTTTAGATAGTCAGGGTGAAAATATGCTGGTGTCTTTGGTGGACACAAACAAACTTGACTACTAAGGTGTATCCGAAAATTTAACACATATAAGGAAGTGTAAAACCTTGTCTAAAATCAACGTGACCCGTTCTTCGCTGCCACCCTTTGAGGAATATTGCGAAGAGATTAAGGAACTGTGGGAAAGCCGCTGGCTTACCAATATGGGTGTTAAGCACCAGGCTCTCGAAAAAGAACTGAAGGGGTTTTTGGGTGTGGAAAACATCACTCTCTACACCAACGGACACTTAGCTCTCGAAAACATAATTGAGGCTTTCCGTTTCCCTCGAGGTTCGGAGATTATTACCACCCCCTTCACCTTCGCCTCCACCACCCACGCCATCGCCCGAAACGGTCTTACCCCCGTGTTCTGCGACGTAAATCCTAAAGATTTCACAATGGATGTGGATAAAATCGAAGCCCTTATCACCGACAAAACCGTGGCAATAGTTCCCGTGCACGTATACGGAAACCTTTGCGACGTAGAAAGAATTGAAGAAATTGCCGCGGCACATAGCCTCAAGGTTATCTACGATGCCGCCCACGCTTTTGGTGTTACCAAAGAGGGGGTCAGCTCTGCCGCCTTCGGCGATGCTTCAATGTTCAGTTTCCACGCCACCAAGGTTTTTAACACGGTAGAGGGTGGCTGCGTTACATATAAAGATGCCGACCTGAAGGCTGCTCTTGACTCCCGCAAGAATTTTGGCCTCAGCGGTGAGGATTGCATTTATTCCTCCGGCAATGCCAAAATGAGCGAGTTCCACGCGGCAATGGGTCTTTGCAACCTTCGTCATTTATCCGAGGAAATTGCAAAACGTCGTGCCGCAGCGGAGCAATACCGCAAACGTCTTGGCGGTGTGGAGGGCATTTATCTTATTCCCCCGCAGGAGGGTGTGAACTCCAACTACGCTTACTTCCCTGCAGTTTTCGACGGCTTTAAGCTGACCCGCGACGAAGTGTTCGGGAAGCTTGCAGGTGAAGATATCACCGCACGAAAATACTTTGCCCCCTTAACCTCCGATTTCTCCTGCTATAAGGATAACAATAAGGGCGAAACCCCCGTGGCAAAAGCAGTAGCAAAGAATGTTCTTTGTCTGCCTCTTTATGCCGACCTTACCCCCGACGACGTTAACCGCATCTGCGATGCGATTTTAAAATAAACAAAGGAGACTCCCATTATGAAAGGTATTATTCTTGCAGGCGGTAAAGGTACAAGACTTTACCCGATGACCAAGGTTATTTCCAAACAGCTGCTCCCCATCTACGACAAGCCGCTGATTTACTATCCGCTGTCTATTCTGTTGCTGGGCGGCATAAAGGAGATTCTCATCATCTCCACCCCCGAGGATACCCCTATGTATGAAAAGCTTCTGGGTGACGGCTCGCAGCTCGGCATTTCCCTTTCCTACAAGGTGCAGGAGACCCCTCGCGGTCTTGCCGATGCTTTCATTTTAGGCGAAGAATTTATAGGCGACGACAGTGTCTGCCTAATCCTTGGCGACAATGTTTTTTACGGACAGAATATGACCAGTGTGCTTCGCTCCGCAATGGAGAGAAAAACAGGCGCTACCGTTTTCGGATACCCTGTTAAGGACCCCAAGGCATTTGGAGTTGTGGAGTTTGATAAAAACCACAAGGTTGTTTCCATTGAGGAAAAGCCCGAAAACCCCAAATCCAACTATGCCGTACCGGGACTTTACTTCTACGACAATCGCGTTGTGGAAATCGCTAAAAACGTTAAGCCCTCTGCCCGCGGCGAAATAGAAATTACCTCTGTAAACAACGCGTATTTAGAAATGGGAGAACTGAACGTAACCCTTCTCGGTCGCGGAATGGCTTGGTTGGATACAGGCACTCCCGACGGTATGCTGAAGGCGGCAGAATTTGTTGAAGCGGTGCAGGATCGACAGGGATTCTATGTTTCCTGCATCGAGGAAATAGCCTGGCGACGTGGCTTTATAACCACAGCCCAACTTCTGAAAATAGGCGAAAGCCTTAAAATGACCGACTACGGTCAGTATCTTATCAGCCTTGCAGAGGAGGAAACCTAATGACAATTATCGTTACAGGCGGAGCAGGTTTTATCGGCAGCAACTTCATATTCCATATGCTGCGAAAATACCCCCATTACCGCATAATCTGTCTTGACAACTTGACCTACGCGGGAAACCTCTCCACCTTAGAGCCCGTTATGAATAACCCCAATTTCGTTTTTTGCAAAGCGGATATCTGCGACCGCGAAGCGGTGTATGACCTTTTCCGCCGTGAGAAGCCCCACATTGTGGTAAACTTCGCGGCAGAAAGCCACGTTGACCGTTCCATCGAGGACCCTTCGATTTTCCTCAAAACAAATATTATGGGCACCGCCGTGCTGATGGATGCCTGCCGTGAATTTGGTATCACCCGATACCATCAGGTTTCCACCGACGAGGTTTATGGTGACCTTCCTCTTGACCGACCCGACCTGCTTTTTAGTGAGGAAACCCCCATCCATACCTCCAGTCCCTACTCCTCCTCTAAAGCGGCAGCCGACCTGCTGGTAGGTGCATATCACCGAACCTACGGTCTGCCTGTGACCATCTCCCGTTGCTCAAACAACTACGGACCCTACCACTTCCCCGAGAAGCTTATCCCCTTAATGATAGCCAATGCCCTTGCAGATAAGCCCCTGCCTGTTTACGGAGAAGGCAAAAACGTCCGCGACTGGCTCTATGTTGAGGACCATTGCAAAGCGATAGATTTAATCATCCACAAAGGCACAGTAGGCGAGGTCTACAACATCGGCGGACACAACGAAATGGCAAACATCGACATTGTAAAGCTGATTTGTAAAGAACTGGGCAAGCCCGAAAGCCTTATTACCTACGTTACCGACCGCAAGGGTCACGATATGCGATATGCTATCCACCCCACAAAGATTCACAACGAGTTAGGCTGGCTCCCCGAAACCAAATTCCAAGACGGAATTAAGAAAACCATCAAATGGTATCTTGAAAACCGTGACTGGTGGGAAACTATAATCAGCGGCGAGTATCAGAACTACTACGAAAAGATGTATAAAAATCGCTAAAGACATACCCCGCAAATCCACAACAACGAAAGGACAGGCTATCTATGATTAAATATAAAAACCTGTTTTTGCAACAATCGTATATCGATTCCTACGATGACTATATACGTTCTCTCAGCGGTTCTAATTTTCCTCATTGGGATTTTTGCATTATAACCGCCTCCAATGAGGCACAGGCGGCAGGCTATCGCGACCAGCTCCAATATAGAAAAAACCACAATCTTCTCTGCCCACACACCCACTATGCCGTCATTCCTGACCCCGAGGGTAAGCGTGTTGGCTCAGGCGGAGCAACCCTTGCCGTTATGAAATACATCCGCGAGTTCACAGGCAAAAACACCTTCCGCGGTCTTAAGATTCTGGTTATCCATTCGGGAGGCGACTCAAAGCGAGTGCCTCAGTATTCCGCCTGCGGAAAGCTGTTCTCCCCCGTTCCCCGCGAGCTGCCCCAAGGCAGACGCTCCACCCTTTTCGATGAAACCATCATCGGCACCAGTGGTATTCCGGCACGAATTTCCGACGGAATGCTGGTCTGCTCGGGTGATGTTTTGATTCTTTACAATCCTCTGCAGATAGATTTCTATTCCGAGGGTGCCGCCGCAATCTCAATTAAAGAGGATGTGGAAACAGGCAAGAACCACGGCGTATTCCTCCGCGATGACAACGGCAACGTTGGAAAATTTCTCCACAAGCAATCGGTGGAAAGCCTTAAAGCCGCAGGTGCCGTTAACGCTCAGAACAAGGTGAACATCGACACAGGTGCTGTCATCTTTGAAAGTCATCTGCTGGATGATTTATACTCCCTTGTTGACACCGAGGAAAAGTTCAACCGTTATGTAAACGACCGAGTTCGCTTAAGCTTCTATGCCGATTTTCTCTATCCACTGGCCAGCGGCTCCACTTTAGAAGAGTTTTACAACGAAATTCCCGAGGGAGATTTTTCCGACGAGCTGACCCGTTGCCGCTATGAAATCTGGCAGGCAATTTCAAAATACAATATGAAGCTTATGTGCTTCTCCCCCGCCTCCTTCATCCACTTCGGCACAACGGGAGAACTGCTTCATCTGCTTACCGAGGAAATTGAACACTATAAATTTCTCGGCTGGTCAAACTGCGTTTACTGCAATGTAGAAACAAAAAAATTTGCCGTCACCAACAGCTACATCCATTCCACCGCCCGCATTGGTGAAGGTACATACATAGAGGATAGCTACATCTGTGAGAACACTACAATCGGCTCAGGCTGTGTAATTTCGGGTATTACCCTTAAAAACGTCACCATCCCCGACGGAACGGTGCTCCACGGTCTCAAGCTCCGCGACGGCAGATTCTGTGTCAGAATGTATGCCACCGGCGACAACCCTAAGGAATGCCGCTGGTTCGGTGCTCCCCTCGACGAACCCCTTTGGACAAAGCCTCTTTTCCCTGTATGCGATAGCATCGAGGAGGCGGTTGCCGCAACCCTCGGTCGCCGTACCGACTGTGAGCTTCAAAGCCTTTGCGAAAGCTTCGCGGGTGCCGACGTAAGGGAAATCCTTCCCTGGCGACAGAAACTCAGCGACGTTGTTATGGTGGAAAAGTACATCGGTTGTATCGACCGCCTTGTACCCTATGAGGAAGCAAACAAAATTTTCATCAACGGTGTCAGCAACCGTGTTAAAAACCTGCTTGTAGAACGAGCGGAAAGCACCGACTTCGGTCGTAAAATCAGAATATACTATTATCTCTCCAAGCTCTGCTCGGGTGCCGAAGCGGAAAAATATTTGTCAAATTGCTTCTCTGAAATCCGCGACACCATTATCGAGCAGAACGAAAACGCCATTTTCTACAACCCCAACCGCAGAATCCAAAAGGATGAGGTTATCTCCAAGCTTCCCGTCAGGGTCAATTGGGGCGGCGGCTGGACCGACACCCCACCACACTGCAACGAACACGGCGGCACCGTGCTTAATGCCGCTATGCTTCTTGACGATGGCTTCCCCATTGAGGTTGTGCTCCGCCGACTTGACGAAAACAAAATTGTTCTCACCAGTGCCGACTACGGCTCCTATCGTGAGTTCTACGATATTGAGGAGCTGCGGGATTGCAACAGCCCCCACGACCCCTACGCTTTAAGCAAATCCGCCCTTATTGCCACAGGCATCATCCCTTCAAGCGGTGAGGAAACCCTCTCTGAGGTTCTTACCCGTCTCGGTGGCGGTATATACTTCTCCACCCAGGTCATCAACATCCCCCGCGGCTCGGGGTTAGGTACCTCCAGCATCCTTGCAGCAGCTTGTGTAAAGGGTATCTACGAAATGCTGGGCGAGGAGGTTGACGAATCCGAAATCTGCAGTCGCGTGCTTCAGATGGAACAGATTATGTCCACCGGAGGCGGTTGGCAGGACCAGATGGGCGGTCTCGTTGGCGGCATCAAAATTCTCACCTCGAAGGTGGGCATCACCCAGAATGTGGAATGGGAGCCTTTAGAGTTAGACGAACACACCATCGAGGAGCTTAACGAAAGATTTTGTCTTATTTACACAGGTCAGCGTCGTCTTGCCCGAAATCTCCTCCGTGAGGTTATGGGTAGATATATCGGCGCGAACCCCGACACTTTAGAGGTCCTTCGTTCCATTCAGAATATGGCTTGGCAGATGAAACGAGAACTGGAAAACGGTAACGTTGATTCCTTCGCCCGTTCTCTTACCCAACATTGGGAGTTGTCAAAGCGGCTGGATAGCGGCTGTACCAACACCTGTATCGACCAGATTTTCCTTGCCTGCGAGGATATGATTGACGGCAAGATGATTTGTGGTGCAGGCGGCGGTGGCTTCCTGCAGGTGATTCTCAAAAAGGGCGTTACCCGTGAGGAACTTCGTGACCGGCTTAGCAATGTTTTTGCCGACTCGGGTGTTGATGTGTGGAACTGCTCACTATATATGTAATATAAATACCAGTTGGAGTTATAAATGAACAAAACCGTAAAATGCCTTATTGATATTATGGCAGCTTCTCTCGGGAGCCGACCACTCAATACCGATTTTGAGGGTGTGAATTTTGTCACCCTTATAAAGCTTGCTAACCTGCACCGAATTGATATCCCTATGTACTACGCTTTAAGGGATATCCCGGGTGTTCCCGAAGAATTGCAGGCAGAACTGAAAAAACGGCAGGATGTCAATGCTCTGAAATCAGCCGTTGTATCTGCCGAAACCGAATATCTCTGCAATCTTTTCGACAAAAACGAAATCCCCTATATGCTCTTAAAGGGCAGTGTTATCCGCGGGCTTTATCCCAGCCCGGATATGCGTACCAGCTGCGACGTAGATTATCTTACAAACCCGGAGGACGCAGATAAAATCGAAAAGCTTATGCGGGACTCAGGCTACAGCTTCGACAACCGCAACGACGGTGTTGATACCTACAACAAGCCTCCCTTTGTCTGCATAGAAATCCACCGCGAGCTGATGAACGGGCACGAAGAATTTGATTGTCTGCACCACCTTTGGGAAAATTCCGTAGCCTTGGAAAACACGGCTATAGGACGTAAGATGTCCCACGATGATTTTTACATCTACACCATTGTGCATATCGCAAAGCATATAACCTATGGTGGCAGTGGCATCCGACCGCTTATGGATATGTATCTATATCTTAAAAACTACCGTCACATCCTGAACTTTGATTATATCTACTCCACCCTTGCCACTGTTGGTCTTGACACCTTGGGTCGGGAATTAGATGTGCTTCAAAACTTCTGGTTCTGCGGCGGAGAGAAGAGCGATGTCACCGACGAGCTGTCGAATTACATTGTATCCAGCGGTATATTCGGCACCGTAGAAAATGCCGAAACCCAAAGGGAGGTATTTCGCCGCTCAGGTGCTGAAATAGGAAAGAGAGCCTCTGTTTTAAAAACCGCCTTCCTTTCCTATAAAAATATGACCCTGCGGTATCCTTCCTTAAAGACCCCCCTTCTTTTACCTCTTTATTGGGTCATCCGTATTTTCGACGTGCTTCTCCATAAACGGGAAAAGATTGCACCCCTTATGGGAACCGCAACCACGGTTAAGGAAACCGAAATCGAAAAAACAAAAAAATTATTCACACGTTTAGGGATAATAAATAAAAGCGAGGCAAAATAAAATGGAAACAAAATATATATTTCATAAGCTTCCCGAAGCACCCTTCTCAATCCACGGTCTGCTGCCCTATACCGAGGAGGATGGCTTCCGCCGTATGCCCGAGTCTGTGTTCCAGTGTATGACCGCCCCTCTTATGAAGGAGCAAAGGCTTCACACCAACACCGCAGGCGGCAGGGTTCGTTTTCGCACCGATGCCACAAGCATCCATATAAAGGCTGACACGGGCGAGGTTTTGTACTGTGCCAACGGCAACAATCTTCTCCATCACAACTTCGACCTTTACCGTGAATTCGGCGGCAAGGAGATTTTTGAATGCACCTTTGTTTCCTGGTCCGACGAAGCAAGACAGGGAATTGTCAACGAAAGCCGACCCTTAAAAGGCGAAGGAATGAGGGACTTCACCCTTTATATGCCCTGCTACGGAAACGTTTATTCTTTGGAAATTGGTCTGCCCGAAGGGGCAAAAATCGAGGCGGCAACACCTTATAAATTTGAGAAACCCGTTGTTTTCCTCGGCTCCTCCATCACCCAGGGCGGCTGTGCCGCACGAAGCGGTATCACCTATCAAGCCCACCTTTCCCGCAGGTTAGATTTTGACTATATAAACCTGGGTTTCTCGGGCTCCTGCCGAGCAGAGAAGGGGCTGATGGAATATATTGCCACAATCCCTATGTCGGCATTTGTTTACGACTACGACCACAACTCCCCCTCGGATGAATACTACGAAGAAACCCATCTTGCGGGCTACAAAATTGTTCGCGAGAAGAATCCTGATTTGCCCATCATTTTAATGAATAAGCCCGATTTTTATTTAGATAAAGAAAGTGATATCCGCCGTCGCATCACAGTTCAAAAAACCTACCAATACGGCATTGAAAAGGGCGACAAAAATCTCTACTATATCGACGGTCTCTCCCTTTTCGGCGGTCTCGACCGTGAAGAATGTACCACCGACGGCTGTCATCCCAACGATATAGGCATGCTCCGTATGGCAGATGCTATGACCTATACTATGCACTTTGCCCTCAACAAGGACAATGCAAAAGTTATGGTTGAAAAAGTCATCGATATAAGGTAAAATAGAACTATCAATTTGAAAATGGATGTGACCCCTATGTTTAAATACTATGACAAATTAATCGAACTGCTGACCCCCTTCTTTTCGGAGGTTGGCCTTACCGCCGCTGAGGATGGCATTTTCTTAAAGGACGGCTTTGCCGCCAAAATTGACTACAACGAAGAAACAAGCGTTATTGAGCTTAAAGGTGCAAAGCCCGAGGAGGGTGCACAGCTTGAGTTCATAACCCTTTCTCAATATCTCTTTGACAACAGCCACAACGAGCGTGACCTGAAATCGGTTGCCATCGATTTCGAAGGAACCTTAAGGGTTGAGCTTGGCGTTAAAAAAGCCGTTAAGACAGCAAGCAAGATAGCTATGCCCACCAAGGCGGCTGTCGGCGAAACTCCCACTATTGAAGCCTTCACAAAGGTTTTCTTAGACATCTGCCCACAGTACCGCGACGCATATAAGGCAATGATGACCGACGTCGGCTCCTTCCTTTACGTTGAGTTCTACAAGCAGTACGGTGTGGAGAGAATGCTGGAGTTAGCCCGTGGCGGCAAGGACACCGAAAAGGCTCTCGGCAAGTTCCTCAATTTCCTCAATAAGCATTACGTTGAGGGCGACCAGAGTGTTATCGCCACCATCACAACCGTTATTTTCGGCGGTGCATTCTATAATGACGTTGAGCTTTTCAAAACCGTCGTTGCCCCCAAGCTTTCTGAGTATCCCTACCTCTCCAAGGCTGCCGCCGCTTCGGTGGAATATGTCTCCAAAAACAAGAAGCTGCAGAGCATCTTTGCAAAATAAATATAAATATATTTCCCCTCATATACATTGTATATGGGGGGATTTTTTATGGAAACCTTTTGGACCTTTTTCTGCATCGTTTCGGGGCTTTTTCTTATAATCAATGGAGGTGACCTCTTTGTTGATGCAGCAGAGTTTATCGCCGAAGTCTCGGGTATCCCCCGCTTCATAGTGGGAGCAACGGTGGTGAGTCTTGCCACAACCCTCCCCGAAATGTTAGTGTCGTTGATAGCTGCGGGCAAAGGGGAAACAGAGATGGCGGTGGGCAATGCCATCGGCTCGGTGACGGCAAACGTGGGGCTTATATTAGGTATTACCTTTTTGGTTATGCAGGGGGATTTTCGGCGGCGGGACTATTTATTGAAATCCCTGCTTTTGATTATATCCCTGTCAGCGGTTTTGGTCTGCGGTATTTTCGGCGAAGTGAATATATTGGGCTCACTGCTATTACTTGTCGTTTTCCTGGTGTTTATCTGGGAAAACCTCCGCCTCGGATACCACAGCCTTAGCGACGCCACAGCTTCTCCCATAGAAAAAACCGCCCTGTTGCGGCGGCTTTTGGCATTTATTTTAGGTGGTGGCGGAATAACCTTAGGGGCTGAACTGCTCCAATCGGGGGGTAAAGCCTTGGCGGTGGATGTTCTTGGTATTAGTGAAAAGGCAGTAGCAGTGACGGTGCTGGCATTAGGCACCTCTCTCCCCGAGCTTGCAACCTCCCTGACAGCAATACACAAGGGCAGCTTTTCCCTTACGGCGGGGAATATTTTAGGTGCAACCATTCTGGACCTGACCCTTATTCCGCCCCTTTGTGCCCTTGTTTCGGGTGGAGCCTTGCCCATCAGCCCCGACCTCGCCCGACTTGATATCCCCGTTTGCCTCGGGATAATTCTTCTTGCCCTTGTTCCCGCCCTTATAAAACAAAAAAGCAGCAAAGCCTTGGGTGCTGCTCTGCTGATTACGTATGTGTTCTACATCATTCTGGCGGTAGGATGACCGACGGCAATTATCAGCACTCTTTTGAGGTCTGATATCTGCCGTCTGTTGTCTGTTATCTGAGTCGGTAAGCAGTAAGCCGAGTTCTGTCATTGGGACGACCATCTATCTCGACTGTACATTACTGCACAGCTCCAGCCACTTTTCAAGGCACGTCGGACAAACGTATAGCCTTACTTAGTGTTGCTCCGAATAGGGTTTACAGACCCCCCGTGTTACCACGGGGCGTGGTGAGCTCTTACCTCGCCTTTCCACCCTTACCCAAGTGGGCGGCTTTCGCCATCAAGTGAATTTCACAAGCCGCTTGGGCGGTATATCTCTGTTGCACTCTCCCTGGGGTTACCCCCGGCGGCCGTTAGCCGTTATTCTGTCCTGCGGAGCTCGGACTTTCCTCACACACCGCGAGGGTGTGCGCGGCCGTCAAGCTTACCGACGTATTGATAATACCATAAATATTCTCCTTTTTCAAGTAAAATCCCGATTTTCACCCGATTTATGCCTTGACTTTAGTGCTTTAGTGTAGTAAAATGTTATCAATCTTAATTTTGTCAGGTGATAAAAATGTTGCTCAAAATTCTAATGTTGGTAGTTTTCTTCGGCAGTATGGTGGCGGTAGGCATCTATTGTCGCAAAAACTCCACTGATGTAAACGGATTCGTTCTCGGCGGCCGCTCGGTAGGTCCCTGGCTCACCGCCTTTGCCTACGGAACCTCCTATTTCTCCGCCGTTATATTTGTTGGCTATGCAGGTCAGTTCGGCTGGAAGTTCGGTATTGCCTCCACCTGGATTGGTATCGGCAACGCGGTTCTCGGCTCTCTGCTTGCCTGGATTGTGCTGGGTCGTAGGACAAGGCTTATGAGTCAGCACTTAGAGAGTGCCACAATGCCCCAGTTCTTCGGCAAAAGATACCTGAGTCCCGCCCTTAAAATCGCGGCTTCGCTTATTGTTTTCGTGTTCTTAATCCCCTACACCGCCTCTCTCTACAACGGTCTTTCCCGACTTTTCTCAATGGCATTCCCCGGTATTGACTACTCGGTCTGCGTTATCGTTATGGCAGTGCTGACGGGTATTTACGTTATTGCAGGCGGCTATATGGCAACCGCAATCAACGACTTTATTCAGGGTATCATAATGATTGTGGGCATTGTGCTGGTTATCGGTGCAGTGCTTAACGGCAACGGCGGTTTCACCGAAGCCCTAAACGGACTTGCCGAAATTGAGCTCGAAGGCACAGCCCCCGGAGCCTTCAACTCCTTCTTCGGTCCCGACCCCTTAAATCTTCTCTTTGTTGTTATCCTCACCTCCCTCGGCACCTGGGGACTGCCTCAGATGGTGCAGAAGTTCTATGCTATCAAAAGCGAGAAGGACATCAACAAGGGTACAATTATCTCCACAGTTTTCGCAGTAATCGTTGCGGGCGGCTGCTACTTCTTAGGCGGCTTCGGCAGACTTTTCTCAGCACAACTCTCGGTTGACCCCGCCACCGACCTTCCCGCAGGCGGCTTCGACTCCATCATCCCAACAATGCTGGAAAAACTTCCCGACATCCTTATCGGCGTGGTTATCGTGCTTGTGCTTTCCGCATCAATGTCCACCCTTTCCAGCCTTGTTTTGGCTTCAAGCTCCACCCTCTCCCTCGACCTTATCAAGGACCACCTCATTAAAAATATGAGCCAGAAAAAACAGGTTCTTATTATGCGAGTGCTCATCGTTGTGTTCATCGTTATCTCGGCAGTTATCGCCCTTAATAAGGATAAGTTAGGCTACATCGCCGATATGATGGGCATTTCCTGGGGCGCTTTGGCAGGTGCATTCTTAGCTCCCTTCCTCTACGGACTCTATTGGAAGAAAACCACCAAGGCTGCCGTTTGGACAAGCTTCTTATTCGGTGCGGGTATTATGCTTCTCAATATGATGTTCCGTCCTTACTTCCCTGCAATTCTCCAGTCCCCCATCAACTGCGGCGTTATCGCAATGCTGGGCGGTCTTGTAATAGTTCCCATCGTGAGCCTTGTGACCCCCAAGCCCTTAGCCGAACAGGTGGACGATATGTTCTCCTGTTACCAAGTAGAGGTCACCGTTAAATCCAAGGAATCCTTGGGAGAATAAATTTTTACTTCCAAAAAAAAGACACCCGAGGGTGTCTTTTTTTGTTGGCTCTTTGCTTGAATACTCAATTTTGTAAAAATCAGTTTATGCTTATTCCTGAGAAAACAGCCAACTGATTTCCACGTTTAGCACTTCCGACAACACAAGCAACTCATAGTCTGCGATAAATCTTGTTCCCGCCTCAATTCTGCTTATGCTGTCTCGCTCTAATATTATTCCTTTTATTTGTAGCTTCGCTGCCAGGTCGCTTTGGGTCAATCTTTGCTTGCATCTCGCCTCTCTGACTCTGTTTCCGCAGAGGTTCTTTCTTCCGTAATAATCGTATATCTTCATTTTTTACCCTCACTTTTGTGCTAAAGTTCAACATTTTTCTTGACATTAACACATTTTCTCGCTATAATGGTGTTAAAGATCAGCATTTGCGATCTAAATTTTTTGGAGATGATTAATATGAACGAAAAAAATTCTTTCAAGGAGTTTATATGCTCCGGTGCAGGTAAGGCTGGAATGATAATTGTTCTCTATGCCATTATCTTTTTGCTGATGGGTGTTCTCCCCACTGTTTTCGCCGACGCTACCTACGCTCCCCTGATTGTTGCTTTGGTGTTGGCTATATTTGGTTGGAAAGCACTTAACAAAATCCAGCCCAATATATTTTTATTTATGCCCCTCATCGGCTGGGTTATTTATTTCTTTGTTAAAGGCTGTCTTGCTATTGTTGTGGGAACCTTCGTTGCACCCTTTGTTATCGCAAGATCCATAACTAACTATGTTCAAAATTCAATGAGTAAGGAACAATAAACCAAAATGGCAGACAACAACCTTAAAGAAGGCATTTCGATACTGTATGATATGGAGCAAAACAACTATTTGATGTCTTGCAGTATTGATAGACTAAACTCAGAAATCTCCCGACTGGGTATTCCCAAAACATTTGCAAAGCCTAAAAAGGAATACAATAATTTCAGCGTGTTTGAATCTATTTATGCTTTTATAGGCTTCGGCGGTATTTTGGGCGGTATCATTGGAGCTGTTTGGGGATTCTTTAGTGAGACAGGATTCTTCGTAAAACTGTTCAGTGCCGTTGGCGGTTTGATTACCGTGGGCTTAATCGGTGGTATTGTGGGTGCAGTTATCGGACTTATTGTTGGTATTTCTTTAAAGTCATCTGCAAATAAAGACATAGAGAACAACTACAAAATCGCCTGCAATAATTACGATGCGGCTGTTTCTAACGACCACCTTCGTGTAAAACGTGAGCTTGCAGAGAGAAACGTCTTAATCTCTATGCGGAACGACCTGATTAACCGCAAAAACGAAGCTACCAACAAGCTAAGGGGATATTATTCAACAATGGGGATAGACGGCGATTTCAGAAACCTGATACCCATTGGTTATATGTATGAGTTCCTTCGGCTCGGAATTGCCAACAAGCTTGACGGTGCCGACGGTCTTTACTATCTTGTTATGCAGGAGCTTCGTCACGATGAGTTGCAGCTCACTATGGAGGAGATTTCCTCAAAGCTGGATTTGCTTTTGGAAAACCAACATAGAGTATATCGCGAGTTGCAGGATTTGAATTACAAATCTAATGAAATGGTAAGTCTTGCAGTCCAATCTGCCCGCACTTCTGTTCGAAATAATCAGTTGCTCAGTGAAATTTCCGAAAACTCCAGCATTGCCGCATATAACTCACAGCGGTTACGAAGCGAAATGGCTTTCCAAACCTTTATGTTAGCCTACAAATAATATGCTAAAGTCAAAAGCCTTCCTTTATCGGAAGGCTTTTTTGTTATCTGGGCTTATAGGTGCCGCATTTGGTGTCGCCACATTCCCCTGCTCCGCTGCCGCCGACTATCTTTATTCGGTCGGCACTGCAACAGTTTCCAAAATTATAGTGACACTTTTCGGCACTGCACTGCACCCCTGTGGTGTATTGAGCTTTTTCGGGGTTGACAGAGTTCACCGCCCCCAAAAAACTCAAATCCTTCATAGCGGTAAAGCTGGCACAACAGGTGTCTGCCATCCTGCCTCCCCTTGCTACATCCACGTGCTGCAGGTTGCAAAGTCCCTCCACGTTATGTCCACATTCCGAAACGCTACAATTAAGTTCAGGCATTATTTCTCCTCCATTCTTTTTTTGTCCTCTATATTTTATGCAAATTTTAAGAAATTAATAATCGAGTTTTATAATATACATTGTATATAGCGGATTTTCGTAAAAACATTCCTCTCAGAAAAGTCGCAAAATACCGCTGTTGCTCCCTTTCCGCCACCGTGACCTGCTATAGGAAAAACAAAAAAATTTAAAAATTTTCAAAAAAGCTCTTGACAAATTGGAATTTCTTGGTATAATCTAATTAGTAACAATTCCTATTAAGGAGTGATTATTAATGAAACGGAACACAGTTCAACGCACTCTGGTTTTGGAAACTGTCCGCTCTCTGCATAGTCACCCCACCGCTGAGGAGATATACGCAAACGTCCTCGCCCGATGTCCCAACATCAGCCAGGGCACGGTGTATAGAAACCTCAACTCCTTAGCAGAGGACGGCGACATCCTCAGAGTACAGATTGCCAATGCTCCCGACCGTTACGACTTCACCACCGAACCCCATGCCCACTTCCGATGTAAATACTGCGGCAGGGTTTTCGATTTCACCCTTCCCGATACCCCCCTCCCCGAGGGGCTGAACGAAGGATTTTCGGTGGAGGACTACCAGTTGGTGTTCTGCGGCAGCTGTCCAAAATGTAAAAAAGCAAATTAACAAACACTGAAAGGCAGGAAACAAAAATGGCAAAGTACAAGTGCAAACTCTGTGGCTACATCTACGAGGGCGAGCTTAGTGAATACTACGAATGTCCCCTCTGCCACGCCCCCGCATCCAAATTTGAAAAGCAAGAAGAAAAACAAGAAGAAAAAGGAGATACAAAAATGAACTACAAAGGCACAAAAACTGAACAGAACTTACTCACCGCTTTCGCAGGCGAATCCCAGGCAAGAAACAAGTACACCTACTTCGCATCTGTTGCAAGAAAAGAGGGTTATCAGCAGATAGCCGCCATCTTCGAGACAACCGCCAACAATGAGAAGGAACACGCAAAGCTTTGGTTCAAGGCTTTAGGTGAGCTGGGCGACACAGCCGCTAACCTTGCAGCAGCAGCCGAGGGCGAAAACTACGAGTGGACCGATATGTACGACGGCTTCGCTAAGGATGCCGACGAGGAAGGCTTCCACGAGTTAGCAGAGCAGTTCCGTGCAGTAGCCGCTATCGAAAAGACCCACGAAGAGAGATACCGCAAGCTTCTTTCCAACGTTGAAATGAAGAAGGTATTCGAGAAGGCTGAGGAAACTATGTGGGAGTGCCGCAACTGCGGACACCTTGTAATGGGCAAAAAGTCCCCCGAGGTATGCCCCGTTTGCAACCATCCTCAGAGCTACTTCGAAGTAAGAGCAGAGAACTATTAATCCTCCATTAAAATAAATCGAATCGGAGATGCCCTTCGGGGTGTCTTCGATTTTTTTGTGGCTAAAGGTCGGCAAAGCCTTAAATAAAATCCTGTTGCCCGCCCAAAACTGTTGATTTTTCCTTTTGGATATGTTAAAATCGTCTTGTTGAAAATTTTTTTGGAGGAAAATTTAAATGGACATTTTGTATGCCAACCTATTAGAATTCAGCATCGGCAATCTGATTATGCTCCTTATTGGCGGTGTGCTTATCTACCTTGCAATAGCCAAGGATATGGAGCCCACTCTGCTCCTGCCCATGGGCTTCGGTACCCTGCTTGTTAACATCCCCGGCGCCGACGTTATCCACGAAAAAATCATAGATAACGTAGTTATGGAATCGGGTGCGCTCAAAACCCTCTACAATGCGGGTATTGCCAATGAGCTGTTCCCACTGCTACTCTTTATCGGTATCGGTGCTATGATTGACTTCGGACCCCTGCTGTCTAATCCCAAGCTTATGATTTTCGGTGCGGCAGCCCAGTTCGGTATCTTCTTTACCCTTTGTATGGCTTCCATCTTCTTCCAGGATAAGGATGCCGCTTCCATCGCCATCATCGGTGCCGCCGACGGTCCTACATCCATCGCCGTTGCAAACACCTTAGGCTCAGATTTCGTTGGACCCATCACGGTTGCCGCATATTCCTATATGGCTCTGGTTCCCGTTATCCAGCCCCCCATCATCAAGCTTCTCACCACAAGAAAAGAGCGTCTTATCCGTATGCCCTACGAGCAGAAATCGGTTTCCAAGCTCACAAGAATTATGTTCCCCATCATCATCACCGTTGTGGCTTCCGCTATCGTTCCCCAGGCAACAGGTCTTATCGGCTTTTTGATGTTCGGTAACCTTATCCGCGAGTGCGGTGTTCTCAATCAGCTTTCCGAAACCGCACAGAACACCCTTGCAAACCTGGTTACAATCTTCCTCGGCATCACCGTTGCCGTTAATATGACCGCCGACAAGTTCTTAAAGCCTGCAACCCTGCTTATTATGGGACTCGGTCTTATCGCATTTATTGTCGACACCGCAGGCGGCGTGCTTTTCGCAAAGCTTCTCAACCTCTTTATGAAGAAGAAAATCAATCCTATGATTGGTGCCGCAGGTATCTCCGCATTCCCCATGTCGGGTCGTATAGTTCACAAGATGGGCCTTAAAGAGGACCCCCAGAACTTCCTGCTTATGCACTCCATCGGTGTTAACGTTTCGGGTCAGATTGCCTCGGTTATCGCCGGCGGTATCATCCTCAATATGTTTGGTTAACCGAACTTGCCTAAAACGGCAGAATTTCTACGGTGCCGATTTTTGCATCGGCACGGCACAAAACGTAGCAAATCCTAACGGATTTGCGGGTATTTTAACACAGCAGAGGTGAAAATCGTCCCGTAGAAATCGGGTTTGGATACTCCTCCTCTGCTTAAGGGAGGAAAATTCTTATGTTGACATTATCTAAAGCTATTGAAACCGCAGCCAACGCTGCAGAAAATGCAGGCGGTCTTTCCGATTTGAGCTTTGACCCCGCAAGAGTTCTTGAAATGCTTCCCCGAATGGGAATCGGAATGCTGGTTATTTTCGTGGTTATAGGTGTTATCGCCCTCTCCACCGTGCTTATCAACAAGGCTTTCGCTTCCAAAGGCGAATAATTAAACCGCAAAACCGCAACAAAAAACCTGAAAGGTTAGTACCTTTCAGGTTTTATTTTTTGAAATTAGTTTTTATCTGTCAAGGTAGTCGCAGGCGGCGAGGGCGGCAATGGCTCCGTCGGCGGCGGCAGTGGCAACCTGGCGGATTTTTTTACTTCGGCAGTCACCTGCAACAAATATGCCATCTGCGGAGGTAAGACAATCCTCACCCGCGTCCACATAGCCCCAGGAATTAAGAGAAACCAATTCCGCGAAGGGCTCGTTCTGAGGTACAAGACCGATTGCAACGAACATTCCGTCGACGATAAGCTGACGGATTTCACCCGCTTCGTTCCTTATATTGATGCCGTTAAGCTCATTATCGCCCAAAAGCTCGTCCACCACAGCACCTAAAATTATCTCAACGTTGTCTTTGGATTTCAACTGCTCCTGCAGTTTTTCTTCGCCTGTGAGATAGTCAAGATTTTGCACAAGATAAACCTTCTCTGCCAGATCGGAAAGGAGCAAAGCCTCTTGAAGTGCGGAATTTCCGCCGCCGATTACAGCAACGGTTTTGCCGCTGTAGAAGGCACCGTCGCATACGGCACAGAAGGAAATGCCTTCGCCCACAAACTGCTCCTCGCGGGGCAGCCCCAACATCCTGTGCTTGGCACCTGTAGCGATTATAACTGCTTTTCCCTCATAGTCACCGTCGTCGGTGTGGACGGTTTTTATGTGGGTTCCGCTGATGCCCGTTACCTCGGCACATTCCACGTCGGCACCCTGCTCCAACACCTGCTCAACTAACTTTTCGGCAAACTCATTGCCGGAAAGGGAGAGGAAGCCCGGGATGTTTTCAACCTTAGGGGAATAGGTTATCTGACCGCCAAAGCTCCCCTTTTCGATAACCACCACAGATTTGTTGGCACGGCGGGCATATAGTGCGGCGGTAAGTCCCGCAGGACCGCCACCGATTATAATAATATCGTACATACTTATCACCCTTAATTTGTAAATTCATCTTCCTGTTTTGCCCCCTTTTACGGGGCACCCACAAAACCAGTCCTCGCATCCCCTTACTATGGAGCTTGAAAACATCTCAGACCTTGTCTCCCCTCTCAAGGGGCGACGAGATAAGTTGCTTACCCTAACAAGGGAGTATCCTCTCAAGAGGGAGACGAGTAAGGTTACATTAAAACAGTTACTATTCTTGTATTGCAAAGGCTTCCCCGCGGGGAAGCCTTTATCTGTCGTCTGAAATCCGACTTCTGCCTTATGCGTTAAGCAACTTCTTGATGTCGGAAACACCTGTGTATTTACCGATTTCGCCGTTTGCAACTACAACCAAGGTAGGAGCAGTCTTAACACCTAAAGAGGTGGCAAGCTCGGCATTCTCGTTGGCGAGAAGCTTCTGGTATGCTACACCTGCTTTGTCGAGCTGAGCGCAGGCAATCTTGCAGTTAGGACAGGTTGCGGTGGTGAAAAGGTAGTTACCGTCGGCAAGACCTTCTGTTACGCAGTCGCAAGTATCCTCTGTTTCTAACACGCCGTTGTGGGTAAGCTTGGAGTTTTCGATATCGTAAACCTTACGCTCCTTGTATTCCTGAGTCTTACCGTCGTTCCAGTTCTGAACGGGACGGTAGTAGCCGGTGATTCGGCTGTAGACCTCGGTTGCCTCGCCACAGTCGGGGCAGGTGTAAACCTCGCCTTGGATGTATCCGTGATTCTTACATACCGAGTAGGTGGGAGAAAGGGTATAGTAGGGCAGGCGATAGTTTTCAGCAATCTTTCTAACGAGATTTGCGGCAGCCTTCCAATCGGGAAGCTTTTCGCCGAGGAATGCGTGGAATACAGTACCCGAAGTGTAAAGCGTCTGAAGCTCGTCCTGAACGTCCAAAGCTGTGAAGATATCCTCAGTATAGCCAACGGGGAGGTGAGAGGAGTTGGTATAGTAGGGGGTGTCGCCCTCACCATTACCTGCGGTGATGAT
>JAZNQM010000104.1:0-22851 GCA_045590175.1 Acutalibacteraceae bacterium | reverse complement strand
GACTGTCTTATTTTTTATCCATTGCGAAGCAGGTGGTATATCATCAACGATAGCGACGCTATCGTTGTATCTCATCAGTCCGCAAGGACTGTATATCATCACACCTTTAGGTGTGTATCAAAAAAAACTTTCGCAATGATGATATACAAGACTCCGTCTTGATGATATGCAATTCCTCTCGGAATTGATGGTATACAACGGCTGTTGCCGTTGATTTAAGAGTTGTTTTGTGCTAAAATATTTTTTGAGGTGGCTCACATGTCTAAAAATTATTTACTCATATATTCAGAGCAACTCGCAACTGAAATAGAACTTCTATGTCAAAAATCAAAAGCATCTTTGATACAATTACTACAAAATAACTTAATTGTCCGTTTGTTTGTACTTCGATTAAATTACAATATAAACATAAAGATACGAGGTGATGATTTATGAAAAATCAATATTTTGGTGATGTTGGTGACTACGGTAAATACGGACTATTACGCTACTTTGCCACCAACAAGGTGCGGATTGGCATAAACTGGTACCTAACCCCCGACGACAGCAGTTCCGACGGAAAATTCATATCATATTTGTATAACCCTACGGAGCGTATATATGACCCGATTCTATTCGAGTCTTTGAGACAAATCATTGAGGCTCAGGGCAGAAATGTTAACAACATCGAATCCGCCGGGCTGATACCGAATGCCGTTTACTTCAGCGACGTTCTGAATACAAACAAGCTATCCTGGGAGTTAAGAGAAGCCGAGCGAAAAAAATGGCACATTAAGGCTATGTCTACCCTTAATGGTACAGATTTAATATTTATGGACCCCGACAACGGTTTGCTCGGCAAAAAGAAAATTAGCCAGAAGAATTCTGAAAAATTCGCGTCACAAAGCGAAATAGTTGATTTCTACAATTCGGGCAAAAATATTGTTTACTATTGTCACAAGGGTCGTAGAACAGCCGAAAAATGGGAAGAAGCCAAACGCGAAATGCTGAAATATCTTCCAAATGCAAAGATAATGGTTCTTACATACCATCGTGGAACTCAACGCTCGTTTGTGTTTGTAATTCACGAAGATAACTACGCTACATATAAACGAATTATCACTCAATTTTTAGAGTCTGATTGGGGCAAACTTTTTACATCAGATGGTGAGTATTATGAGTAATTCCTATGGTTGGTACAGAAAGTACCGTCAAAACAGAAGAAGATACAATTTATCTGCCGCTTTATTACCTATCTTAATTGTATTGAGTTTGGTTTTAAAATCAGTCATTAAGTTGAAGTATATTCTCCTAATTTTGGTTGTAATTTCTCTTGTCTGCGGTGTGATATATCTTCTGCGAAAAGAAGACCAACCCACGCAAACCACCATAGATTTAGACACTATGACACCCGAAATGTTTGTTTTGTATTGCCAGCGCTTGCTTATTCTCAATGGCTTTGAAAAGGTGCGAAAGGCGGCAACCACTAACAGCGGAATAGACCTTTTGGCAGAGAAAGAAGGTAGCGTTTTTGGAATTAAATGTGTTATTGGCACCGACGAGGTTGATGCCCACATAATCCGCAATGCAATAAGGGGAAGCAAATATTATTGTTGTGGAAAAACGGTTGTCGTAACTAATCGATATTTCACAACCAACTCCATAGAGCTTGCAAAGAAAGAAAAGGTTTTGCTGTGGGACAGGAGAGAGCTTATAGATAATTTGCTCCAAAACGACAAAAACATTAAAGTGTTAAAATTGACCTAACCTGCTTGACAAAACCTTTTGAGAGGCTTAGAATATGTTTGAAAATCATTCCCTTGGAGGTAAAGACGATGAAAGATAATAATTGTGCATATTGTATGGGTGGCGAGCTGCTGGACAAATTCGGTATTAAAATCTGTGACCTTGGGGTCAGCCAGCTGATTCTTTTCAAAGAACAGTCCAAGCCCGGTCGTGTTATTGTGGCATATAAGGACCACGTAAGCGAAATGATCAGCATTTCCAAAGAGGAAAGAGATCTGTTTATGGACGACGTTTGCAAAGCCGCAAAGGCACTTCACAAGGCATTCGCACCCAAGAAGGTCAACTACGGTGCTTACGGTGACACAGGCTGTCATCTTCATATGCACCTGGTTCCCAAATATGAAGGCGGCGACGAATGGGGCGGCACCTTCCAGATGAACCCCGACAAGGTGTATCTGACCGACGCGGAATACGCCGAAATGATTGAAAAAATCAAGGCCGCACTGTAAAAACAGAACCACCTTCTTTTTTAATAAAAGAGGGTGGTTTTTATGCGATTTGGAGGTATAAAATGCCTTTGGTAAAAAGCCCTACACATCTCTTTGAGCCCAATCCCCTTGCCTGCGGGCAGGCGGTACTCTCAATGCTTTCGGGGAAAACTTACGAGGAGATAGTGGATATAGTTAAAACAGAGCGGGAAACCGCGCTTCGGGATATGAAGCAAGCCTTAAAGGTTTTGGGTATTTCCTGTGGTGACGAGCGAACCCAGGTTAAGGACAAATCCCAGCTTCCGCCGGTAGCCCTTTTAAGCCTTGAAACCCCGAAATGCTGGCATTGGTCTCTTTGGTTTCGCGGAAAATTCTACGACCCCGAATACGGAGTGTTAGAAGATTTTCCGCCCTCGGCGAGGCGGTATTATTGGGAAATTACGGAATAGATTTGGAGACTACCTATGTCAGACAAAATTAAGCTTATAGCAATGGATTTAGACGGAACCCTGACCCAACACAAAACTCCTCCCGAAAAGGAAATTTTGGAGGCTTTGTGGGGTCTTTCGAAAAAATACAAGCTGCTGATGGTAGGGGCAGGACAGGTTGAAAGAATTTTCAATCAGCTGCAGAAATTCCCCATCGACATCATCGGCAACTACGGTATGCAATACGGAATTTACAATGCGGAAACCGAATCTATCGAGGTTGTGAAAAACGAATCGGTGGAGTGTGACCGTCAGATAATAACCGACAGAATCAATCTTTTACGCGAAAAATTCGGCTTCACGGAATATAGCGGTGACTCGGTGGAATTTCATCCCTCGGGCTGCGTAACCTTCCCTATTTTGGGAACCAAAGCCAACCCCCAAGATAAACTGAAATTCGACCCGGACCGCAAAAAGAGGAGAAAAATATACAGAGAAATTGCGGAAGCCTTCCCCGAATTTTGCGTGTTTGTGGGCGGTTCCTCCTCCTTTGATATGGCACCTAAGCCCTACAACAAATATTATGCTCTGGATTTATATTGCAAGGAGCAGATCTTCAGCCACAGTGAAGTGGTCTACATCGGTGATGACTATGGTCTCGGTGGCAACGACGAATCGGTTTACAAATCCGACTTCAACTATTTAACAATAGACAACTATATGGATTTTCCGAAAATTGTAAAGCATCTGCTTTAAGATTAATATGAGCAACAAAAACAGCGACCCGAGGGGTCGCTGTTTTCTTTTGAAATAACTCTATTGTATGATGCTGTTTCACTTTATTTTCGTTTTGTGGGATATGGTGTTGGATTATCCGTCAGCTCCAATATATAATCTGTTGAGGTGTTGTAAAACCTCGCAAGATTTATGAGTATATCTGTGGGCAGACCTCTTTGTCCGTTTTCGTATTGAGAATAAGTGTTTTGTTTTATATGCAGATACTCTGCTAATTGTGACTGCGTGCACTCACGAACTTCCCTTAAATATTTTAGTCGCATATTTGCTCCTTGAGATATTGTTTTTATTATTATATAAAATCTCAGGGCGAGATATTGACAAATATCTCAATTTGTGATATATTGTATTAAAATATCTTTGGAGGGATAAATATGGAAAATCAAGAAGTCAAAACCCAAGCGGCGGTTGAAACCAAATTTTGTAAGCATTGCGGAACGAAAATCCCTGTCAGTGCAGTAGTTTGCACAAACTGTGGCTGTCAGGTTGAAAAATTAGAAAGTGAAAACAATGCACCTCAGGTTGTTGTAAACAATTCTAACGTCAATACAAACACCAACATCAATGCTGCTCTCGCAGGAAGAATGAAAAACAAATGGGTAGCCGTGGCACTTTGCTTTTTCTTGGGCTTTTTTGGAGCACACAAATTCTATGAAGGCAAAATAGGTATGGGTATTCTCTATCTGTTTACCGGTGGTTTGTTTGGAATAGGTGTATTTATAGATTTTATCGCACTTCTTTTTAAACCCAATCCTTATTTCGTCTGATTTTAAAATTTATACAGCAAAAAGCGTGGCAAACCTTCAGGTCTGCCACGCTTTTTACATAGTCTATTAGTCTAAAACATTTTCCTTTATAAAGTTGGAAAGCTCCATTGCTGCCTCAATGTCGTCAAGGTAGCTGGGGTGTCCGTTACCGCCGCCTCTACGAGCTGTAAGACGAACGTAGTGAGCATCAATACCCTCCTGCTTCAAAGCCTCAACCTTAGCCTTATAGGCATTGTGAGCGTAGGTGCCGTAGCTGTCATCGGTGGTACCGGTAGGTCCTGACATAAGACCGAAGGCAAATACAATTTTCATATCTCTGCCGTTCTTTTCGAGGGCGTACTCAATCAAATCGTCAAGTGCTGAGGCAAAGGCTTCCTGATGCTTATCTACTGCAGTGTTGCCAAAGTCCTTCTTCAGCCATTGTTCGTCGTTGGTGCCAAGGTTTACAACGAGAACGTCGGATTTCCTCGGGAAGGTGTATTCGGTGTTATTTGAGAAAAGTGTGTTCTGCTTATATACCAAAGGAATCCAGCTTCGATTGTTCTTTCTTTGGTCGGTCATTGTACCGCCGCCGATGGAAACATTGGACCAGTCGGCATCGAGAGCCTTAGCTGTAAGAACGCTGTAAGAAAGATAAGCGTTAGAGGTTCTTGTGGGGTCAATTCTTTCTGTTTTGCCGTCGCCGTCAAGGTCAAGCCAAAGGGTGTCGACACCACTTGTGATGGAGTCGCCAACAAACTCAATATACAAGTCCTTATTGGCAGGAGCATCGAGGATTTCACCGTTTACTGTAATATCCTTAATGGTGAGACCTTCGGTGTTTACATAAAGTTCGAAGGTGTGCAGACCCTTAGGAAGGTCCTTGGCAAGATAGAGAGGTTGGTCGCCCTTGAAGTGGGTGGTAACCTCTGCCTTTTTGCCGTCGATTATAAGGGTATAATAGGTAAGTGCTGAACTCTTGGCATTGATGTTTGCAACCACATCGCCATAGCAATCCAAATTAAAGAGAATACCGCTGGCGGCATTTTCAAAGAAGAGAGAATTATCCTCGTTAAGAATAGTTCTACCCATTGATTTAAACTTGAAGTCCTTCATATTGCTCTCCCTTGTTGTGTAATCACTTGTTCCGTCTGCACGGGTTAAAATATCATTTCTCGCCTTAACTACATCGCTGACAGTCAGAGTGTCGCTGCAGTTGCCGTCAAATACAAATTTACCGTGCTCTGTGATTTCGTTACCCAACATTCCGTCAACGGCGGCGATTATGTCGGTTACGTTGGCATCACCATCGTCGTTGTAGTCATACTGCGGAACGATGTCCAGCTCCTGGGCGATCTCACCGCCTGCGAAAAGCACAAGCTTCATACCGTCCTTAATCCATTCGCCATTCTTATAGATGTTGTCCCCATCCTTGATTGCGATGTTGGTGGGATATTCCTCGAAGCCTTGACGAGCCTCCCAAGCGATGGAGTTGATGGGCAGAGCCACCTTGCCGTCTTTTACCTTGAATTTTTTAGGAGTAAGGGTTGTAGGGTCATCGTTATAAACCGCCACAACATTCATATCACTCTCTAATTTGAAGCCGAAGGCTACGGTGTTGCGAGCGGGGTCGATTTCACATTCAGCGGTGTTTCCGTTGATTTCCAAATGGTCGAAGGTGTAGCCGCCCTCAACCAAAGGCAAGGTATGACTGAATTCAACGTCCTTGTAGATATTACCGCTTTCGTTTATAAAGCTGCCTTTATTAGAGGTAACGCTGTAGTCGTAATA
Organism: Acutalibacteraceae bacterium; assembly: GCA_045590175.1. Taxonomy (GTDB): domain Bacteria; phylum Bacillota; class Clostridia; order Oscillospirales; family Acutalibacteraceae; genus UMGS1532. The sequence continues at coordinate 16,878 of JAZNQM010000104.1, read as the reverse complement.
AGGCACGTTGTATTCACCGAAAACAGCAATTTCTGCAAGCCTTAAATAGGCACTGCCAACACCAAGGTTCCATTCGGGGAAGGTAACCACCTTGCGGAAACGGATACCAACGTATTTAGCGGTAACGGGTGAGCTGAACTTAAAGGTCTGGTAGCGGGCATTGGTTTCGTTAACAAAGCTCCAGTGGCGGTTGGCCGCTTTATAAAGGTCTTCGTAGGTGTTTGCGGTGTAAACCTCGTACTCGTGAGCCATAAGCCGAACGTCGGTACGCTGGGCTATGAATATTTTATCGATAGTGGCCTCGTTGCGAAGAACAAAGGTAACATCCTGATAGCTGTTGTCGTAAAATTCCTTGGTTGTTTCGTCGTAATAAACAATCTTAAGGCCTGCGTCGGCGGTGGTGTTAACGTCGCCGTCTATCATACCGTTGGCGGTGGGGCCGGTGGTGGTGGAAATGCCGCCTGTTACAGCCGCACCGCGGTTAAGTCCGTTATAGCGCACGCTGGAGGGGGTGTCCTCGTCTCTTGTAACGTAGCCCGACTGAATCAGGTTATCAATAGTTTTAAGGTTTGCAATACATTCGTTTGCGGCGGCAGTGTCAATAATTTTTGCCTGCTCTGTGGGGTCGGTGGGAGGTGTTGTGTATTCACCGAAGATTGCAATTTCGGAAATTCTCAAGTAAGCGCTGCCAACAGCCAAGGTCCATTCGGGGAAGGTAACCGGCTTGCGGAAACGAATGCCAACATATTTTGCGGTTACGGGGGAGCTGAATTGGAAGGTCTGGTAAACCGCGTTGGTAGCATTTACGTAGGTCCATTTGCGATTGGCTTCTGTGTAAAGGCTCTCGTAGGTATCGCCAACGTAAATATCATATTCATTTGCCATCAATTTCGGGTCGGTACGCTGGGCTATGAACATCTTATCAATAACGGCTTCATTTCCTAAAACAAACGTAACGTCCTGATAACTGTCGGAATAGAATTCCTTGGTGGTTTCATCATAGAAGGTTACTTTTAAGTTAGCATCGGCATTGGTGGAAACGTCACCGTCTATCATATTGTTTTTGTTTTCGGAGCTGGAGTTTGTGGTTATACCTCCGCTGACAGGTGTGCCCTGATTGCTACCTGTATACATAACACTGGAGGGTATGTCCTGGTTTTGGGTGATATACCCCGACTGCAAAAGGTTGTAGTCTGTTTTAAGATCGGCTATACATTGGTTGGCGGCTGCCGGATTAACTATTCTTTGCTCCTCGGGGATTTCGCAACTGCCGAGAACTGCAATTTCTCTGATACGGCAATAAGAATAAGCATAACTCGAGGTGTTCTGCTCCCAGACAACCTTGGTGATTCTGATACCTAAGTATTTAGCCTTAAGGACGGTTGAAAAGGTTATGTACTGTGCTCTGCTGTGGTTGGTATTATCATAGCTCATTACCTTGCTGTCGGCGGCGAAAAGTGTACCGATATCGTCGGCGGCGTAGACTTCGTAGGCGTGAGAAGTGAAATGTGCATTTTCGGCAGAAGCAATGAAAAGGTTTGTGATACTTGCTTCGGCGGGGAAGGTAAAGACAAAATCAACGTATCCGTCAACCCATTCACCCTCGGCAGGAGTTTGGGGGAAGCTTTGTATATCTGCGTGAGAGGAGGTGGCGGTGCCGCTGGAGTTGATAACACCGTCGGTTATATACGAAGCGTTGGTGATTTTGCTGTTAAGGTTTCCGTCAACCACCTCACCGTAGGTCTGGGAAACACTGTAAGTGCCCTCGGTACCCTTTGCGGCGGGAGAGTAGCCGAGAACGATGTTCTTATTGCTGTTGACAATGTCGGATTCTAATGTGGTGATTTTTGCGAGGTCGGTTTCCACTGTGGTGCCTGCGTCCTCCGCCGCAAAACCGTTCATCGGCAGTACGCCTAACATCAGCATAAAGCTGAGGCAAAGACTTAAAATTCTGATTGTGTGCTTTTTCATTGTTTTTCTCCTTTTCGATTGTTTAGGTTTTTACGGAAAGCGGCAGGGGTGGAGCCTGTGTGCCGCTTGAAAAAGGTTATTAAATGAGCCGAGTCATAGAACCTCAGCCGCTTTGCTATCTCCCCTACCGACAGGTCGGTTTCAATCAGATAGTAGTGTATATCTGCCAGCTTTCTGCTGTTGATATATCCCTTTACACCGCAACCGTAGGTCTTTTTCATAAGTCTTTCCAAATGGGTTTTACTTATGAACAGATGTCGGCATATATCATCCACCGAAAGGGAGTATACATCCTCTTTTTTAAAAAGAGTTTGCAGGGTGGTTCTAAAATCGCTTCGGTTAGGGTTAATCTGCTTACTTACGATGTTGAGAATGATTCTGTCCACAAAGTTAAAAAGCGAAAGCTTTTCAATGTGGGTCAGGTCTACAAGGTCAATCCCAAGATTCTTAAATTCATTCACAAGATACTCTAAGTGGAAAATAGCAGGGCATTTACGGAAGGTTTCGGCTGCCAAACGGAAGATACCTGCATCCGCCTTTACCACATCAAGACCTATCTGCCCATAGCCCAGGGGGCTATACAGACTGTGAGGAATGCCCGGGGGCAAAACAAAAACACTGCCTGCACGCGCCGAAAGGGTCTGGTTGGCAACCCTTATCTCTACGCTTCCCCAAAGGACAAAGTTTATATGGTAGAAGTAATGGTTGTGGGGTGGCAGAGAAAAACCCGCCTTTTGGGACATTATATGTATGCAGCCTCGCTGCTGGTCATCCATAAAAATAATATCAGGCAGGTCATTCACAGCAACAATTTCACTCATACCATCACTCCTTATATTATACAACATTAAGCCGTTGTTGTCTACTTCACAAATTCAATTTTAAGTATGTTTTTTTGCTTTTCAATCCTAAAACATCATTATGGTTCAATTATACAATTTCCTGTGTAATTTGTCTAATGTTTTTTTGAGAATATATGGTATAATTTCCCAGTAAGGATGTGATAAATAATGAATGATATTTACAAGTCAACCCTTATCGAATGGTGTGATAAGCTTTGTGAGCTGCAGATTACCAATCGCCCCGAGCCCTACTTTTTCGGCGCGTTGCACTGTCCCGCCTGCGGCAGGTTCCACGGCAGAATTGCCGACAGTGTATACCCACTACTCACCGCCGCAAAGGTCACTGGAGATATGAAATATACAAAAGCCGCGGAAAATGTTTTCACCTGGACAGAAAACAATGTTCTTCGGGAAAACGGCAGTATATTTAACGACCAGAACTCCAACTGGTCGGCTGTCACCACCTTCCTTTGCACCAGCATTGCCGAGGCACTTATTTACTGCGACGAGGTTATAAGCGACGAGTTTAAAAAAAGGCTCACTCTACAGCTCAAAAAAAGTTTGGACTTCTGTGCCGATTATATTCCTACCTGTGATACGGTGATTAATTATAAGCTTTCGGTTGCAGGCACATTAGCCGCCGGTGCAAAAGCATTAGGCGACGAAAGCTATATGGAAAAAGCCCGCGAAATTGTAAAAAAAGCCCCTCATTATTTTTCTGAGGACGGGCTTTTGTGGGGTGAGTATTCCGATTACAAAAACAAAAAAGGTTTTGATGCTTTGGAGATACTCTCCCCAAAGGGTTGCCGTGCGGTGGATATCGGATACGATATTGAGGAAACCATTCCTTCCCTTTGCCTTTATGCTCAGCTTGCCGAGGATAAAAAAATGCAGGAATTTTTGGTAGATAAGCTTTACGCTTTCCTGCCCTTTATGCTGAGTGACGGCGGCTGGGACAACAGCTTCGGAATCAGAATGATGAAGTGGACCTATTGGGGCAGTCGCACCAGTGACGGCTGTCAGGGGGCTTATGCTCGATTTGCCGACGTAGACCCTATGTTCCGCGAGGTGGCTCACCGCAGCTTTATGCAGTACGTTGCTTGCTCCAAAGACGGAATGCTTTACGGCGGTCCTATGTATATTGAGGAGAATGAGCTTCCCTGCACACACCACCTGTTCTGCCACGCAAAATCCGCCGCCGATATGGTAAATCTCGGCTTTACTTATGACACCGAGTCAGAGTTGCCCTTCGATAAAGGCGAAATATACAAATACTACCCCTCTGCCGACCTTCATTTGTTGCGGGCGGACAAATGGCGTGCCAGTGTTTCGGGCTTTGATTTGCCCTCTCCTTCTTATAAATACTCAACCGCCTCCCTCACCCTTTTGCAGGAGGATCGCTACGGCACCATATTTGCCGCCAGTGTGCCCTATTATTTCCTGGAGGAGGCAAATAATCAGCAGTTCCCGCGTTACACACAATATGCTCTTTTTGAAATCTGCCAATGTCAGACCCCGAGAATTGTATGCGGTGATTATACCAATATCTACAACCGCGAATGTGCAGTTGATTATAACGAAGCAGACAAGCTTTTCATAGTTTCGGGTCAGCTTAAAAACGACAAATTTGAGGGCGATGTGGATTATAAAATGACCTATCAATTCGGCGACGAAGTAACAATCACCTCAGTGGTCGCCGAGGATTCCACGCTTATTTTACCCATAGTGGCAGGAAGTCACGACGAGGTGAAAATTGAGGGCAACATCCTGTCTGTCAAGCGTAACGGATGTACCCTCACCCTCAAGGCGGATGGCGAAATCACCTCCGACTATTCCCGCAATCGCCGCAACTTCAACCCCTGCGGCGGCTTCGCAACCTATCCTGTAAAAATCGAAATTCCAAAGGGCAAAGAATCGAAAGTCGTAGTTGCTGTAAAATAATCCAAGGATGCCGCGAATTAAAACGGCATCCTTTTTTGCTTTGATCTACACTAAATTTATAACGATTTTATTTAGCTTCTCAGCGATTCTTTTGAAGTTAGCAGCTCCCCCTATATCACAAGTAACATAGGCAACCACAAAATCCGACTGCTCTATCATCCATCGGTTCCTTTTTGGAATGGCAAATTTAGGAGGTGTTTTTTCTAAAATTTCGGGATATATGGTATCTTCATAATTATCGTTAATATCACTTACGGGCATATACGCCAACACCACGAAATAATTAATTTTAGGATATTTGTTTTTTAATCTTTTCAAGACACCTCTAACCGCCGCATCGAACATGCCTTGGTTTCCGACATAAAATTTATCAACATTTTTATTCTCTATCAGCTCTGTAATGATTCTTTCTAAATCCGAACTGATATCTATATGCAAATCTCTATGACCGAAGAATGTGCATACCATAAAATAACACCGTCCAAACACAATTTAGTCTACTTATTTTAAGTATACCAACAACATTGTATCACAAAATAATCTTATTGTATACTTAAATTGAGATTGTTTGGTGGTGTTGTGTTTGAGAAATAAAGAAAACAAGCATTTAGGTATCGAAGTCCCGCCCGATTTACACGGCAAATTACATTATATTTCCAAATACGAGGGCAGGTCTGCAAACGGTCAGATACTCTATTTGATTCGAAAATGCATAAGAGATTTTGAAAAAGAAAACGGAGAAATCAAGCTTCCTGCCGATGATGCAAAATAACCGCAAACCGCAATCTGCAAAAAAGATACAGACTGCGGTTTTTTTATTGTAAAATAAGATTCGATATGATATATTATATTTGAAAACACACGTGTTTGGAGTTGATTATTTTGGCAACACTGTTAGGTAAAAGCAAACAATTTTTCAAGGCGAATTTGCACGCTCACACCCATCTTTCCGATGGCAGACTTTCTCCCGAGGAGCTGAAAGAGGAATATAAAAAGCGTGGGTATTCGGTGGTGGCTTTCACCGACCACGAACATATTATAGATAACTCCCATCTTGCCGACGAGGAGTTTCTTCCCCTTACCGCCTGCGAGATTGCCATTAAGGACGGCGACCCCACCTCATCCACCCTTAAAAGCCCCGGGCTTAAGGTGTGCCATTTGAATTTTTATTCCTTTGATCCTCACAATACGGTGACTCCTTTCTACAATAAATTCTATGATAAATTCTTAAATGAATATAGCTCCCCCTTGGTAGCACCCCACCAAGACCACGACAGAGTTTACGGAGCAGAGGGCATAAATGAAATCATCAAGGGTGCCACCGAGCAGGGCTTTTTGGTTTCCTACAACCATCCCTCCTGGTCGCTGGAAAATGCCTTCGATTATATTGAGCTTAAAGGTCTGTTTGCGGTTGAGATATATAACCACTCCTGCAATAGATTAGGCTTCCCCGACGACGAGCCGGTTTATGACCATCTTTTACGCCGCGGCAACCGACTTTTCTGCACCGCCACCGACGATTGTGACGATAAGTCCCCCATAGGCACCGCCGCTAATGATTCCTTCGGCGGTTGGGTTATGATTGATGCACCGAAACTCGATTATCAAAGCATAATGGACGCCCTTAAAAACGGAAATTTCTATTCCTCAACGGGTCCTGAAATCCATAAAATCACAATAAAAGAAGATAAGCTAACAGTCAAATGCTCCGATGCCAAAAGCATACATCTGATAACGGGCGGCAGGCGAACGGCGGCAAAGTTTTCTGAAAACGGAGATTCTCTCAACAAAGCCACCTTCCCTCTTCGCGACACCGACAATTATGTGCGAATAAGGATTCAGGACAGCTTCGGCAAAAAGGCCTATACCAACGCATATTTTTTGTGATTTTATCGGTTGCTTTGCACTTTTTAAATGCAATACGATTTTTTCTATTGACAACCCAAAAACTAAAATATATACTGAAATATATTCTTTGATTCAAACAAAATTTAGGAGGAATTACAATGCAAATAAAGAAAGAACAGTTAGACTTTTTAGATTGGGAATTAGGTGCCTTTTTCCATTTTGGCATCCGCACCTTCTACGAAGGCCACAAGGATTGGGATTTGATAGAAATGGATGCGAAGGGCTTTAACCCAACGGCTCTCGATTGCGAAAATTGGATAACCTCCGTAAAAGCGGCAGGTGCTAAATATGCAATTCTTGTTTGCAAGCACCACGATGGATTTGCTCTCTGGCCCTCAAAATACACAGACTATTCGGTTGCCAACACCCCTTGGAGGGATGGTAAGGGCGATGTTGTGGCAGAATTTTGTGCCGCCGCCCGTAAGCACGACCTCAAAATCGGTCTTTACTACTCCCCCGCCCAGTTCGGCTCGGTAAAGATGGACCATAAAGAATATGATGATTATTTCATAAATCAGATAAGCGAGTTGCTTACCAACTACGGCAAGATTGACTATATATGGTTCGATGGTTGCGGCAGTGAAAATCATCAATACGACACTGCGCGAATAACCACGGCAATTCGCAAAATGCAACCGGAAATACTTATCTTCAATATGTGGGACCCCGACACCCGCTGGATAGGAAACGAGTCGGGTGTTGCAGGTCTTACCGATGGACCGAAAGTGGATTCCTTGGAATTCTCGGTGCTGACCGACGAATCAACCTTTTTGGAAGAAACCCGTTTCATCCCCGGCGAATGCGATTTCAGACTTCGCGAACAATGGTTCTACAGTGAAAATGATGGGTGGGCACGAAAATCGGTAGACGAATTATTAGGTCTTTACATATATTCCGTTGGCAGAAGTGCCAATATGCTTCTGAACGTGGGACCCGACCGACGCGGACTTATTCCTCGCGAGGATGAAATCCGTCTCAAGGAGTTTGGCGACAGAATCAAGGAGGAGTTCGGCTCTCCCTTAGCTGTGGCAGAAAATCCCGAAATGCAGGACAATGCCTTTACACTGGAAACACCTCAGGACAAGCTTATCAAATATGTTGTAGTGGAGGAGGAAATCTCCGAAAACGGTGGAAACGTAACCGATTTCCAGCTTGAAATCGGTCCCAAGGAATACGGCAAAAGCAAGGTTGTTTACCGCGGCTTCCACATTGCACACAAGGCAATCTGCCCTCTGCCAAAGTTAGGTGCCCGCAATGTGACGCTTCGCATAAATGCCGCAAGCGGTGACTATAAAATTAAAAAAATCAGCGTATTCTGATTAACATTATTAAAGGATGTGACAAAATGAAGGAGGAAAAATACCGTGTCCTGCTACGTTGGGTTAAGTCCCGCAAAGGGCTGGTAAAATTCTCGGTGCTTTCAGGGAAAATCATAACCTGGTGCATCTATCTTTTCTATCCTCTTTATTTGGTGCATCTTATCGCAACACAAAACCCGACAAGATATAAATACCTTATCGTTCCTGCTGTCAGTTTTGTTATATTAAGCCTTGTGCGACATTTTCTCAATCTTCCACGTCCTTACGAAAAGTGGGATATCGAGCCCTTGTACCCTAAGAAAACCCGCGGCAAGTCCTTCCCCTCCCGTCACACCTTCAGTGCCTTTATAATCGCCCTTGCCGCCTTCTACACCTGCCCTGTAGCCGGCATTGTAATTGCCGTTGCAGGACTTATACTCGCCATCAGTCGTGTGCTTTGCGGTGTGCATTTTATAAAGGACGTAGTGGCAGGTATGCTCTGCGGTATAGTTATGGGGATAATCGGTTTTTATCTGTTTTAAGTCAAAAAGGAGAAATAGCATTTATGCCTTTTGATAAAGTTAAGAAAAATTTAGGCTTCGGATGTATGCGTCTGAAAATGGACGGAGATAGAGTGGATTATCCCGAGTTCTGCCGTATGATAGATGCCTTTATTGGTGCCGGTTTTAATTATTTCGACACCGCCCACGGGTATATTGACGGAAAAAGCGAAACCGCAATCCGCGATTGTCTTGCTGCAAGGTATAATCGCGAGGATTATGTGTTGGCCAACAAGCTGTCAGATTGGTATTTCGAGGCCGAAGAGGATATACTTCCTCTTTTCGAAAGCCAGCTCACCCTCTGCGGTGTGGATTACTTCGATTTTTATCTTATCCACAGCGTGACAAAAGAGTCATACGAAAAACACAAGCGGTGCAATAGCTTTCGGCTTTTGAATGAGCTTAAAAGTCAGGGTAAAATCCGCAATATTGCAATGTCCTTTCACGACACTGCTGATGTTTTAGATATGATACTTTCGGAACAGCCCTGCATCGAGGCTGTGCAGTTGCAGATAAACTATCTCGACTATGACGACCCCGCCGTGCAAAGTAAAGCCTGCTATGACGTGGCAGTAAAACACGGTAAAAAGGTAATAGTTATGGAGCCTGTAAAGGGTGGTTATCTTGCAAATCCCCCCAAAAAAGCGGCGGAGGTTTTCGACAATCTCGCCAGCGGCAGTTATGCCTCTTTCGCTCTGCGTTATGCTGCAAGTTTTCCCGAGGTGTTTATGGTGCTTTCGGGTATGGGCAATACTGATATGATGCAGGATAACATAAACAGCTTTGCGGAATTCAAGCCTTTATCCGAAATCGAGCTCCGTGCCACCGACCGTGCCCGTGAAATAATACGGGAGGTGGTGCAAATCCCCTGCACTAAATGTAACTACTGCGGCGAGGTTTGCCCAAGTAACATTCCGATTTCAGACATTTTTGCTGTTTACAATAAACACTTGTCGGCTAAAATCACTCGTCAGGAGGCAAAATCCTCTCTTCCAAAAGACGGCTCGCAAGCTACAGACTGTATAAAATGTGGAAAATGCGAGAAAATCTGCCCTCAAAACATCAAAATTAAGGACCTACTGGAAACCATATCCAAGTGGTGAGTGGAAAATATAAGTAGATATTTGTACAATTCTATCCTAACGCGGTATAAAACAATCCACTTTTTACGGATTCATTGACACCCGATATAAATTATGCTATTCTATAAAAGTGGATAGGGCAGTTGGCTGCCCCGTATATTTCAATCCGAAAGGAAGTATTACATAATGAAAATGGTTAAAGACAAGAAGTTAGTCGTTGGTGCAGACTTTGCAGGTTATCCTCTTAAGGAAGCCGTTGTTGCCCACCTTAAGGCAAAGGGCTGGGAAATCACCGATATGGGTGTTAAAGCCGATTCCGACCCCGACGATACCGATTTAATGTTCCACCGCGTTGGTCTCCGCGTTGGTGCTATGATTTCAGAAGGTGAATTTGAAAGAGCACTTCTTTTCTGCGGTACAGGTATGGGTATCCACATCGCCGCAAGCAAATGCCCCCACGTTCACGCAGGTGTTGTTGAAAGCGTTCCCGCCGCTCTCCGTGCCATCACAGGTAACGGTGTAAACGTTCTTGCTATGGGTGCTTTCTACGTTGCTCCCGCAATGGCCTGTGACATTGCAGATGCTTACCTCAACGCCGAGCTTGGCAGTGGCTACGAATGGTGGAAAAACTTCTACGAATTCCACAAGCTCGCCATCGACGAGTTGGAAGAATTCGACTACGAGGAATACAAAAAGAACGGCTTCAAGGTGAATAAACTCGGCGACTTCCCCTTAAAGCTGGAAACCAAACCCGAGGACTAAAATTCAATTCGGTGCAAATTGCAGAAGGCTCTTCTCGATGAAGAGCCTTCTTTTTTGAGTCAAAAGAACCTATGGCAGGTTTATCCAGCTGTGAAGCCGCCGGGTTTCGTCATCAGCCTCGAATACAGCACAGTACAATTTTTCTCTCGGCATCGGTACACCCATCACGATATCTAACCTTTCCCGCAACCATCCTTCGTGGGAGAAAAGAGCGACGGTGTCGTTACTATCGGCCTTAAGCTTTTCGATAAATTCTTGGATTCTGCCTGCAAACTTCTTTCTTGTTTCGCCGCTGTGACCCTCTTTTGAGGTGACCCTTACAGCAACCTATTTCATTTCCACAAGCACGGCTTCTTCTATAGCAAAATAATCCTCGGTGTTGCTGCTGAAACCCGCCGCCTTCCAAGCCTCGTCAAAGGTGATGCTTTCAACGTTGCTTAAATATACAAAGGTTGAATTCTTCGCGGCATTGTTCATCCGTCCGCTGATTTCCAATCTGTATTTGTATGTATATTCGTCCATTTTCCAGGTGCCGTCGGGCATTTCATAGTAGGTTTTCAGATTACCCTTTATGGTGTCCGCAGGCTTAGGAGAGGCGGATTTACAACCGCCAAAGCATAGAATACAAAGGCAGGATAAAGCTAATGCAATGAATTTTTTCATCATTAACGCTCCTTTGTGGGAAAATAATTATAAACCCTTACTGTAAAGACAGCTTATAGAATTGCTTTATTTTACATCAGACCCATACACCAGATAACACCGAGTGCGGTGAGGGTTACCAAGGTGTCGATGGTGATTCCGTAGAACATTGGGGCAAGACCCGCCTTTTTAAAGTCGGTGAGGCTAGTGCTAAGACCGATGGCTGCAAGGGCAGTTACCATAAGAAATTTGCTTGCGGTCTTAATTACCGAGCCAACCTCTGCGGGAATATAGCCAAAGCTGTTAAGTCCCGCCAAAAGGAGAAAGCCGCAGATGAACCAGGGAATGATTTTCACAATATTTACCTTTTGTCCCCCGCTTGCCGCCTTTAATTCTTTTTGCTTAATGCGGGTGCCGATGTAGGCAAAGACCAGCACAGTGGGGATGATCGCGATGGTGCGGGTAAGCTTAACCATTGTGGCAAAATCCCCTGCCGCCTCGGAGAAGGCATATCCGGAAGCCACAACGCTGGCGGTATCATTGACCGAGGTTCCCGCCCATATACCGTAGGCGATGTCGGTCATCCCTAAAAGTCTGCCCATAATCGGGTACAATGCCACCATCACCATATCGAAAATAAAGGTGGAGGACATAGCAAAAGCGATGTCCTTGTCGTCGGCATCAATCACGGGAGAAATCGCCGCAATAGCCGAGCCGCCGCAGATTCCCGTTCCAGCGGAAATAAGGTTGCCCAGCTTCCAGTTAAGGCCAAATATCTTGCGAACAAAATAGCCACCGCCAAAGCACATAGCAAAGGTGAAAAGCATAACGAAAAAGGTCATCTTGCCCACTGACATAATCGTGTTAATTGACAAGGATGCGCCCAAAAGGATAATGGCGACCTTTAAGATTCTCTTAGAGGTAAATTTCAGAGCAGGCTTTATCCAGTCGGGGTGAAAAAAGCTGTTGATAATGGTGCCCATAAACAGTGCTATAATGGATGCACCTAATATTTCGCCCGGTATAAGCCGTTCCAAAAGCACCGCCACACCTGCCAACAGGAAGCAGATAGCCACTCCCAATATAAAACTCATATGTTTTTTTACCTTTGTGTTCATTATACTGCTCCTCGTAAACTAATTTGATTGTATTATACCAAACTTCTGAAGTTACTGCAATAAGTTTTGAATATTTATCGTTGATGTTTTCGGGGATTATTGATATAATTTGCTTATGCAAGTATTATATTATAGGAGTGGATATCGTGAAATTCACAACGTTATGTAGGTTCATAGGACTTTCTCTTGTTTTTTCTCTGCTTTTTTCCTCTTGCAAAATGGCTCCAACGCCCGAGGATGCCGACGGAAAATTCACCATTGCAATTCTCCCCGACACCCAGCAAGAGGTTCTGTCCACCGAAGATGAACGCTTCTCTAACCGAACCCAGTGGCTTGCTGACAACCGCACTGGGCTGGACCTTAGGTGTGCTATTCACACGGGAGATGTTGTGAACTGGGGCAACGAGGACGAAAGCCAACTGCAGATTGCGGCGGAGGCTATGAACTTGCTCACCGAAGCAGACATCCCCACTGCACTATGCCTTGGCAACCACGACACTGCGGCGGTAGGTGTGGGCGGTTCTGCGGCGGACCCCTCCAACACAAGGGAAAGAGTCCGTGATACCACCGCATTTAATAAATATTTCCCTGCGAGTAAATATAAAGGGCTTGCCCTTTTTGAAGAAGGAAAAATCGACAACGCCTATCAATGCTTTGATGCGGCGGGCTGTAAGTGGCTGGTGCTGTCCCTTGAGCTTTGGCCCCGAACAGAGGTTATCTCCTGGGCTTGCAAGGTTATAGAAAGCCATCCCGACCACAATATTATTGTTGCTACCCACTCCTACCTTACCTCCGACGGCAATATTTACCCCGAATGTGACTACGGTCACAATTCACCTCAGACTATGTACGAAAGGGTTATCTGCCAATACGAAAACGTCAAGTTCGTTTTTTCGGGTCACACAGGCTCTGCCACCCACAGAGTGGATTACGGAGTAAACAACAACAAAATCGTAAGCTTCCTCGGCTGCTTCCACAGTGGCGACAAGAACCCCGTTCAGCTGCTTGAAATCGACACGGCGGAGGGCTCAGCGACCATCCGTACCTACTCCCCTGTCGACGACAGCGAATGGTCCGAGTATGGTGCAATCCTGCAGGATATTGATTATATTAAGAAAGTAAAATAACACCTCATACCATATATCATTGTATTCTATATTCCTTATAATAAAAATGCTAAATCTCGAATTCACCAGTCAAGCGGATGTCTCTTGAGGAGGAGCCAACAAAGACGGTGAATCTGCCATTTTCCAGCTTCCAGTCATCGGTGACTTCGTCGAAGAAGGAAAGGTCACGCTCGGTTATTTCCAAACTGATTTGTTTGCTTTCGCCCGCTTTAAGCTCCACCTTTTGGAAACCTCTCAATTCCTTGGGCGGGCGGGCAACACTGCACTCGGGGTCGCCGATATAGACCTGAGCCGTTTCCTTTGCGGCTACATTGCCAACGTTCTTCACTGTGAATGAAACCGCTGCACCCTTTTCCTTAGCTTCCACAGACAACTCGGAATACTCGAACTCACTGTAGGAAAGTCCGTGTCCAAAGGGGGACAGAGGCTCGATATTATCCTTATCGAAGCCGCGGTATCCCACAAAAATATCCTCGTTGTATTTGCAGTTGCCTGTCTTATATTCGCCGTATCTTGCAACGGGCGTGTCGGCATAGTCGCGAGGCAGGGTGAAGGGCATTTTACCCGAGGGAGAAATATCACCTGTGAGTATGTCGCAGAGGACGTTGCCTCCCTCCATTCCCGCGTACCAGGTCCAAAGCACCGCCCTCGCCTTTTGGAGCCAAGGCATAGCGACAGGAGAGCCTGCGGTTATAGTGACTATTGTGTTGGGGTTGGCATCAATCAGCTTAGGAATGATTACATCCTGGTCTGCGGGCAGCATCATTGTACACTTGTCACAGCCCTCGGTGTCGAAGCTGTGGTCAATGCCGCCGCAATAAACAACGCAATCTGCCTCAGCTGCCTTCGATAACAACTCCGCTTCACTGGAGGAGCCCTCGAAATCCTTGGGGGTCAGCCACTTAATTGAAAAATCTATATTGTCGTCGCCCTTTTTGTCGATGTGACAGCTGAAGGAAACGTTCTGCCCTTTTTTGCAGGTAAGACTGTCTTCCACAACAACTTTAGGGTTCCAAGGCTCGCGGTTTAGCCTCATAGCTTCGCCGCCGTCTATACTGACGGTTGCCTCTCCTGTGGCTGAAAACTCAAAGGAATATATGCCGTCCCGGGGTATGCACACAGAAACCTCCAGGTCGTAGCAATCTGCATTTCCCTTCACAATGCTTGCGGTGTTGGAAACGGTGAGTTCCGATTTGCCGTCGCGATAGCTTGTTATTCTGCAACCGCGACAACCTGCATTGTGGTCGGCGATGTTCATATCCTGGGTTGGGATTGGGTTATACTGCAGTTGGAAGTCGCCGCTGATATATTCAACTTCACAAAGGTCGCCGAGGCGGTTTTTGATGCCTTCCAGGGGAGTAACCTCATAAAAAGCATGCACACCGCTGCTGCTTCCACCGGGAGAATGCTTGACGTTGGCATTGGGTCCCACCACTAAAAGTTTTTTGATTTGGGACTTATCAATGGGCAAAAGATTATCTTGATTTTTAAGCAGTACCATTGCTTCGGATGCGATGTCGTATGTAACCTGCTGGTGGGCTTTGGTGTTGAACTCGCCCGATTTTCTTTCGGGGTCACCCTTTTTGATGCTGAACATCAGCCTTAAAATACGTCTGACCTTGTCGTCAAGCAGTGCCGCAACCTCGGGGTCATTTTCGGCTTTTTCCAAAAACGCATCCGCCAGGTAATACTCATTATAGGGCTTGCTTGTGCCCATCTCTATATCCATACCGTGGGCTATTGCTTCGTCGGTATCGTGGACACCCGCCCAGTCGCTCAAGAAAACGCCGCGGAAGCCCCATTTACCCTTTAATATCTTGTTAACCAGGTAATCATTATGACAACAATGCTGGTTGAGATAGCGGTTGTAGGCACCCATAACCGAGGATGCACCGCCCTCAATAATTGCGGCATAGAAGCCCCTCAAATAGATTTCCTGCAGGGCTCTGCGGCTTACCTCTACATTAACTGTTGTTCGGTCCAGCTCCTGGTTATTTAAGGCATAATGCTTAACACAAGCGGCGGTGTTCTGCGACTCGATACCCCTTACTACGTTTTGTGCCATCTTTTCTATAAGGCAAGGGTCCTCGCTCATATACTCGAAGTTTCTGCCGCAAAGAGGGGTGCGGATGATATTGACCCCCGGACCTAAAATTATATCCTTTTTGCGATATCGTGCTTCACTTCCTAAGGTCTCGCCGAATATCCTTCCCAATTCGGGATTCCAGGTGGCGGCGAGGGCGGTGCCTGTAGGCAAATATGTGCAGTCGTCCTCGGGTCGGTTGAGACACTCCCAACTATCCCTTGCTACCTCGGGTCGAACTCCGTGAGGTCCGTCGGACATTGTGAGCTCCTCAATCCCCATGCGTTCCAAACCCGCAGAGGTAAATTTAGAATTCGCGTGGCAAAATGCAACCTTTTCCCTCAAGGTCATAAGGGAAATCATTTCTTCAATTTTATTTTCAATTTCCGCTGTAATTCTCATAGCGATCACCCTTCGAATATAAATTTATTGCTCAAGTTCACTATACCAAACTAAAGCTGCATTTTCAACCACAAAATTCACCGATGCCGTATAAATATTTACTAAAAGCCAACTATTCCTTTGCCATACACAAAAAGACGACTGGTACCAGTCGTACTGTTAAGGACAGTACAACATGTTACAAAAACACCCGTAATTTTTTAAAAAACTAAGGGTGTTTATAATATTCTCTTTCTTTGTTAGTCAAGTTATGCTATAATACAACTGACCGATAAATAAGAATTTGGTAAAGGAGAAATACCAGTTTAACAAAATCAAATTATTAGCAAATACATTTTTAATCGTTGGTGTGATTTTTGGAATAACAACTTTATTTCAAATATCTAATCTTGATTTATTAAATTTTAGATTGCATTGGATTATTTTTCTCTTATTAGTATTTATAACAATTCTATTTATAGTTTTGGGAGTTTCGCTTAAATGTATATACAAACAACTTAATGATGAGATCAAATCAATTTATAATTATTATGATAAAAAAATAAAAGATATGGAATAAGACAATTTCTAATTTGACGAGGTGATAATATGGCAAACTATAGTATTTGTGGAATTGATTGTGATTTATGTAAATTCAAAACTGAACAAAACTGTAAGGGTTGTAAAACTATTGAAGGAAAAGTGTTTTGGGGTGAATGCGATTTATATAAATGTAATTCACAAAAAAATCAAGAACATTGCGGAAAATGTTCTCAATTCCCTTGTAACACATTGAAAGAGTGGGCATCGTCTGAAAATCCTGAAAGAATAGATAATTTAAGAAAACTCTAAATTCCAATTTATCGAATAGATGATATTTGTTTAGAAAAGGGTTTTAGGTTCTCCTAACAAGTGACATTTGGGTGCCTAAATGTCCTGCTTGTTATGGTATGAGACAAATATTAAACGGATGCGTAGAATTTCTGCACATCCGTTTTACTGTCTCAAAAAATATTTTAATTGTGATATTGTGAGACAGGTCTCACAGTGTTATTTTGCCTATCGGCAAAGTGATATTAAAACCTTTCGGTTTTAGTGATATTTTATTCGCTCCTAAACTCGCAAAGCGAATAACACTCGGCTTTTAGCCGAATATAACTGCG
>JAZNQM010000103.1:0-2665 GCA_045590175.1 Acutalibacteraceae bacterium | reverse complement strand
CCCATAGGATATACTCCTGCAGCCACTATCAGCGGTGATGATTTTGATTTCACTGTAGAAGCTGAGAGTTTTACCGATATCTGCACTGATACTCATAATACGGATTATCCCTCCTATTTTATATTGGATGGAGAGAACGGCGTTGTTTACAAAAGTGACTACTCCTTGAATGTTAAGTCTATCTATGATAACTACACAACAGCTGACGGTAGAAGCGTTAGCTTAAAGGGTGCTAAGTATCTTGCTTGTGACTTCTCTGATTCTTACTTCTACGTGTATAAGGATAACAAGATTTATGTTATCAGTTCACTTTCCAAAATCATTAAGGTTATTGACGCAAACAATGTAATTTCTCTTTCCTCTTATTACAGTGGAACCGATACATACTTGTTAGCAATTACTGCTGATAAGCAGAATTCCATATCTGTTTATACCAAGCTTGGTGATTTCATCGGAACCTTCGAAGTTGGACAGTCGTTAAATGACATTTCCTTCAACTATGATGTTATGCCTCCTTCACACCAGCTTTTAGCGATTGATGGCGGTGCAAACCTTGTTCTTGGCCTTTCGCTGGTTACCGACTTTACCGCTGAAGGTGGTGAGACCATTACAGGTATTAACTGTGACGGTTCCTATGATTTAGGTCTTCCTCTTACTGATGCCAAGTCTGTAGTTACTAATTCGTTCGGTGATTTTTACTTCATAGCTCTTGGTGATGGTAGAATTGCTAAGTATGATACGTTTATGGGTGAAGTTACCTTTATCGATAAAACTTCTATCCCTAAGAACGTAGCTGCACCTTCATTCGATTTCCACGCTATTACGATAACTGATGATGATGATATTGTTGCACTTAGCTCTACTAACGGCCCTGAAGCTACTATCTTTAACAAAAAGGGTGGATATGTTGGTACCGAGAAGTCTCTTGGCATTTCCTTCAAATCTCCCACAGATATGCTATATAAGTTCGATAAATATGTCTATGTTCTTGATAGTGGTAACTCTCGTATAGTTAAGCTCGACAAGGACCTTACAAAGGTTATTGACATTTATGCTAACTTTTATAACGCAGAAACAGATGAGCATTTTTCGTTCTACAACGCAATGGGCTTTACCGTTGATGACAACGAGAACTTCTATATTGCCGATACCGAAAACTACAGGGTATTCAGAGCTGACAAACAAGGTAATGTTACTTTGGTCATCCTTCGCCCCGACGAACAGCTTAAGGATGCCGAGGATTCTCCATTCAGTACTACTAAGGTTATGTTGGACAGAAAAGGACAGATTTATGTAATCTGTGACAGTATCAACCTCGGAGCTTTCGTGTTCAATGACAAGGGCGAATTCCAAAACTACTTCGGTGCTAATACGGTTCAAGCTACTGCAGACGTATTAATTAACTATATTCGTAAGCGTTTTATGACCAGAGAACAGTTGAAGGCATTGAAGAAGAGCACCCCTATCACACTTACTAACTTCGATATAGATGATCAAGGCTTTATCTATACCGTTACTAAGACCGACCAGTCCAGAAGAAACACAACCTTTGACGGTATGTTACGTAAGCTCAACTATCAAGGCGATAACATCTTTGACCTTAGTGAGAACTCTAAGGGATTCGGTGACTTTGAGTGGGATAGACAGTCGATGAATATTAGGAATACATCCTTCTATGATGTTGACATCGACAAGGACGGATACATTAACCTTGTCGACTCCGGCAGAGGTAAGATATTCCAGTATTCTGAAGATGGTGACCTTATTACTGTCTTCGGCGGCTTCTCAAACCAGACCGGTACCTTTGTTGAGCCCTCTGCTATTGAAAGCGTAGGGGAGCGTATTTACGTTCTTGATAAGACCAATGGCACCATTTCTGTATTTGATCCCACTCCTTACGCTCAAGCTCTCCACAAGGCATATGCATTGCTCGACAGCAGTGATGCGGATTCTGCGTTGGCAGCTTGGGAGGAGGTTCTCAAGTACAACACTAATAGCCAGTTCCCATACTATGGTATGGGTCGTGCGTACGAAATGAAGGCCGACTACGAAAACGCAATGAAGTATTTCAAGTTGGCTTATGCTAAACCGGAATATTCTAAATCTTATCAGGAATATAGAAAAGACTATGTTTCTGAGAATATTTGGTGGATGGCTATAATCGCGATCGTCGCAATAGTGGTTATAATAATTGCAGTCAGAATATTTAAAAAGCATTTAGTTGCAAAGCACGGTGAAGCCTTCTCACCCTTGGAAACCAAGTGGGGTATGCCAATATATGTTCTTATGCACCCCGTAGATGGTTTCGAGCAATTCAGAACCCGTAATATTCAGTCTATTCCCATTGCTTTCGGTTTGGTTATTTGCTGGTTCCTCGTAAAGGTTCTTGAATTCTTCAACAAGGGCTTCGCTTTCAATAACAATCGTGCCGTTGATTACGACTTATTTGCAAATATCATCGCTACTGTAGGACTTTATGTTCTGTTTGTTATTGCAAACTGGGCTGTTTGTACATTGCTTAACGGTAAAGGTAGGATGAGAGAAATTCTCTGTGTTACCGGTTATGCTTTAACACCTATCATAATCACTACCTTAGTGTCAATCATCCTTACAAACACCCTTACTCTTGACGAATCAGCCTTCGTTTCTATCGTAACAACCTTAG
>JAZNQM010000102.1:0-16121 GCA_045590175.1 Acutalibacteraceae bacterium | reverse complement strand
ATCTAACATCTAACATCTAACATCTAACGTCTAACATCTAAAATCTAACATCTAAAATCTAAAAACGGAGATACAATATGAACGGAGAAATTATTTGCGTAGGAACTGAATTATTGCTTGGCAACATTGTCAACACCAATGCCCAATATTTAGGGCAGGGGTTGGCAGAGCTGGGGATAAATATGTACAACCAATCTGTGGTTGGCGACAATCCCGCGCGGCTCAAAGCCGCCCTCCGCGAGGCAATGGAGCGAAGCGATGTGATAATACTGACAGGAGGCTTGGGTCCCACCGCCGACGATATCACCAAGGAAACCGTTGCCGAGGTGGTTGGAGCAGAGCTGGAACTCCATGAGGACGTCCTCCGCAAGCTGGAGGAATACTACTCCCGCCAAGGCAGAATAATGCCAAAGGGTGTGGAGAAGCAGGCACAGCTGCCCGTTGGAGCTAAAATGTTCCACAATGAGGTGGGTACCGCTCCGGGCTTCGCTATCGAAAAGAAGGGCTGTAAAATCATCGCAATCCCCGGTCCGCCCCGCGAAATGAAGGCTATGTTTGACGGCTACGTCAAGCCCTACTTAAAGGGTGCATCGGGTAGAAGCATACTCTCAAACGACCTGCATATTTACGGAATCGGCGAAAGCGAGGTTGAGGGTTTGTTGGGAGAGCTTTTAGAGGGCTCCAACCCCACAGCCGCCACCTATGCAAAGCTGGGCGAGGTTACCGTCAGAGTCACCGCCTCGGCAGAAAGCGAGGAGGAGGCTACCTATCTTAAGGAGGACCTGACCCGAAAGATTGCAGATAAATTAGGTGCCGCTCTCTACCTTGTAGGAGAGGGTGATTTAAGCTATACCGCTGTGGAAACCCTTAAATCCAAAGGGCTGAAGGTTGCCACTGCCGAATCCTGCACCGCAGGTATGCTGTCCAAAAGCATCACCGACATCGGCGGCTCCAGTGCTGTTTTCGAGATGGGTGTGTCGGCTTATGCCAACGAGATAAAACGCAAGGTTTTGGGTGTACCCGAAACTGTGCTGGAGAGATACGGTGCCGTCAGTGCCGAAACCGCCGCCGTAATGGCAAAGGGTGTTCGCACAGTTGCAGGCTCCGATATTGGTATAGGCATCACAGGAGTTGCAGGTCCCGAGCCCAGTGAGGGAAAGCCTGTAGGTCTTGTTTATATAGGTATGACCGATGGCGAGAGGGTCTGGATAAGAGAGCTTAATGCCGCCTTCGGCAACGACCGCGAAAAGGTTCGTGCCTACGCAACCCTTGCCGCTCTTGATTTAATCCGCCGCTATGCCGCGGCATATCCTGCCCCTATGGGTGGCGGCGCAGTTCACGGCGAGGATATAAAAATACTTAAAAATGCCACAGACTTTACCCTGCCTGAGGATTGTGCAGCAATGGGGCTTCTTCCCCTTTCGGAGCTATTTGAGATAAGCCCGGGGTATTTGAAATCCGAGCCTAAAACAAATCCCGTAGCCCTCACTCCCGAGGAAATCAACGGGATGAACGGAATGGATATGATTGGCTTCGTCGAAGACCCCGATGCCCATATTGGATATGAGGATATTGCCACCGACACCGACGAATTCATAACCGAGGATTTTGATGAAGTCGCAGAGGACGAAGGAGTGGCAGCAGAAGAAACCACCGAGAAGAAGCCCGGCTTCATCATCCGAGTGTTGAAATACATCCTACCCTGGAAGGGCGACCGTTTCGGCGAGGTATTAAGAAAGATAGTGTTCTTTATTGCACTTGTGGTATTTATCTCCACAGGAATTTATCTCATTAACTATATGCGTCAGGGTAATGTCAACGAAGGTATGGTTGAGGATGCGAGAGAGGTTTACACCGCCGCTTCCGATGGTGTGGATAATTCGGGTATGCTCCTAAAATACAGCGAGCTTTACAAACAAAACCCCGACATCGTTGGTTGGATAAGCATTGACGGCACCAAGGTAGACTACCCTGTTTATCAGTGCGACGACAACGATTTCTATGTGACCCACGATATGAGCCGCAAGGAATCGAGATACGGTGCAATCTTTGCCGACTGCAAGGCAAAAATCACACTGGACGGCAACTCCAAGAACCTTGTGCTTTACGGTCACAATATGATTGACGACTCTATGTTCGGCAGTCTGCTTGAATATAACGATATTAAGTATTACAGGAAAAACCCCGTTATTGATTTTGACACCATTTACGGCGAGGGCGAGTATAAAATTTTCTCGGTTATCATCACCAATGTTGATAAAAACCAGGATAACGGTATGGTGTTCAACTATATGCGTAACAGCTTCGCTAATGAAAAGGACTTCCTTTCCTGGATTGAGAACGTTGAACGCAGAAGTATAATCGAAACCACTGTTGATGTGGTGGCGTCTGATGAAATTCTCACCCTTTCCACCTGCTCTTATGAGTTTGACAACGCAAGAACCGTAGTTTTCGCAAGAAAGGTAAGGGACGGTGAAAGTCGCAGGGTTAATATTAAGGATGCCCAAAAGAATCCCTCTCCCCTGTTCCCTCAGGCATACTACGATAAGTATGGAGGCTCAAAGCCCAAGCTCGAAGAACTGAGCGAGGACACCTCTTCCGAAGAGGTAGGGCCCGACACCACCGAAACCAAAATCGTACTTTATAAAGCCGGTGGTAAGAAAATTATATTCACCGAAGAAGAGTTAGAAATATGTCGAGACGAAAGCGGCGAAACCGAATTCGGAGAGATTGGCAACTATGTTGGCTATCCTCTTAACGATGCGGTCAAGAAGCTTAACAAGGACGGCTTCTGCATCAACGAAGTTAAATATCTTGAAAAGGACGAGGAAGAAAACATCATTATGAAGCAGAACACCCGTGCAGGCACCGAGCTTGCTAAGGGTAGCGGTATAGACGTTACCGTAACGGGTGAGCCGCAGGAGGTAACCCCTGTGGATTTTGTGGGTCTTACCCTGAAGGAAGCACGCAAGGTGGCAAACGACTGCGGTCTAACCTATAATGTTGTAATCTACGCAAGTCAGGAAAAGAAAAACACTGTTATTATGCAATCCCTTGAGCCCGACAAAAAAACCACCGAGCGTTGCATTACTCTTTACGTGAGCAACGGCAAGATTGCCGTTCCAAAGGTTTTGGAAGTGGAGGAAAAGACTGCCGTAAATATTTTGGAAAAGGCAGGCTTCAAGGTTGAATGTCAACAGGTTGAAACCGAAAAAGAAGAAAAGGTGGGTAAGGTTATTTCTCAAAACCCCACCTATGGAGAACAGCTTGACGAAGGTACCCTTATCAGCCTCTTTATTGGAATAGAGGAGGAAAAGAAGGATAAGGACGATAAAGAGTCCACTGCAAGCGGCTCCAACGAGAGTGCTGTTGTAAGCGAGCTGACGGAAGCTATTGAAAGTGAGCTTCGCGAGGCATTGGACAGCAGCGAAGTTTCCGAAAGCCGTGATAAAAAAGAGGAGGAAACCTCCTCAAAGTCCACCGTCTCAAAATTGACAATCATTGGCGGTGCGGCATCTAAAGTAACTGCATCAAAAACCTCTTCTTCCGAAAAAACCACCACTGAGCCTGAAGAAGAGGAGGATGGTCCCGACCAAGGCTACGTTCCCTCTGAAACCGAACCCAGCGATTTGGGGATTGATTTAACTTCAGAGGATTAACCTTCAAAAGTTCGTCAACAAGGAGGACAGAACTTATGGCAATAAAGCCTGAAACAGAGGGCTTCAAGCCCGAAACAACAGAAGAAGAAAACCGCCTTGACTCCTTCCTTTTCTACGGTAGGGAGCAGGCAGCAGAGGAAAAGCCCCGACCCAAAAGGCAGGAGATTTCTATGGGCTTTGAGGAGTTTTCCATGGATACAACAGGGTCTTTTGACGAAACCCCCTTGGAGGAGTTTATAAGAGAAAAGCCCAGAAAGGTGATGGACCCCTCCAAGCTTCAGGGACTCCACGAAAAAGCCCCCGCCGGACATTCGAAAAAGCGTAAAGGCGGCGGTGTAGTTAAGGTTATTGCCTTTGTTTTGGTGATAGCCCTGCTTATCGGCGGCGGTTATGTGTATTTAACCAAAGACCCGGGTCAATATAAAAAGGCAAGCGAAGAACTTGCCGCCTTGGTTACCAACAAGGAAGGCACAAATGCCGACGATATACTTAAAAAATACGAAGGGCTTTATGCCCTCAACCCCGATATGGTGGGCTATGTCACCCTCACCTCCCACGAGGGAGAGGTAGCTTTCCCTATTGTGGCAATGGGGGATAAGGACGAAAAATACCTTGGCTCCCACCTGTTTGACGGTACCGCCAACAGCTACGGCACCGCCTATACCAAAAGTGATGTTTTTGCCGAAAACCAACCTGACGTAGTTGTCATCAAGGGCAAGGATAAGTCGGACTGCGGTCTGCTTGTGAGAAACTATCTTGAGGGCGAGGTCTTAAACGCTCCCTCCACCTTCCGCTTTGACACCCTTTACGAAGAGAAGGAATGGGCGGTCTTCTCGGCATTTCAGTATAAAAACAAATTAGAGGACGACTACTTCCTTATCGACCGCGAAAACTTCCTCAACGACAAGCTTTTCCGGGAATATATAAATAATTTCTACGATTATTCCGCCACCGACTTCGACGTAGACGCCACCCCCGAGGAGCAGATACTTGTGCTTTTGGCAGAGGGTAAAGAGGAAACCTACGTCTTAGCGGCTCGCCCCTTAAGAAGCGGCGAAACCCCCGAGGAGTTGGACGAGCGGGTGGTTGTCAAAACCGAAAAGCCCGAGAAAAAACCGATTATAGATAACGACCCCGAGGAAGATAAGGATGAAGAAAACTCCTCGAAGGAGGACACATCCTCAAAGGAGCAAAGCTCCGTGGCGGGCGAAACCGCCTCCCCGAGCGATACATCTTCCAAAAAGACAGAGGATACAACCTCGAAAAAGCCCACAGTAAGCAAGCCCAACCCCTCTAAGTATCCCAAGCCCAAGCTCCCTTCGGGTATGAGATATGAGCAAACGGGGCTCGTGGCAGATATGGACAAAACTGCCAAGGTGGAAATGAGCAACGTTGTCACCCTTATTGATGTGGTAGGTCTTACCAAAGATAAGGCTACCGACATTTTAGAAAACACCTTAGGTCTCCAAGTTGAAATCAAGGAGGTTGACTCGGAAGAAAAACGGGGAACCGTTCTCCGTCAGTCGGTTGCCGATGGGGCAAAGCTTAGTGCCGATATCCCCATAACCATAACAGTTTCAGGTGGTCTTGCAGGCGGCAAAACCAAGGTGCCAGAGCTTGTGGGCAACTCCAAACTCAATGTTGACTATATGCTGGGGAAAGCAGAGCTGAAGTTAGGCAAAGTCACAGTTTCCGAAAGCAGTCTTGAGGAAGGGACAATCCTTTCCCAGTCCCCAAAGGCGGGCGAAAAGGTTGACTACGATACCCCCATCGATATCGTTATCAGCGATGGTCAGGGTGAGATAAAAATAATAGATATGCCCGACCTTCGTGGCAAAACCCGAGATGAAGCCAAAAACCTTATTGTTGAGGCGGGGCTTCGTGTTGGCAAAATCACCACCGTCACCTCCACCAAAACCGCAGGTACCGTAATCGAGCAGGAATGCCCTGCAGGGGAGAAAATTGAAGAAGGCTCGGTTGTCGCCATCAAGATAAGTGACGGTAGTAAGATTAACGACCTGACCGTTACCAACATCTCCTCCTGGAGCGTTTCCATAGGTGGCAAAACCTATGCCCCCGGTGACATCATCAAGGGCGACTATATGGATATAATCCCCTACATCGTGGAGGCTGAAATGGGCGGCGGCTTCAATATGGAAGCACTGAAAGCCCAGGCTGTTGCCGCATATTGCTGGCTTATAAATTCAGGCTCCCGCGACGGTGCCGCACCCGGTGTTCCTATGAAGAACCCCACCGAAAATGCCATCGCCGCCGCTGAAGAGGTTAAGGGTGTAAAGGTCACCCACGCAGGCAAAACAGCCGAAACCTATTACTATGCCATCGCCGCCGACTATTCGGCAAACTGTAAGGACGTCTGGTGGGCAGATATATCATATCTGCGTGCAGTACCTTCCGAGGGCGATAAGTATGCCGACGGCTATAAAACCACCGTCACCTACTCCGCCGATGAGCTTGCCGACCGCGTGCTGGAAACCTACGATATCGACCTCAGCGATGTTAATAAATCCGATTGGTTCCACATAGAATATGACGAGAACAATGCCTACGTGAGAAGCGTAAATATCGGTGGCAAGGAAACCGTCACAGGCTCCTCAATGCGTGACACCCTGCTTCAGTACGAGCTTCGTTCTACCGCCTTCAAGCTGAAATATAATAAATCCGACGACAGCTTTACCTTCACCGTCCGCGGCTACGGACACGGTGTGGGTATGAGCCAGGTTGGAGCCAACTATTATGCCGGCAAGGGCTGGGACTACGAAAAAATCCTCACCCACTACTACCCGGGAACCGCTGTTGAGTAGGGGCTTTAAGGACACCTTCGTCACGCGATATATTGTTCGCAGCGGCTTAGGTCTCAGCACCTTTGCCGCCATTTCGCAATTACTCGGTCTTGTCGCCCCTTGAGAGGGGAGATGTCGCGTTAGCGACAGAGGGGTAGATAGGCTAAACCTTACGAAGCTTCTGCCGTTTTATATGCATCTATAAAGTTTCATCTCGTAACATTGGTTAATTGCGAGGTGGTAGTTTATCTCCCCCTCAGTCAAAACCTACGGTTTTGCCAGCTCCCCTCTCAAGGGGCGCCGAGAATTGGTTTCTGCTACAGGCACCCTCTCAAGGGGTGCCGAGGCGACAATGAGAACAAACAACTATCGTCTAACGTCTAACATCTAAAATCTAATATCTAAAGCGATATGTGAGCGTTGCTCACGCGATATATTTGCCGGGCAAATGCGATATGTGACTTTCGTCACGCGATATATTGTCGCCTCGCGACAATAAGAATAAATACAAACAACTATCATCTAACATCTAACGTCTAACATCTAACATCTAAAGCGATATGTAAGCGTTGCTCACGCGATATATTTGCCGGGCAAATGCGATATGTGAGCATAGCTCACGCGATATATTGTCGCCTTAGCGACAATAAGAATAAATACTAACATCTAACATCTAACATCTAATATCTAATGTCTAAATCCGGAGGTAACCCATGACCGAAACCTTAGCAAACTCACTGATTGAATTTTTGAGTGGCATACCCGATTGGATAAGCCTTATTCTCATATCCGTTCTGCCCATTTTGGAGCTCCGCGGAGGTATGATTGCGGCGGCAATAATGGATGTGCCATATCTCCTGGCACTGACCGTTTGCGTTATCGGCAATATGCTCCCCATACCCTTCATCCTACTGTTTCTCAACAAGGTTTTCGCCTGGATGAAGAAGTTCCCCAAATTAGAAAGAATACTCAACTATCTGGACCGCAAGGCAGAAAAGAACAAGGAAAAGGTGGAAAAGTGGAAGATGTTCGGGCTTTTTGTCCTGGTTGCAATACCTCTGCCCGGCACAGGTGCCTGGACAGGTGCCCTTGTGGCAAACGCTTTGAATATGCCCATCAGGAAATCTCTCCCCACAATCTTCTTAGGAGTATTAGGAGCGGCAGCGATAATGTCCGTGACCTATATACCAAAGTTGTTTTAGAGTATAAATTGCCCGTAGCTTTGTCGCGTGGCGACCGACAGGCAAGTAGCCTAATCATTGTCGCCCGCTCCTTGCTACAAACAATTTATGCATTTAAATTTATTTGTTTTGCCTGTAGCTGTGTCGCTTGGCAACCGACAGGAAAATAGCCTAACCGCTAACATCGGCTCCTAACTACGAACAATTTACAGATTTAGCAGAAACAAATTCTCGTCGCCCCTGAGAGGTGCCTGTAGCAGAAACCAATTCTCGTCACCCCTTGAGAGGTGCCTGTAGCAGAAACCAATTCTCGGCGCCCCTTGAGAGGGGAGCTGGCAAAACCGTAGGTTTTGACTGAGGGGTAGATAAACTACCGCCTCGCAATTAACTACTGTTACGAGAACGAATTTTATAGTTGCACATAAAACGACAGAAGCTTCGTAAGGTTTAGCCTATCTACCCCTCAGACTTTTGCTCCGCAAAAGCCAGCTCCCCTCTCAAGGGGCGCCAAGACAAAGATACTGCGAAAAACAACTATGTGGCGGCAAGACCGAGTAATTGCGAAATTGCGGCAAAGGTGCTGAGACCTAAGCTGTTGCGAACAACACGTATAAAGCGATATGTGAGCATAGCTCACGCGATATATTTGCCGGGCAAATGCGATATGTGACTTTCGTCACGCGATATATTGTCGCTTCGCGACAATGAGAATTAATACAAACAACTATCATCTATCATCTAAAATCTAACATCTAACGTCTAACGTCTAACATCTAAAACCGGAGGTTTCACAATGAAAATCTGCGTACTTGATACCAACACCGTCACCAAGGGCGACGTTTCCTTAACGCCCTTGGAGCAGTTTGGCGAGGTAACCTACCACGATATGCTCCCCGCGGCTGAGGTAATCGAGGCGGCGAAGGACAGTGAGGTCATCATCTGCAATAAGACCCGTATCACTGCCGAGATTATGGATGCCTGCCCAAATTTAAAATTTATCACCCTTTTCGCCACGGGCTATAACAACATTGATATAGCGGCGGCAAGGGAGAGAGGCATTGTGGTTTCCAACACCCCCGATTACTCCACTGCCTCGGTGGCTCAACACACCTTCGCAATGATTCTGGAGCTGGCGGGAAATCTCTCCCTTTACAACGCTTCGGTCAAGCGGGGAGACTGGGTAAAATCCAAAAAATTCTGTTATTTTAGTTATCCTTTTACGGAGCTTTCGGGCAAGACCCTGGGAATTATCGGCTACGGCACTATTGGACGAGCCGTCGGAGAAATCGCCAAAAGCTTCGGTATGCGGGTGGTGGCTAATGCCCGAACCCCAAAAACCGCCGAGGGTGTGGAATTTGCATCAAAGGAGCAGGTTATAGCCTCTGCCGATTTTCTGACCCTGCACTGTCCCCTTAACGATGGAACCCGGGGGCTTATGAACCGCGAAACCTTAGCTCTTATGAAGCCCACTGCCTACCTTATCAACACCGCCCGCGGTGGGGTTGTGGAGGAGGAAGCCCTCTGCGAGGCACTAAAGTTCGGAACTATTGCCGGTGCCGCCATCGACGTTTTGGACGAGGAGCCTATGCCCGACGGACACCCCTATCTCTCGGCTCCCAATATGATAATAACCCCCCACGTTGCCTGGGCGGCGGTGGAATCCCGTACCCGTCTTATCGGCCGCGTTGCCGACAATATTAAAGCCTTCCAAGAAGGAAACCCAATAAACGTGGTGAATAATTAGCACATCTGCGATGTGCAGTGAATAGTGAAGAATGAATAATGAATAATTTCGGTGTCTGCTTCGCAGACGATATAAAGCGATATGTGACCTTCGTCGCGCGATATATTGTCGCCGAGGCTTAGGTCTCAGCACCTTTGCCGCAATTTCGCAATTACTCGGTCTTGCCTCCCTCTGACGAGGGAGGTGGCAAAACCGCAGGTTTTGACGGAGGGAGAGAAAAGAAAACTTGTTTTTACTTATATGTCTCTCCCTCAGTCTCGCTGTCGCTCGACAGCTCCCTCGTCAGAGGGAGCCAAGAATGGTTCCTGCTTAAGATAACTCAAGAGGCGCCGAGAATTGGTTTCTGCTACAGGCACCCTCTCAAGGGGCGACGAGGCGACAATAAGAATAAATACAAACAACTAACGTCTAACGTCTAGCATCTAAAATCTAACATCTAAAGCGATATGTGACCTTCGTCACGCGATATATTTGCCAAGCAAATGCGATATGTGAGCATAGCTCACGCGATATATTGTCGCCTCGCGACAATGAGAATAAACAACTATCATCTAACATCTACCATCTAAAATCTAACGTCTAACATCTACAATCTAACATCTAATGTCTAACGTCTAATGTCTAACATCTAATATCTAAAACCGGAGGTTTTACAATGCGTGATAAACGACATCAGGTTGATATGATAAACGGACCGATTTTCTCAAGAATGATCTGCTATGCCCTACCCATTCTTGCCACATCCGTTTTACAGCTTCTCTATAATGCCGCCGACGTGGCGGTGGTGGGAAAGTTTGCAGGTGAGGAGGCATTGGCGGCGGTGGGTTCCACCGGCTCGCTGGTCAATCTGCTTGTAAATTTCTTTGTGGGACTTGCTGTGGGAGTCAGGGTGCTTGTGTCGAGAAACTACGGTGCAGGCAACAAGAGGGGCATCAGCGACACCGTACATACCGCCATTCCGCTTGGTTTTATTTGCGGAGCCCTGCTTCTCCTTGTTGGCATAGCCGTTTCCAAACCAATTTTGGTCCTTATGGGCTCCCCTGCCGACGTTATAGACCTTTCGGCTCTTTACTTAAAAATATATTTCCTCGGAATGCCCGCCACCCTGCTTCTTAATTTCGGCACCGCAATCTTAGGTGCGGCAGGTGACACACGGCGACCGATGTATGTTATGATGGCATCCGGTATAATCAACTTAGGGCTTAATCTTTTGCTTGTAATCGTTTTCCACATGAGCGTGGCAGGTGTTGCCATCGCCACGGTGGTTGCCCAATATTTCTCGGCAACTGCCATAATTACAATGCTGATTTGCACCGAGGACCACTATAAGCTTGACCCCAAAAAGCTCCGCATCCATTGGGTCAGACTCCGTGAGATTGTTGCAATCGGTCTGCCTGCGGGTATACAAAGCACCACCTTCAGTTTCAGCAACGTTATCATCCAATCCTCAATCAACGCCTTCGGCTCTCTCGTTATGGCGGGAAATGCCGCCGCCCAAAATGTGGAAGGCTTGATTTTTACAAGTATGGACGCCTTCTACCAAGCCACAATGACCTTCACGGGTCAGAATGTGGGAGCAAAGCGAGGGGACAGAATTTCCCGTATCTACCGTTCGGGAGCAATAAGCGTAACGGTATTGGCTCTGGTAGTCGGAACGCTGCTGCACCTGTTCTCCAATTCCATTCTCTCCATCTACACTTCCGACCCTGCGGTACTTATGTACGGCAGTCGCCGTACCGCCACCCTTTTTGCCACCTTCTTCCTCTGCGGTTTGCAGCAGAACACGGTGGGTATGCTTCGCGGTATGGGTCACTCCCTGATGCCGATGGTGATTTCCATTGCGGGCATCTGCGGAGTGCGACTTGTGTGGATATATCTCATCACAGGGCTGGGGCTTCTTGACCCCGCCGTTACCGATTCGGTGGTTTGGATTTACTATTCCTACCCCATAACCTGGACAGTGACCCTCGTGGTGCACTTTATCTGCTATTCATCCGCAAAACGAAAACTCTTAACTCAATTTGAAGGTGAAAAAATAAAAGATGTTAAAGAAATTGCTTAAACCAATCTTAAAAACTTCAACGGCAATCGTTCTCGCCCTGACCCTGCTCTCGGGCACCTGCGCTTTTGCCGAGGATACCTACGTGACCTACAAACGGGTAATGGAAAAGGGTATATCAACCGCCGAAGGGTATGACTATCGGAAGCCCGTTCCCAAAAACGTTGCCAAGGGTCTTGACTATTTTAACGACGCGGTGTTCTTAGGTGACTCCCGCACCGTCGACCTGATGATTTATTCCAAGGTCAAGGAAACCAAAGCCAAGGCTTACTGCGACATCGGGCTTAATGTCAACACGGTTTTTGAGAAAAGGTTTATTAACTATAAAAACAAGAAGCTCACCGCCATTGAGGCACTGTCGGTACATAAGAAAAAATACTCCAAGGTATATATAATGTTCGGCATTAACGAGCTGGGCTTCGATTCGGTGGAAAGCTTTATAACCTCCTATAAAAAGCTGATTGACACGGTGCGGACCATCAATCCTAAGGCGGTGGTTTACGTGCAGTCGGTTCTGCCCGTCACCAAATCCAAGGACCATATGAGCGATAAGTTCAACAACCTTAGAGCCAAGAAGTTCAACGCATATATAAAGGAAATGTGTATCGGGCGAAAGGTGTTTTATATAGACGCCTACTCCGCCTTCCAGGGTGCCGACGGCTACCTCCCCGAGGCGGTGGCATCCGACGGAATCCACTTCGGTCCCGAGGTAAGCGAAAATTGGCTCAGCTATTTAGCCAGCCGTACCTTGGAATACGAGCCCGACCCCGAGGAAGATAAGAAGGAAGAAAAGGAAAAGAAAACAAGCAGCAAAGCTGATAAAAAGAAACAAGAAACAAGTAGCAAAAAGAAAGAGGAGAAGAAAAATGAAAGCAATTAAAAAACTCACCGCAATTTTACTCGCCGCCCTTATCGCCCTTTTGGGATTTGGCTGTGGCGGAAAGGCATTCACAGAGGAAACCGCCAAGGAGCTTGTCACCGACGTTATCGAAAATGTTAAATTCCAGCAGACCCTCACCGAATCTCCCGAGGCTATGCTGGGCTCTCTCTACGACATTCCCGAGGGGGTGAAGGTGGAGAGCTATTCTGCAGGCTACCCCGCCGACCGCTTCGCCCTTTTCTGTGCCGAGGATTCCGCCAAAATCCCCGAAATCAAAACCATGCTGGAAGCCAAGGTGCAGGAGCCTATCGACACCTATTCGAGCTATGACACCACCCAGGTCGGCAAGCTTGAAAACGCCATAATCGAAACCCGCGGCAACTACGTTATCTTCATCGTCACCGACGACCACGAAAACGCAAAGACAGTGGTTGGTAAATATTAAGGAGAGTACTTATGCAAAAAATAATGACAACCTTCAGAAAGACCCTGCTACCTCTTTTGCTTGTTGCCATGGTTTTTGCATTGACTTCTTGCGGAAAGACCTACAATGGAGAAAATCTTGTTGAAAATCTGCAAAACGACAGAAAGCTGTCGCCGAACCGCCAAGTCGATCTTATTACTTTGAAGGAAACCAAAAACGAAGCCGCCTATATCACCCTTGAAAAGGATGGTGAGATGTGGACAAATGCTTCGTTGGTCACTTTGAAATCGGGTCAGCTGTCGGAATTCACGAAGATTGAGGCTATAGACGGAAAGGTTATAGAATATAAAGATTGTAAAATCAATAGCAAAACATATTGGCATTTCTATGTGACTAATAACCAAGGTAACGGAACCAGTTTGTTTTTTGATGTTGCCAAAAGTGAAATAACGCACCAAATCAACGGTACCGTTGACAAATATCACGAAGGGTATCTGTATCCCGAAACCGCCAAAAGATTTGATATTGACTACGACAAAATAAAAGCAAAAGAAAAATATTCTGCGGTTTACCTGGGCGGCAAGCTCGAAAGCTATATTAAGGATATGAACGGCGACGGATATGAGGATTTGGTTTTCTACGGTGCCGAAATTTTGCTTGACGATAATAACGTCCTTTTGGGGCAAAGAAAGGTAGAGAATATCTATCACTACGACCCCGCGACAATGAGAATAAACACAAACAACTATCATCTAACGTCTAACGTCTAATATCTAACGTCTAAAGCGATATGTGAGCGTTGCTCACGCGATATATTTGCTGGGTAAATGCGATATGTGAGCGTAGCTCACGCGATATATTGTCGCCTCGGCGACAATAAGAATAAACACAAACAACTAACAACTAACATCTAATATCTAACGTCTAACATCTAACGTCTAACGTCTAACATCTAACATCTAACATCTAAAAGGAGCAGCACAAAATGGTATTTTCATCAGAAATGTTTTTGTTTGGATTTTTAGCGGTGGTGCTGCCGCTTTATTTCCTGTGCCCGAAAAAATACCGCAACTTAGTGCTTTTTCTCACAAGCCTTATGCTTTTCTACGCTTGGGATATGCCAAGCTATGCCCTGATAATGCTTTTCACCATCACCTTCGACTATTTCGCAGGTCGGCTTATCGGGTATTTTCAGCACGAATGGAAGGATAAGGCGGCAAAGGCAACCCTTATTGTCACCTCGGTTGTCAATATTGGTATGCTGGCATTTTTCAAATACACCAACCTCTTTATCGAAGGGGTCAACAGCCTTGCCGATACAGGAATTCCCCTCCTTGACGTGACCCTGCCCATCGGCATTTCCTTCTACACCTTCCAGACTATGTCCTACGTTATCGACGTCTATTGGCACCGTTGCGAGGTGCAGAAGAATTTTATTGATTTCGGTGCCTACGTCACTATGTTCCCTCAGCTTATCGCAGGTCCCATCGTCCGCTACGTGGACGTGGAAAAGGAGCTGAGAGAACGTCACGAAAACCTCCGCGACTTTTCCCTGGGTGTTAAGCGTTTTGCCTACGGTCTCGCCAAGAAAATTATAATCGCAAACTCTATGGGTGAAATCTGGGAGGAGGTCAGTGCTATGACATCTCCGCCCGTGCTTACTGCCTGGATTGGTGCCCTCGCCTTCACCTTCCACATCTTTTTCGACTTCGCGGGCTATAGCGATATGGCAATCGGTATGGGCAAAATGATGGGCTTCAAATTCCCCGAAAACTTCGATCTGCCCTACATATCAAGAAGCATAACCGAGTTTTGGCGTAGATGGCATATGACCCTCGGTACCTGGTTCAGAGAGTACGTCTATATCCCCCTGGGCGGTAACCGTAAAGGCCGTTGCAGACAGATTCTCAACCTGCTTATCGTCTGGGGTCTTACAGGCCTCTGGCACGGAGCTTCCTGGAATTTCCTGCTTTGGGGACTCTACTTCGGCATAATCCTCATATTGGAAAAGCTTTTTGTTTTGAAACTTTTAGACCGAATTCCCCGCTTTTTCTCCCACCTATACACGATGCTGCTGGTGGTAATCGGCTGGGTAATCTTCGCCAACGATAAATTCCCCGCCTTAGCGGCTTATTTTAAGAACCTTGTGGTTTCCCCCGAGGGCATCGCCAACGGCTATACCCTTTACCTTGTTACCTCGAATCTGGTGCTTTGGCTTTTGGCGATTCTTTTCTCCACTGCTCTGCCCCGTATCATTGGAGCAAAGCTGCAAACTCTCCCCCAAAAAAAGACTCTTGCGGTGGTGGAAGTAATCTCTGTGGCAGCCCTTCTGATAGTATCTCTATCGCTAATGGTGGGGGGCGGCTACAACCCCTTCCTCTACTTCCGCTTTTAAATTTTCCTGTGGCTGTGTCGCTGGACCGCCGACAGGCAAGCAGCCTAGTCGTTGCGGTCTGCTCCTTGCCACAGAAAAATTATAGTTTTAGGTTTTTGTCGGGGCTGTGTCGCTTGATGTCGGACGGGCTGGGAACCCAGCCCTTGACATCTGCTCCTCGTTACAACAAATTTTATGTTTAAAGGAACGGCTCCTTGCCACAGAAAAATTATAGTTTTTGGTTTTCTACGGGGCTTTGTCGCATGATGTCGGGCGGGCTGGGAGCCCAGCCCTTGACATCTGCTCCTCGTTACAACGAATTTTATGTTTAAAAGAACGGCTCCTTGCCACAGAAACTTCATTTAAGCGGTGACAAGATCGATCGATTGCAAACGACACCAAAAACAAAAGTGTTGCATATATAATAAAGTTATGATAAAATAAATATACAGAGCGAGAGTGGTCAGGTGTTCCTGCCGCAATCCCTCAATAGTGAGGGGCAAAAACCGTTGGTTAATAACGGTCTTGCCGCCCACGAAAATGAAAAACTACTTAACCTGACACCGAAATTTTGTTGAGGTGAAAGCCGCGGTATATATGTTGCATTTCCTTTCGTCTTTAAGGCATTTCCCGCAGGGAGGCTGTCGAAAGAAAAGGGAGAGGTGAATTTTTAGCGTATCGTCCGTGGCAAAGCTGCCGCGGATTTTTTGCGTTAATACGTTAAGTGTCAATCCGTTTTATAGGCTCGTTGGCGAAGCCAACATACCGCGGTTCCCCTTGGGGTGCCTATAACAGAAACCAATTCTCGTCGCCCTTTGAGTTATTTTAAGCAGGAACCAATTCTCGACGCCCATTGAGTTATCTTAAGCAGGAACCATTCTTGGCTCCCCTTGAGAGGTTGCCTGTAGTAGAAACCAATCCTCGGCGCCCCTTGAGAGGGGAGCTGGCAAAACCGTAGGTTTTGACTGAGGGGGAGATAAACTACCACCTCGCAATTAA
>JAZNQM010000101.1:0-15378 GCA_045590175.1 Acutalibacteraceae bacterium | reverse complement strand
CAAAGGGGGTATCACCCTGCCCTTGCGGGTCAGCGGGTGTGCCTTGCGGTGTGGTGTGGCGGTTGCCTTACACCCTTAACCGCAAAGGGTACACCCTTGCCCTTGTGGGCTTGCGTGGGTGTGGTTTGCGGTGCGGTGTGGCGGGTGCCCTGCACCCTTAACCGCAAAGGGGCATACAAACCCTTGTTTGCGGTGCGGTGTGGCGGTTGCTTTACACCCTTAACCGCAAAGGGTGGGACAAGGTTGTCCGTGGGGTGCGTGGCGGTTGCCTTGCACCCTTAACCGCAAAGGGTAGTCACCCCGCCCTTGCGGGTCAGCGGGTGTGCCTTGCGGTGTGGTGTGGCGGTTGCCTTACACCCTTAACCGCAAAGGGTACGACACCCTTGTTAGTAGAAAATTTTACAATGAACAAGAAACGCAAAAAAACCTCGGCATATTGTCGAGGTGTAAATAAATTGCTTCATTTTATTCCTTCGCGGTGTCGGAGGGGGAGTAGCCGAAGAATTCCTTGTAGGCTCTGAAGAAGGTGGCGTAGTCGTTGTACTTCACCTTGAGGTAAACGTTTGTGGGCTTTTCGCCAATTCGTATCATTTCGCGGGCGGCAAGCAGACGCTTGGTTTTTATGTATTTCATAGGGCTTGTGCCAAGGGTTGAAATGAAAAGCTTGTGGAGATAGGCACGGCTTATATAAAGCTCGCCGCAGATCTCGTCAATGCTTTCGAGACGGAACAGATTAAGGTCAATGTAGTTTACGATCTTTTCCATCAACTTTCCGTAGCCGCCGAAATGCTCCGGCTCCGAGGCTTCGGCAGAGGCACAAAGCAGAAATATCAGCTCGGTCAGGAGATTCTTGAAAAGCTCGTTTCTTTCCTTGCCCGAAAAGATGCCGTAATATTCCTGGTAGCGTGAAAAAATATTACGCACCGTATCGGAGGCGGATATTATTTTTGGGGTTGAAAACAGATAAGAAAGCTTGGTGCTGTCGGCACAGTCGGTGTCAAAATTCAGCACGATACGTTCATAGGGCTTGTCGCTTAAAATTCCGATATAATGCCCATGCAGTCGGGGGATAAGCACCATATCGCCGGGGGAAAGCTTGTGCCGCATATTGCCAACCACGTATTCGGCATCCCCCTGGATAAAATATAGGATCTCATATTTTTTGTGCAGATGGTAGGGGAACTCCGTGCGGCTGGGCCTGAGACTTTTGGTGTAGGCATATCTGAAGCTGCCAAATGAAAGGTAACTATCCAAAAAATCACATCTATTCGTAAGTATTTGCAATTATTATACATCAAAAGTAGATTTTTTGCAATATAATTTTATATAAAACACAATGACTTTCAGCGGGTGTTTTTGGTATTATATATGTGTAAAAATAACTTTAGGGTGCGAAGCGAAAAACAGCATCTTAAAAAAGGAGAAATTTTTATGAAAAAATTAAGAGTAGCAATCATCGGTCAAGGCAGAAGCGGCAGAAATATCCACGGTGCATATTTCTTGTCTGAGCTTAACGAAAAATACGAGGTAGTGGCTTGTGTTGACGAGATCCCACTCCGCCGCCTTGTTGCAGAGGAGCGTCATCCCGGCTGTAAAACCTTTGCCGATTACAAAGAGCTTTTTAATATTAAGGACGAGATTGACATTGTAGTTAATGCCAGCTATTCTCAGTACCACTACGAAATCTCCAAGGACCTGCTCAGCCACGGTATGAACGTTGTTGCTGAGAAGCCCTTTGCACGTACATACGAGGAATGCCTCGATTTGATTGAAACCGCAAAGCAGAATAACTGCCACGTTTACCCCTTCCATCAGACCCTTTTTGCCCCTAACTTCCTTAAGGTTAAAGAGGTTCTGGAGTCGGGCAAAATCGGTACTCCCGTTCAGTATTCTTTGAGATATTCAGGCTTCAGCCATCGTTGGGACTGGCAGACCATTCTTGCTTGCTGTGCAGGTGGACTTTACAATACCGCTCCTCACCCCATCGGTCAGGCTCTCGACCTGCTTGGTTGGGATGAGAAGGTTGAGATTGCCTATTCCAAGCTTGCATCCTACAACGTAAGCGGTGACGGTGATGACTATGCTAAGATTATTCTTGAAGCACCCGGAAAAGCCCCTGTAGATATTGAGGTTATCTCCTGTAGTGATGCTTACCCCGATTTTATTTTCAAAATCTACGGAACTAACGGTACCTTCCAGGCAAGCTACGCCGACTTCAAGATGACCTATTATAAGCCCGAGGAATACACCGAGCACCAGCTTCAGAAGAAGGCTTTGAAGGACGAAAACGGTAATCCGATATACTGTGCAGACGATATGAAAAAGTACGAGGAAAGCGGCGAAATCACAGGAAGTGCTTTCAATGTCGGTGCAAATCATTTCTATAATATGGTTTACGGTGAACTGGTTGAGGGCAAAAAGGCTTACATCAATCCCGAAAAGGGAGCTCTTGCCATTAAGATTATCGAGGAGTGCCACAAGCGTACACCCCTCGAAAGAAAAGTAGAGCTTTGATTCTAAACCGATAAAGGAGTATTTCTTATGTTTAACGTAGCAATTTTGGGCTGTGAAAACAGCCACGCAAATGCCTTTCTGAACCTCAGAAAAGAGGGCAAATTTCAGGATGTAAACTTTATTGGCGTATATAGCGTTGAGCCGGAGGCTGCCAAGAAGGTCAGCGAGGAGTTCGACGTTCCCGTTATGGATAACTACACCGATGCAGTTGGTAAGGTTGATGCCATAATCATCACCGCTCGAGACGGCAAATACCACTATGAATATGCTAAGCCTTATATTGACAGCGGTATTCCTATGTTCATCGACAAGCCCATCACCTGCGACAGCCGGGAGGCGGTTGAGTTTATGAAGGAAGCCAAGGCAAAGGGTGTTAAGCTTTGCGGCGGCTCGGTTTGTAAATTTTACGATGGTGTAAAGGAAGTTAAAGAGAGAATTAAAGAGGAGGAAGTGGGCGAGCTTAAATCCGGAACTGTCATCGCTCCTCTTGACATCGAAAGTGTATACGGTGGCTTCTTCTTCTACGCTCAGCATATGGTACAAATGATGCAGGAGGCATTCGGCTACGACGTTAAAAAGGTTGCAGCCATCCGCAATGGTAAGAAGGTTAATGTTCTTGCAGACTATGGCGACTTCACCATCAACGGTATTTACAGCGACACTTATAAATATTACTACATCGCCGCCTTCTGTCAGGAGGAGGTCGTTGCTAAGGAAATTTCCTTCCGCAGCGGATATTTTGAGTGTGAATTCCAAGAGCTTTACGACCTTCTCAAAGGCGGCGAAATGAAGGAGTCCTACGAGGAGTTCATCAGTCCCGTCTTCCTTATGGAGGCAATCAAAAAGGCATATGAAACAGGAGAAATCGTTGAGGTTGCTCCCGTTCCGGAGGTATAAAGAATATGAGTAGATTTATTTTAAGCGGCTTTGCCGATGAGATGTATGACGAAATAGAAAAGCAGGCTGAAGGCTTTAATGAAATCGGCTTCGATAATTTAGAGCTTCGCTTTATCGATGGCAAGAATGTTGCCGACCTTAACGACCAAGAGGTTGAGAAGGTTAAATCGGTTCTCAAGAGCCACAATATAAAGGTTTCTGCCATTGGTTCTCCCCTTGGCAAGATTAACCTTGACGACGATTGGGCAGCCCATCTTGAAAAGGCAAAGCGCGTTTTCAGAACCGCAAATATGTTAGGTGCTAAGTTTATCCGTATGTTCAGCTTTTACCCTGCAGGATATCCCGAAAAGGAGAAATTCCAAGAGGGTGACTTCGACATAGTTGTGGAAAAACTTGCCCAGCTTCTTGATCTTGCAGACGAATACGGCGTGATTCTCTGCCACGAGAACGAGTACCGCGTCTGGGGTGAAAGTCCCGAGGCTTCCTTGCAGCTGCTCCAACATTTCGGCGGCAGAATGAAATGCGTATTTGATATGGGTAACTACGTTCTTGAACATTTCGACCCTGTGAAGGCCTACGAAATGACCAAGGATTATATCGCATATTTCCATATCAAGGACGGTACCAACAGCGGCGCCATCGTTCCTCCCGGCTTGGGCGAAGCAAAGATTAAGGAAATCTTAGCTCTGCATAAGAGCGAGGTTGTAATTTCCCTTGAGCCGCATCTTTGCGACTTCACAGGTCTTTCCGCTTTAACCGGCGGCAACGACCTTGACCAGTCAGCTTCTAACGGCTATGCAGACAACGCTTCGGCATACCGCGATGCCGCCCGCAGACTTCGTGAGATTATTGCAGAAATATAATGGAGTAGAATTATGAAAAACTATAAAGTAGATAAATTGCAGGTTAAAATTCTTGATACACGTCGGGAGATGGGCAAGGTTGCAGGTGACGATATCGCCGCAAAGATTGTGGAGCTTCTCGCCGAGAAGGAATATATCAATATAATCTTTGCCGCCGCTCCTTCACAAAACGAAACCTTGGCTTCTCTTTTGGAGCATAAGGAAATTGATTGGACCCGTATCAACGCTTTCCATATGGATGAGTACATCGGACTTCCCTCCGATTCCACCGCTAAATTCGGTCAGTACTTGAACGACCACATTTTCGGTCTTGCTCCGTTCCGTTCCATCAACTATATCAACACCGCGGTTAAGAGTATTGATGCTGAGTGTGAGCGTTATTCCGAACTGCTTAAAAAGTTCCCACCCGATATAGTTTGTATGGGTATTGGTGAAAACGGACATATAGCCTTTAACGACCCGCCTGTAGCAGATTTTAATGACCCCAAAATGGCAAAGCCCGTTGCTTTGGATATGACCTGCCGTATTCAGCAGGTAAATGACAAATGCTTTAAGACACTGGACGATGTTCCTAAGTTTGCCATAACTCTTACCGTCCCCACCCTCTTTAATGCAGGTCACCTTTTCTGCAGCGTTCCTGCAATCACAAAGGCAGCAGCAGCCAAGGAAATGCTTACCACCAACGAGATTGATGAGCATTGTCCCGCAACCATTTTAAGAAGACACGACAGTGCAATTCTCTATTTGGATGCTGACAGTTCATCGGAGTTATAAAATATGGTAACAAGAATTAAAAGCAACAAAATCCTCACTCCTTCCGGTGTGGTTGAGGGATATATCTATTTTGATGAAAAGGGCATAATTTCGGTTGGCAACGAGGAATTAAGCTTCGATAAGGAACTTGGTTACGAGGATAGCTACGTTTCGGCAGGCTTTATTGATTTGCATGTTCACGGCGGTGTTGGCAACGACTTTGCTGAGTGTGATACCGTAGGTGTAGCTGAGGCTGTTGACTACCATCTTTCCCATGGAACCACCACCATTTGCCCCACAATAACCTCCTCCTCTTATGAAACTATGGTGCGTTCTCTCAGTAACGTCAGGGAGTGCAAGGAAAAGGGTATGGCAAAGGCTAATATCTTCGGTGCTCACCTGGAGGGTCCTTATTTTTCACCTGCACAAGCAGGTGCACAGCCCCCTCAATTCATCACCGATCCGATTCCCGATGATTATGAATCTTTGATTGCCGATTTCGGTGACGTTATAAAGCGTTGGAGCTATGCTCCTGAAAGGGATAAGAGTCAGGTTTTCTGCAAGTATTTAAAGGAGCATAATATCCTTCCTTCCGCAGGACATACCGACGCTCTCTACGAAGACGTTTCAGCGGCACATAATGCCGGCTGCAATTCGATTGCCCATCTTTACTCCTGTACCTCTACCATCACCCGTGACCACGGGTACCGTCGCTTGGGAGTTACCGAAGCTGCCTATCTTTTAGACGATATGTACGCGGAAATAATTGCCGACGGACACCACCTTCCCTTGGAGCTTATCCGCCTTATCTGCAAATTGAAGGACAACAGTAAAATCTGTCTTGTAACCGACTGCTTGAAGGTGTCGGGTAGCGGAGAGGTAACAGGCAACGTAGGTGCCACCCAATTCATCGTTGAAGACGGTGTTTGCAAACTGCCTGACCGTTCCGCCTTTGCAGGAAGTATCGCAACCACAGACCGCCTTGTGAGGACAGTGGTTTCTGCAGGTATTCCTTTAGAGAAGGCAGTAAAAATGGTGACCGAAAACCCTGCCGCCCTTCTTAAAGTCAACAAGGGTAAGCTGGAAAAAGGTTATGATTCCGACATTGTTGTTTTCGATGAAAACATAAACATTGAAAAGGTAATAGTCGGCGGCAAGGAAATGAACTGAATTAAGCTTCGGAGCAATTTAATTTAAAGTAAACAAACGGAATTCGGATTTTAAGATTCGAATTCCGTTTTTTAGTCTTTTTTTACATTTACCTTTTCTTTAGGATTGGATATAATAATGTTTGTTGAAACGCTTTGCGTTTCATATTGTTCAATGTGCAATATACTTTTGCGTATTACGCAAACAACAAAATTATTGCAATCGAGTGTAACAGTCAAGAAAAAGCTTGGCAGGGGCATAATGTATTCTTCCCCCGAAAATTTAACAGGAGAAAAGGGAAAAGGCGGAATGGCGACCGAACGCTATTTCAATATGTATAGATGGCACATCACCGACCCGATTTATTTCAAGGAAAATCTGAGGGTCACTATCCAGGCTTTGGGATGGAGGCACGAATGCGACCGATATCTGCCTTTGAGGGATGATATCTCCTCGGTCGCATATTGGTATTCGGACACCTTAGACGATGAGTATCCACCCTTGCCTAATAAAAACGACTTAGAAATCATTTAGAAAAATCACGGTTCGCTTGTGTTTTTGGCGGACCGTGATTTTAATAATTTCTTCACAATTATTGCAAACTCCCACAAAAGATGTATAATATTATTGAAGTGTAAAACAGAAGGGGGTCATAGTATGCCAAAAATAATAATTGCCGACGACGAGGCATTGATACGCAGGCTGGTTGCCGATTTTTTGAAGAAAGCCGATTTTGAGGTTTTGGAAGCGGAGGACGGCAGGCAGGCGGTGGAGCTCTATCAGAGCAATCCCGACGTGGCACTGATGATTGTGGATATTATGATGCCCGAAATCAACGGCTGGGATGTCTGCAGAGAAATTCGCAAAACCTCGGACGTACCTATAATTCTTCTGACCGCCCGTAGCGAGGAGTTTGACCAGCTTGAGGGCTTCGAGGCAGGAGCAGATGAATATGTAACCAAACCTTTTTCTCCCGCTGTGCTTGTTAAAAGGGTAGAGGCACTTATTAAGCTGTATAGTGGAAAAAACCACAAATCGACCACCGAAAAGGGGCTTAAAATCGACCGAGATGCCTATGTTGTATACCTCGACGGTAAGCCTGTTGACCTGACCCTTAAAGAATACGAAATCCTCTGCGTGCTATATGACAACAAGGGTATTGTGTTCAGCCGTGACCGATTGCTGGACTCAGTATGGGGCTACGATTTCTACGGAAACTCCCGCACTGTGGATTCACACGTGGCAAGACTTCGCACAAAGCTGGGTGAGTTTGGCGAAATCCATCTGAAAACGGTGTACGGAACAGGATATAAATTGGAATTATAAAAATTATGGGGTGGATATATGTTAGGAAAATTGTGGGTTAAGCTGTTTTTGAAAATCGCCGCCATATTCACCGCCTTTGTGCTGGTGCTGGCAGTGGCTAACAGTGCACTCCTTTTTGACTATTACGTAAAAAAAGAAAAAAGCCGTATGCTGAATGTGGCTGAAAAAATCGACGAAATAGAACTCTACGGAGAGAGTGCCGCCACCGAGCTTTCGAAGGTTATAACCGACCGAAGCTACCGCTTAAAAATTGAAGATAGCTTTGGAAACACCTTGTTTTCCAGCTATGATTCTCCCGTTGCGGACTATAAAGGCTTTTTCAACAAGGAGAACTTCTTGCCCCCTCTCGAGCACGGTGAAAAAGACGGCTTCTCGGTTAATAAAGATAGGGGAGAGCAGGGAGTCCTCACCTTAAACTACACCCTTTCAGGTGGTGAGATCTTAAGACTTACCACCACCCTTTCAATTCTTCAAAACAGTGCTGCAGTCGCCAATGAATTTATGATTGGTGTGGCGGCAATCTGTTTGGTTTTAAGCCTTCTGTGGGTATTCTTCTTGTCCCGCGGAATCGCTCGCCCCATAAAGAAAATGCAGGAAACCACGGGCAAAATGGCGGCACTGGATTTTTCCGAAAAATTGGAAGTGAATTCCGCAGACGAAATCGGTCAGTTGGCAGGCTCAATCAATACCCTTTCTAATACACTGGACGTTACCCTTGCCGATTTGCAGGACAAGAATACCCGTCTGCGAAATGAAATTGAGGCTGAACGTCGACTCGATAAAATGCGTAAAGGCTTCGTTGCAAATGTATCTCACGAGCTTAAGACCCCCATCTCGATTATAAGCGGCTATGCCGAGGGGCTTAAGCTGGACATTGGTGACAAGACCCGACGGGAGCAATATGCCGACGTGATAATAGATGAGTCGGGACGTATGAACGATATGGTTTTAAGCCTTTTGGAGCTTAGCCGTATGGAATCGGGACAGATGCCCCTTAATCCGCAAATCTATAATCTGTCGGAACAGCTGGAAGAAACCGCAGCCCGTATGGTTGCTAAAGCAGGTGATGTAGAAATCAGCACCGAAATTCCCAAAGATATTTATGTGTGTGCAGATATGGTTAATGTTGATAAAATTCTCAACAACTACCTCAGCAATGCCATAAGCCATTTGCGGGAGGGTGGCATAATTGTACTATCTGCAGAATCAGAAGGGGATGAGGTCCGTGTATCGGTCTATAACGATGGCGAAGCAATCCCACCCGAGGAAATGGAAAGAATCTGGGAGAGCTTCTATCGTGTTGACTCCTCCCACAAGAGAGAAAGCGACAGGGTAGGACTCGGGCTTTCTATTGTAAAAGCGGCAGTAGCACTCCACGGAACTCAGTGCGGTGTTTTGAATAAGCCTCTCGGTGTGGAATTCTGGTTCACCTTAAAAAAAGAAAATTCTACCTCCTAAATTGACAAAAATATATGCTTTATTTCTATTGAAAAAAATTGTTGAATAATGTATAATTGAAGGGAAATAAAAAGTAAAGGTTTGATTTTATGAAAAAACTTTTGTCAATCTCATTGATTCTTTGTTTCCTTTTGGGTTTGGTAGGCTGTAAAAAGGCTGACACCTCGGTTGTTTCCTCTGTCCCTCAGAACGTTGTTTCCGAAATTGAGGAAGAAACAGGCAAGTATAAGATTAATCCTCTCACAGGTGAAAAAGACCTTAAGAAGGATGCAGTAAGCTTCCAGCCCGTTGCTATAATGATTAATAACATCTCTACCGCCTGGGGTGTTCAAAGCGGACTCTCCAATGCTGACGT
Organism: Acutalibacteraceae bacterium; assembly: GCA_045590175.1. Lineage (GTDB taxonomy): Bacteria > Bacillota > Clostridia > Oscillospirales > Acutalibacteraceae > UMGS1532. Next base: position 6,063 of record JAZNQM010000101.1, on the reverse strand, counting down.
AATATACGAAGCATATGTCGAAGGCGGCATAACAAGGCTTCTTGCCGTTTATAAGGATATAAGAGCCGTCAAGAAGTTAGGCTCTCTCCGTTCCGCAAGATACTCCTTTGCGGATTTGGCTGCAGGTCACGGTGCCCGTTTTGTTCATGCGGGCAAGGATGAAAAATATTGTACACCTCGAATCGAAGAGATAGGAGTGCAGTCTGCCGACCTTAACTCGGGCTCCACCAACAAATCCTCTGTTGGTATCGGAAGCGTGGCTTACCGTGAGGATAACGGACTTCCCACAGAGCATACACTTTTCACAACCGGCAAAAAGCTTTATGACGGTCTAAGAAAACAAAAACTCATTGACAAAGTAACCGATCAAAAAAAATGGATGAACTTTGTGGCTGAGGATAGCAAATATGTTCCTAAGGGTGGAAAGTGCAAGGAAATATTCGTCCCCTTCAGCGGTAGCTATGGCGCAACATTCAAGTATAATAAAAAGACCAAGCTCTACGATAAATACCGCGGTGAAACAGTGCAGAAGGATGCGGGCAACAACAAGAAGGTTGCGGTTGGAAACATTCTTGTTCTTTACTCCAATACCAATCCGCTTCCCGACGGTAAGCACGTAAAAACCGATCTGACATCCGGCGAGGGATATTATATATCCCGCGGTGGTTATATGGATATTAAATGGTCCAAGGGCGAAGCCACAGACCCCATTGTTATAACCGATTCCGAGGGAGAGGTAATTGACTACAACCCCGGTAGCACCTATGTTTGTCTCACCCAAACCTCAAACAAGAAAGGCACAAGCATAACTGAATAAAACCATAGATTGTGAAAACCGACAGCCCATAAAAGCTGTCGGTTTTTTTGTGCCCCTAATCGCTGTTGAAGTACGAATTGTCTTGATGAAGAATAATTCAGAGCCGAACTTCAAGCCTTGTCGAGGGCAGGTTAGAATTAGCTATTCCAGTCCCATAACGCTAAGGGGAGAGAGCCATTCGTCACCTTTTTTCATAGCAAAATGAATGTGTGACTCATCAAGGCATTCCGAAGGTATTTTACCTATTGTACCCACAATTTTGCTCATTTTTACCTGTTGACCTTCCTCTACCGAAGCGGCAAGCAATCCGCAGTAGTAGGTTTCGATTCCTCCTGAATGTGCTATCACAACGGTAGTGCCCCAAAGCGGGTCGGTGGTTACAGACTTCACAGTGCCATCCCCACTTGCCTTAACAGGTGTGCCTTCCTCTCCTATAATATCTATGCCTGTGTGCAGCCGCATATCACCGTAGGTTTTGGAATATTGAAGTCTTTTATTGTCGAAGCTTTTAATAATGTCGTCTGTGACCGGCAGAGCAAAGGTAACAACCTTTTCTGCTGCTACGTTTTTTGTGATATCATTATTGTCTGTTGGTGCTGTTTTCTCCTCTTCGGGCGTTACCTTTTCACCTTCCTCAGAGGATGCTGATTCTGTTTCCTCACTCTCGTCAGATTCGTCAGGCTGACTGCTTGGTTCTTCTGAGGTTACTTCGGATGATTGCGAATTGGTTTCGTAAGGTTCAGCTTCTGACAGAGTAGAGGACGGCGGGTCTTTTGGGTCGCTTTTTTGCGGGTTCATAACTCCCGCGGACAGCCTTGCCATAATCCCTACGGTTAAAAGCAGAGCCGCCGCAAGGATGTAAAATCCACGACCAGAGTGTACTTTGCGTGTTCTCATTTTATATTTGCTCCCTTTTAGTGAATTTAGTGTTTCCACAAAATTATTGTTGGCGAAGTAATTATAGTTTATACAGTAATTAAATTTGCCAATTCGTCTAAAAAATATTTAAAATTTATTCATAAAAACACAAATAAATCTTAAGATTTAAATATTATAATATAGGTGTACTCAAGGAAAGCAGGGAGCCGCACCCTGTCTTGGGTACTCTACCCTCCTCAAAACGCCCCTTGTATAAGGGGGAAAGCGTGTGACTCATAACCCCGAGTCGCACGCTTTCGCTTTTTGGATGTATATTAAATATACTTATGCGAAATATTGCCTTATCGCTATTTCGCACCGAAACATACTGTTTCTGAACAAGCTTTTATATGCCTCATATAAAAAAGCAAGGCCGCCAAATCACTTGGAAGCCTTGCTTTTATTATTTAATGGTTTAAGCTTTATTAACCGAACAGGTCTTCTGTTTCCACCACAAGTCGGTCGTTAACTTCATGTTCGCTTACCGTTTCTACAACCACTGCACAGAACTTTTCGGAAAGCGAGTCAATGATCATAACAGAAGGTTTTATGTATTCTTTCATTATTTTCGACTCCTTTCTTTATTCTGCGGTGCTGCCCAATGCGGTGCAGTCACTGTGTACTGTGTGGGTCTCGCCGTTTAAGGTGTAGGTGATAAACAGCTTTGCGAAACGCTGCTGGTCTGCCTTTACACCACTTACGATAACCATAGCAGGACCTGCTTTGAGACCGTCTGTATGGGCTTTAACTGCAACACCCTTGGTCATATCTGTTACGGTGGTTTCTAAGTTGCTTATATTTGCTTCCGAATTGGTATAGGAAATACCGAATGCGGTGAGTTTTGCACCTTCGGGAATGGCAATCTCACCTGTGAAGTAGAGATTGTATTTTCCGTCGTTTCGAGCTGTCTTCTGAACGGCAGTGTTAAGGGTTACGGGCTTAACTGAATCAGCCGCACCGTATACTGCCTCAATGTCAATGTCGCCCGGTACGTAGAAGGTGTAGCTCTTCTTTGCTGAGAGAGGAGCACTATTGCTGTTATCTAACCAGTAGCTGAAGCTTTCGCCCTTTGCAACTGCGGTGATACGAGCGTCGAAGCTGTGGAAACCTTCGTAGATTTCTTCGCCGTCGGCGGCACGTACAGTATACTTATCCTTGGTAGTTTTTTGGTAGATAGCCTTTATGGTTGCATCCTCTTCGGTTTCAGCAATCTCGTTGTTCCAACCAATGAACTCATAGCCAAAGATGGTGGGAAGCAAAGCCTCTGCATCAGCATAGTCCTTATCACTCAATGCAACCGAGCCATAGCCCTCAACGGTATGAATAACGTTATCGGAGTTATCTGTGAAGCTTACCGTAACAGCAGGAGCTACCTCAACCTCGCCCGAAAGGGTTGCGAGAATGGTTGAAGCATAAATGCTTGAACCAAAATCGTTGGGGTGGTTGTAGCAGTTAGCGGTGTAGTCGGCAGGGTCTTTAACAGTCTGTAAGGAATGATATACAGAGTTTACAGGAGCAATGGTAATGTTGTCGTATTCCTCAAGAAGCTCGTAGTAGGAAGCTTCTTGAGTGTCTAAGTTGTTGTCGATATTGGTTGAGTTGTAGTTAGGAACGAAAGCAGATACAAGAACAACCGAGCAATCGGGATTGATGTTGCGGATATAGTCAATAATTACCTTTAGCTCAGGATTGATGGAGGTTCTGCCGGACTCGTTCATACCATAGCCGATAAACACCAGGTCGGGTGTAACACCGTTAAGGAAGAAGTCGAGGTTTTCGGTTTCTGAACCCCAGGGGCTGGAGGTGGAACCAACGGCCTTGTTAACCATGTTGATATTATCGTTATTGTACTTTTCTTTAAGACCTTCAACAACCTGATAAGCCCAGGAGTTGTTACCCCATTCAGGAACTTTAGTTAAGCCGAAGCAGTTGTAATAATATTGATACTTTTCTTTAAGTTGTGAGGCGGGTAGGTCGTAATCTAACTTGCCATCACCGTCTGCATCATAGAAGCCGTAGGTTGGCTGGTAAAGACCGCTGGAGTTACAACCAACCGAGATGCTGTCGCCAAGGAACAACACGGTGGTATCTTCGCCGCTTTGAGCCTTGCGGTGAAATTTAGAAATATCGTTTAATTTGCCTTCGGGAGCCACATTGTAGGTGGTGTCTTCCCAAGTGCCGCTGTAGGTATAGGTTACACGAACCTGATATTTCCACTGGTTGTTCTGCCAGTTAATACCAAATTCAGATGCGTCACGTGTATATTCTACTGTGTCGTAGGTTGTTTCAAATACGGGCATTCTGGAGCCTTCAAGAACCTTTAACTGTCCGTCAACAATCTCGAAGTCTTCACCAACCCAATAGGTTTCTTTAAAATCATAAGAACGAATTGTAACAATATTCTCAATGGGGTAGAGAAGCTTTGCGGTGGTTCTGGTGCTCCAGAACATTGCAGTTTCGTGAACCACATAGTCGCCATCCCAAATGTTGGTGCCATAGGAAGCAGAACCAAGGTTCAGGTTAAGTCCGTTCCATATACCGTTCTTTGTGGCGAACTGGTCGCGGTCGGTTTCAACTGTGATTACCGTGTTTTCTTCTAAAGCCGGAATTGTGAATGTGTCATCAGACTTGGCAAGTTCAACGCCGTTGGCATAAGCCTTGGTGGCTGTGCCGGCGTTTTTAACCTCAACCTTGAAGCTGAAGGGTTCACCTTCAACACCTATCATACTGTCTCCGACAGGGATAATAGAGGTTTCGTCGTTAAGACCCTCTGCCTTAACATTTACTTGGGTATTGATACCTAAAACACCAACTTCGGAGAAGTATACCCAACCAAAGTCAGCCATTGCACCGTCGAAGATTTTAATACCAATGTACTGTGCTATGGGCTTATCTTCGCCTGTGAAGGAGTAAATCTGACCTTCGGAGTTTTGGTTGCTGTTTGCGGTGTTCAGCTTACCTGCAGTGGTGCTGCCGCTTGTGTAACCTGAATATTTAAAGGATGAAACAAGATTTTCACTATTGTAAAGGGTGCTTTCATCGGTACTTGCATAAATCTCGTAATCCAGCAGTGCAAAGTTAGCTCTGGGTGAGCCTATCAGATAAAGCTCGTCTAACTTGTAAACGCTGTCAAGACCAAAGGTAACGTAACCCTGAGGGGTAGCATCCTTGGAAAGGGTATTGTAAATATACCAGAAGGAGCCTGAGGTATAGGTACCTGCGGTATCCATAACACCATCGGTGATGCCGGCAAGAGAGCCCGAACCCGAAAGGGCTTTGCCTGTGTTATCGGTGGCAGATATTGTACCATTCTTCAAAGCGTTGTTGGTTACTCGGTCAGCGGTTAAGAAATCGGGGGTAATATCGGTAACCTTAACGTTTGCAGTGTAGTTGGATTTGATTTCGGCGGCTGTGGTATCGGCGGTTACCTTATTCAGGCTTTCGCCGCAAACACCAAGCTCGGCAACTTCAAGGAAGCTGGGGTAGCTGGAGTTGCAGGCGGCATCGTAAACCACAAGGCCAACGTATTTACCCTGGGGCTTGTTATCGCCTGAGAAGGTCCAGATTTGACCCTCGGAATAGTTAGCGCCGTTAAGCTTTGCGCTTGAATTGCTTGTGTATTTAGCATAGTCAAAAAGCGCAACCTCGTTGTTAGCTGAGAAAAGGGAGTCTTTATCGTTGCTAACAAATACCTTGTAGGTTGTGGGGGTGAGATATGCACGGATATGACCTATAAAGTAGAAGGTGTCAATTAGGGTTTCGCTATCGAGGGTCATAATAAACTTGGCGTCGTAGTTTTCGCCTTGCTCTGCCACACGGTCCAGGTGGTACTTATCACCTGTGTAGTAGTAGTCACCAAGCTGGATTGTGCTTTGTCCATACCAGCCGAGAGAGGAGTTATAAGGGTCGGTGCCCGAAGCGTCGTAAATCTTGCCGTCGGTCAATCTATCGAAGGCAGATACTTCGCTTTGTACTGCGGTGCCTGCGGCATCGTTATAAGCGGCTTCACCGTTACGGATAAACTCAATCTTGGTGATTGCGTTTTTATCTGCATAGGTATCGTGAAGATAGGTAGGTGTGATATCAGCAACCTTTAGATTAAAGGGCATATAAGGGGATTTCACGGTTATAGCCTCAACGTTTTCGGCGGAGTTGCTGCCTGCATCTATTGTGTAGGCGGTGTCACCGAAAACGCCGATGTCGTAAAGGTCGATACGAGAGGGGTAACCCACCTCACCATGGTAAATTTTGTAGCCAACGTATTTACCTACAGGCTTTTCACCTGTGAATCTCCAAATCTGACCTTCAGAACGACGGTCGGTACCGCT
>JAZNQM010000100.1:0-11961 GCA_045590175.1 Acutalibacteraceae bacterium | reverse complement strand
CAGGTCCCACTCCCTCGGCAGTAGTTATGGTTGCTACCATCCGTGCCCTTAAAATGCTCGGTGGAGTTGCTAAAACTGACCTTGGTAACGAGAATATCCCTGCCCTCGAAAAAGGTATTCCCAACCTTCTTCGACATATTTCCAATATCAAAAATGTTTATAAGCTTCCTTGTGTGGTAGCCGTAAACCGTTTCCCCACCGATACCGACAATGAGGTAGATTTCATTATTGAAAAATGCCGCGAATTAGGTGTAAACGTAGTCCTCTCCAATGTTTGGGCAGAGGGCGGTAAGGGCGGCGAGGAGCTTGCCCGCGAAGTTGTTCGCCTTTGCGAAGAGGAGAAGGGCGATTTCACCTTCAGTTACGAGCTCGACTGTACCATTGAAGATAAAATTGAGGCGGTTGTTAAGAAGGTATATGGCGGTAACGGTATCACCGTACTGCCCGCTGCCAAAAAGCAGATTGCAAAGTTAACCGAAATGGGCTTTGCAGGCTGTCCTGTTTGTATGGCAAAAACTCAGTACAGCTTCTCGGACGACCCCACAAAGTTGGGTGCTCCAGAGGACTTTACCGTCACAATCAAAAACGTTAAAATCTCCGCGGGTGCAGGCTTTATAGTTGTGCTAACAGGCGACATAATGACTATGCCAGGCCTCCCCAAAGCCCCTGCCGCAGAGAGAATAGACGTAGATGAAAACGGCGTAATTTCAGGTCTTTTCTAAGGAGTAAAAATGAGACTTATAATCGCATCTAACAACGCCCATAAAATCACCGAAATCAAGGCAATTTTAGGCAAATTTTTCAGTGAGGTTTTGTCCCTTCGCGAGGCGGGAATCAACCACGAAACCGTGGAGGACGGCACAACTTTTTTTGAAAATGCTTATAAAAAAGCCCGTGAAATCGCAGAGCTTACGGGGGACTATGCCTTGGCGGATGACAGTGGCATTTGTGCCGATGCTCTGGACGGAGCACCAGGCATCCATTCTGCCCGTTTTTGCGGTCACCACGGCGACGACGAAGCCAACAATCAGTTGCTTTTAAAACTTCTCCGCGACAAGGAAAATAAAGCCGCACATTACGTTTGCTCTATAGCCTTGGTTGCCCCCGACGGAAGAGTGTATAAAGCCGAGGATTATATGCACGGCGAAATCACCGAGAACCGAGCAGGGGAGGGGGGCTTTGGCTACGACCCTTATTTCTATCTTCCCGATTTGGGTTGTACCGCTGCAGAGCTTACCTCGGAGCAAAAAAATGCCATAAGTCATCGGGGAAACGCTCTCAGAAAGCTTATGAAAATCCTCGAGGATGATGAGGATTTTGCGACAAATATCGGGTAAATATTGCTAAAAATTGTAGGTGTTAATATTTTGTTTTTTTGCTATATGGCAAAATTTTCAAATCGAGCAATTATTGTGTTTTATTTGTTGCAAAACTGTGCTAAAATATTAATATCCTAAATCTGTTTACAGTTAATTCTGCGGACGTCAGCCTCTGGCAGTCGCCCACAAGAAAATATAAGGAGTGCTAATCTATGAAAAAAATCTATGAAGGCAAAACCAAAGACGTATATTCTCTTGACAACGGCAACGTTATGCTGAAGTTCAAGGACGACTGCACAGGCAAAGATGGTGTTTTTGATCCCGGTGAAAATTCCGTAGGTCTTACCATTGATGGCATCGGCAAGGCAAACCTTGAAACTTCCATCCGCTACTTTGAACTTCTTAAAGCCGCAGGTGTTAAGACTCACTATGTAAGTGCTAACCTTGAAGATGCAACAATGGAGGTTCTCCCCGCAACCGTATTCGGTCACGGTCTTGAGGTTATATGCCGTCTTGTAGCAACAGGCAGCTTCATCCGTCGCTACGGCGAGTATATGGAGGACGGTACTGTTTTAGAGGGCGGTTATGTTGAATGCACCTTTAAAAATGACGAAAAGGGTGACCCCCTAGTAACTGGTGAAGGTCTTGCTGCCCTCGGCGTTATGTCTCCCGAAATGTTCGAGAGTATGAAGGAGCAGACCCCTAAGATTACCAAGATTGTTGCCGACGACCTTAAGTCTATCGGTCTTGATCTTTGGGATATTAAATTTGAATTTGGTTATAACAACGGCGAGGTTATCCTCATTGACGAGATAGCTTCGGGCAATATGCGTGTTTATAAGGACGGCAAAATCGTTGACCCCGTTGAGCTTACCAAGCTTATCAATAACAGATAATACGTCATTAGCAATTTTAAGAGAGAAAATGACCGCTGCAGGAAACTGCGGCGGTCATTTTGCATAAAAAAGAAAGCAGCGTTTTGTACACTTCGACGAAAACATTCCTGTTCTTAAAAAAATACAAAAAAACATCTTAAAAAAACACAAAAAATTATGAAAAAAAACAAACATTTGATATTTACAACAATAGCGAAATATTGTATAATCATGGTGTAATATGCAGTAAACTATGCCATTGAAATTTTATTACAAGAAAGGAGAAGTTTTATGGCTAAAAAACTAACAAAACTTTTGTGTCTTGTTTTAGCTGTTGCAATGGTTTTCTCACTAACCTCTTGCAAAAAAAACAAGGCACCCGTTCAGGACCCTGTATCCTCTGTTCCTTCAGTAGAAGCTCCGGTTGAAAGTCAGCCTTCAGATGTGGGCGAAATCACCAGTGAGCAATGGATAGATGATACGCTGTTCCCCCAATACCCTTCGGATAATAACTGGGGTGACATTTTCGGCAATGGTGATATTGTTGACAATGGATTTGCGAGTCTTCCGGTAATCGATGATGATCTCGTAAGTGGCGACATCATTGGTGACGGCTTCGTCGATAACGGATATACCGGCGATGGCTTTGTCGAAAGTTATCCTGTAGGAGACGACAACATTGGAAATCTTCCTGTCGGTGACGATTACATAGAAAGTTATCCTGCAGGTGATGAATATGTCGAAAGCTACCCCGCCGGAAACGATTATGTTGAGAGTTATCCCGCAGGTGACAGTTATGTCAGCGATGTCCCCTCCACCGATTATCCCGTTGACGAAAATCCTGATGTAGACCTTCCGGATGTTGATGTTCCCGGAAATGACATTAGCGGCGGAGAAGCAATCGTGTTCCCGGAAACTTATGACTCTACCCATTCTCCCTTGCCTAAAGAGGATAATATCGAAGACGATTTCATCGATATTGGCGACATTGAAGACGACCTTGGCTCTGACCGTCTTACCGCCACTTCCCTTATACAGAAGGAAGGCGAGCACGTTGAAGGCAGAGACAGAGAGTTCAATGTGGATGTAAACAATGTTGCTTACGAGGACTTCCGCGGACTCGGTTCCAACGTTTTCCCCTGTAACCTTACCAACGAAGCATATCAGGTTCTGGTTAATTCTGAGAACTGGGACTACGACAACGTAAACTTTGAAATTGAAGCTGATCGTTGGATGACAATAAAGCCCCACTTCAACAGAATGTGGTTCGATATCCATTGGTTTGTTACCAACGAGGAAGAAAACTACGATCGCAAGGATATCGAGAACAACAAGGACTATCAGAACTATATCAATCGTAAATATGACTACGACAGCGACTATATGGAGTCCATGTACAAGCATCTCCAGGTTTGGCAGGATGCAGGTAGCATTACCGCCCTCAACTATTCCTGGAAGGTAGGCGAAAGAATTCAGGAGTGGTTCAATTTCCCCAACCTCGCCAAACCCGAAACCTCCGCTCCCTTTGATTTGGACGCTTATGCCATAAGCTGCGTAGATCTTCTTAAGTATCTCCGCGAAGAAAAGGGCTTTACCTCTATCCAGTGCGTTACCTTCTACAATGAGCCTCACTACGACGGTGACTTCTCCTCTTTCATTTATGAGCCTGCGTACTGGGTTGCAATGGTTAAGCGCGTTGAGCAGGAGCTTACCGACCGCGGTATGAGAGATGACATCGAGGTTTGGGCAACCGAGCACGGCTCCATCCAGGCAAATCCTTTGGATTTCTCCGAGTATGTTCGCGACTACGGAAGCGAATATGTAGATATGTGGGCATTCCACGCTTATTACAGCGGCAGACCCGAACAGAAGGAAAATAACTATAGCTACTGGTACCACTTCTGGGCTTGGATGATTGAAGAGTTCGGCAAGAGAATTTATGTAACCGAAACCTATGCATCTTCCCCCACCTACGGAGACGATATGACCCAGCAACATTCCTGGAGGAAATGGACCGATAGCCGCGGCTCTCAGCTTGTTGCCACAGCAAACGTTGGCCTTTTCGGTATTCTCGACTGGGGTATGACAGGCGGTTATGTACCTAAGCCTGTTGGCTTTACTCCTTCCGATGGTCCTACTGCTGCTTGGGAAATTCCAAGAAACGATAACTATATTGACAGAGTTCAGCACAACTTCTATGACGAGGTGCTCTTAACCAACTACATACCCGCCCACAGTGACGTGCTTATGGTTGACTGGACAGGTGACGATATCCACGGCTCAGCATTTAAGCTTCCCGACGGAAACTACACCATTCTTATTGATGCCGCAGGTAATATTGATACCACCATCGGCACCGAATACGAATATGAAGAAACCACCGAGCGTGATATTACCTTCAACCTCAGCGGTCTTCCCAAGGACGTAACCTTCTATAAATACTCTTACGATCCCGACGAAGTGGTTCTTAACCCCCATGCTACAATTCCTGAGGCCGATGAGAAAATAACCACTAATGACGGCGTATTTAAGGATACAATCGATAAGGACTACGGTATGTACCTCTACACCACCATGGCTCCTGTTAAGCAGATTGAAATTGAAAGCGATTCATTGATTCATAAGGTTGCCGCTAACGAGCCTTCCTATGATTTCGATGCTAAGCTCATTGCTTGCGAAGGTGAAATCGAGTGGTCCATCACTGCTGCAACCGATGGTATGAGAAATGATATCACAACCTACGGCTCCATCGACAAAAACGGTGTTTATACACCCGACCCCGCAGCTAAAGAAGGCGACAAGATCGCCATTCGTGCAACCCTTAAGTCGGACCCCAAGGTGTTTGACGTTGTAATGATTCGAATCGACAAGAATAAATAGAAAGGAAGGCGGATAATATGAAACACAATAAACTTCGTAGAGTTTTAACATTTATATTCACATTAACATTCATTACATCAACTGTAATGGGCACCTTACCTGCCTTCTCTTTGAATGCAGACAAGACCGATTTGGTTGAAGTTACAAACGGCTCTTACTATGTAACAGCCGGTAAGGCCGGTGAAACAGTAAACGTCCTCAAGGGCATTCAGCCCTATATCAACGAATATGTTGCTCCTGCAGGCACTGTTGATGCAGAGGATAAGAGCACAACCGATGCAGGCGGCTCTGTTTTCAGCCTCACTGATGGTAATTTTGATAGCGAGTGGGCACCGGGCGGCAAAGGAAGACCCTTCCACAACGGAAACGGCGACTGGTTCTTCGACGGCAGTGTTTACAACAAGCTCGCTTTCGATTTAGGCAAAGCAACCGATATCACCGATATTATGGTGGCTCACAGTACGACCAACGGTCTCACCACCGGTGAATATAAGGTATATGTTTCCGATGCAAAAGACACTCTGTTTAGTGCAGTAAACCTCGTTGCAGAGGTTGTTAACACCACAAAGCTTGCCAAGAATGTTATCTCCACCAAGAGTGGTGAGACTTTAAGCGGTAGGTATGTCGGCTTTGTTGTAACCAACCCCGGCAATGACTATACTGCCTGGAATGGCAACAGAGACAGCTACTACACACGCATAAAGGAAATCGCAGTATTCGCTGCCGACACTTCCTCGAAAACCCCTCGTGCAACCGTAAGTGATCTTTCGGAATCTGCCGAGCTTCCCGCCCTTGATGCTGCAAATGGCGAGCTTAACCTCACCAGCGGCAAGGCTGGTAAATATTATTCTAACGCTATGGGAAATGGCTTAGATAATCTTCTCTCTATCGAAGAGGAGAAACTCAAGGTTTTGACCGACGGTGACACCACAACCGACACCGAGGCTAAAGCAGACAACGACTACAAGGGTGCTTTCCTTGGTTATGAATACCGCTTTGGTTCTAACAATCCACCCGAGTTTTTCAACAATCGTGCTTCAGTTGCCTTTACCTACGACCTTGGTGCAACCTTTGAACTCACCAAGTTTGTGCTTATAAATCACACCAATGATGTTATGGCTACCAGTCGCTATATGATTTACGCTTCCGACTCCGAAAGCAGTCTTTTCGATGACAGCAGCTTTGTTGTTGACGTTAAGAATCCCGACGGTCTCCAGAGAAACATTGTTACCTTCAACGAAGGGGTCAATGCAAGGTATGTAGGTGTTCGTATATACGACCCAAGCACTGACTATACTGCTACTGTATTGGCAGATACCCCCACTAACGCTTACTTCAGAGCCCGTGAACTTGCTTTCTACGGTAAAGTCACAGAGTCCAATGAGATGTTCACTGCCTCTGCGGATGACAACTGGGAGACCGACACCTCTCTTGGTGATTCCAATATTCTTTCGGGGGTACAGACCGAAAGCATTAAGATGCACAGACCCGGCAGCGTTGACACCACTACAGACACCAACGGTAAGCTTACCGACGGTGACATCACCACCGATGCAGGTGAGTGGAGAAATGGTACCTATAAATTCACCGATGGAACCAATGTTATCGGCAACGGTATCAACCTCGGCGATTACTATCTCGACATAACCTTCAGCCTTGGCGGTACCTATGCAATCTCCGGCTTTGAGGTTTTCAACTCTAAAACCTATAGCGGCGGTCTTGCTACCAAGAACTACCAGGTATATGCTTCAATGAATTCTTCCGATCTGTTCTCCGCTTCCAATATGATCGTTTCCTATGTTAATGATCGCAAGGCTCACAACAGCTTCAAGCTGGCAAGCGGCAAAACAGCTCCCGAGGCAAAATTCTATGGTATCCGTGTCCTCGACCCTACCTGCGACAAGGACAATGTTAATAACATTTCTCCTCGTATTCGTGAACTCACCCTCTACGGTAAGAAGGTAGTTTCTGTTGCCGATGCTATCATCAACGATGATAAGCTCGAATTTGTTACCACTTATGAGGGCACTAACCTTGCCCCCGATGCAGCCTACGAAAGCAAGTTTATGGACCTCAACGGTAACTATAATATTGTTACTTCCAATGGTGATGGTATTCTCACCGACGGTGCACTTGACAACGACTACCGTACTTCTTCACAGACATTCAAAGATTCTACAGGAACCAAGTGGATTGGAAACGGAATCGAGGAAGGCGAAATTTATCAGGATTTGATTTTCGACCTGAAATACATCGCCAAGCTTACAGGCTTAACAGTTATCAACCACTCCAGCAACAACTTAGCAACAAAGAAATACGACATATATTTCTCTGATACCAAGGCGGACCTCTTTAAGGGCGAACCCTTCTACAAGATGGATAACGTCGACGGTAATGCACGCAACTCCTTTGACCTTAAAATGCTCAATGGTGATGCACCGAAATCCGCACGATTTGTTGGTATCCGTGTTCTTGACCCAACCGCACAAAAACCTTCTACAATCGATATTGCGAACGCATACCTCCGACTTTTAGAAATCGCTATCTACGGCGAGCTCACCGACGAGGGTGCAGACCCTTATATTCCTGTTGTTTTTGATAGCCAGGCTAAGATTCCCACCGATTATGAAGGCGACAACATCGCTCTCCAGGCAAAGTACGAAGGTTGGTATCTCAACCCCAAATCCAATACCAGAGAAAAGGTAACTCCCGGTGAGGAAGTTGGCGGAGCTAAGCTTACTGATGGTGACGTTGCAACTGAGTTCAGAGATTCCTCTAAGAAATTTGGTATAATTGACAACGATAACCCCGACAACAATAAGTGGCTGGGCAACGGACTTGAGGAAGGCGACGTATACCAGGATATCATAATTGACCTTAACTATATATCCAACATCAACGGACTTTCTCTCATCTTCTCTCCCACCAACGGTTTGACAACCCATAAATATAGTCTGTATTTCGGCAACGAAAAGAAGACTCTCTTTAATGGCGAGGCATTCAGGGAGGTTGTTAACTCCGAAGGTGCTCAGCGTAATATGTTCGACCTTAAGTATCTTAATGGAAAACAAGCTGTTTCCGCAAGATTCGTAGGTATCCGTATTACCGATGCTACCGTTAATAAACCCCCTGCAGCCGATATTGTAAATATCTACGTCAGAGTTCGCGAAATTTCTGTTTTCGGTGCTCTTACTTCTGAGGGTGCTGACCCCGAACCCGACCTGAATGTTATCAACGACGACGTTATCGCAATTCCCGAGGATTGGGGTACCAATATCGCTCTCGGCAAGCAGCCCAAGACCTATGTAAATGATAAGTCGGGCTATCACTCAACCTCCGCTAAGGGCAACGTGAATCTTTCCGACGGTGATGTTAAGTCTGAGTTTGAGGAACAGTCCAAGCTTGTTGAAGTTACCGACCAGGGTATTCTTAAAAAGGACCACACCTTCTACGGTGACGGTGATTGGTACACCGACATTGTTTACGACTTCTTAACCGAGGTAAGTGTTGACGGCTTTGCCCTCATTCACCACTCTGCCTCCACAATGATCACTCGTCGCTATCAGATATATGTTGCTGACAAGAGGTCCGAAATATTCGAGCCTCAGAATCTGGTTTGCGATGTGGTTAATGAAGCTCCCTTCCGTCGTAACGGTATTAACTTCAAGGGCAAGGATATGGCAAAGAAGGGTAGATATTTTGCTATCCGTGTTCTTGCTCCTACCGAAGACCCCTCCGTTGCCACCTCTCTCTACGGTACACAGTTGAATTCTAAAAATGAAACGGTTGCTATGAACCACGTTTCTACTCGTTTGTTCGAACTTGCAATCTACGGTGTTTATACAGATCCTAATTACGTTTACGTTCCCAACTTTACCCCAATGGTAGCAACTCCTGAGGATTCCTATTTCGACGGCAACCTTCTCCTTAACCGTAAGGCTGACGAAATCTATTACAATTCTCAGAGATATGCAGGCTTAAGAGATAAGGTTGGTTATATCACAGACGGTCTTACCGTAACTCCTTACGGTGAGGAAATCGGTCCCGAAGGAGATCTCAGAAAGCTTACTCACGTTGACTTCAGTGGTTTGACCTTCACCTCCACCGACGGCAGCCAGTATGTTGACTTCTATTGGGATCTCAAAAAGAAGTATGCTTTCTCAAAGTTTGCTATGCTGAGCCAGGTCGGCGATACTCCTTCTCACTACACAGGCTGGTACAGAGTATATATCAGCGACGACCTTGACCTTCTTTATGACGACAGCAGTATTGCCTTCGAATACAACGCTCTTGACGAAGATGAACCCGACGAAATCTGCAAGGGTCAGATAAAAGACTTCACCACTCCCGTTGTCGGCAGATATATGGCAGTTCGTATTCTGAACCCTGTGTACACCGCAACCCAGTGGATTCGACCCCGTATAGTTGAGGTTGGTATTTGGGGTGAAGAAGCAAAGGCAGACCTTACTCCCACCAATCTTACCTCCGATATGCCTGTAAACGCTTATCTCGGTGAGTTTGGTGCTCTCGAAGAGGTTGAGGGCCTTAGTCTCAAAGATCTTAACAACCTTTCCGACGGCGACAACACTACAGGTGCTGCAATCAAAACAGGCGGCAAAAAGCTCCACATTATCTACAATCTCTGTCAGGAAGCCGACATCTACAGCTTGGTTATCAATTCTCTCAAGGGCGAAAAATCCTTGAAGAAATATAATGTATATGCTGCAGACAGTCAGTCTGCTGTTTGGGACGAAAGCGCTTTGGTTTATTCTCACAACGGCAAGGGTGACAGCGGCGAAAAGAAGTTTTCAACTCCTGAGTCTATGCGCTTTGTTCGCATAGAAATCCTCGATGAGGCTGACACTGTTTACATTGGCGATGTTCAGGCTATCGGTCCTAAGGATAGTCTCCTCCGCAGTAAAATCCTCAATAAGAACATTTCCGATGCTTCCTATACCTTCTTTGAGCAGGATATGAAGACAGGTGAAATCGAATACATTGAGGCAGCTGATTTGGGACTTAATTCCAAGATTATCCACGACGGTGCAATCAACCTGGCAACAAGCATGTACGGCGGTGTCAGAAAAGAGAAATCTCTCAATGTAACCATCGACTTAGGTGACATTCGTAACGTTAATGCTTTCAGACTCGACTTCCCGCTTCGCGGCAAGCAGTATTATCCCACCGAAACCTATGTTTACTTCGGTAGTGATGCTAACGAGCTTGAAAAGGTTGACGCCGAGCCTACCTTTAGCTTTGAGGGTGAGCTTGACAAAACCTACTTCGAAGAAACCTTTGTGCCTCGTGCTTGTAGATTTGTAAGAATCAGCTTTGTTAACGCTCCTGAAAACGGCGTTCTCGATGATATGATAATCGCCCTTAACGAAATCACCGTCACAGGTACAGGTGTTGTCGGTATGAACGTTGAAGGCAGCAATGTTATGGAATTCGAGGATAAAAACCTTGGAATGAAGTGGGGTATCGCAAAGGCTACAACCAATGATGTTATCAACACTATTGCATCATCTAAAATTGTAGTTAGTGACTCCACAAACTGGCAGAAACGCTCTCTTGAAAAGACTCCCTATATGAAGGTAGTTGGTGACAAAAACTATACCATCAAGTTCTATGATATCGTAGGTAACGAGGTTACCGACCTGGAAGGCAGAAAGGTTGAAGTTTCTTATAAACTCAAGTCTGGTGTTGCTGCAGCTACATCGATGATAGGATATTCGGGTAATAAGTGGTACATTGAGCCTTACGAAACCCTTTCTGACCGCTATGACGGATACGTAACTTCTTATACCAAGGGTGAAATTGATAGCTATACCTTCTCTCTGTTGGAGATTATCAGCAGTGACGACGAGTATTGGTCAACAATCGGCGAGCTTGAAGATTATGGCGACGAAAAGCCCCAGTACGCACCTAACGTAGAGCTGGATGAAAACTTCAGCTATGATCCGATTGTGACTTTAGACGAGAAATACTCCATTAGTCCTGTCGGTGCATTGAAGCTTCCTACGGATGCTATATTCTATGTTCAGTACACTACCTACACTCTTGCTCCTGATGTATATGATGCAATTCTTCCCTTAACCGATCCTAATTATCTTGCTGCAACATATTATCTCGATTTGCTCCAGAGTGAATTGAAGTATGAGTTCGATGGTAAAATCAAGGTTATGTTGACAATACCTGAGGTTCTCGATGGTGTCTTCGACGGATACAAGCTTATTCACATCTTCGATGAAGGCGGTGCTGAATTTATAG
Organism: Acutalibacteraceae bacterium; assembly: GCA_045590175.1. Taxonomy (GTDB): domain Bacteria; phylum Bacillota; class Clostridia; order Oscillospirales; family Acutalibacteraceae; genus UMGS1532. The sequence continues at coordinate 617 of JAZNQM010000100.1, read as the reverse complement.
ACTGTACCAGAGATGGCGACAAGATTTACTTCGAAACTAACTCTTTGAGCAAGTTTGCCCTTATCGGTGAAGGCTACAACGGCAGTGGTAATGCTGCACCTGATGAAACACCTTCCACCGATAACAACACCAATGACGAAGATTTCGACATCGACGATAATCTTGTTGACAACGGAAACAATAACTACGGAGACGGCTACACTGACAACGGAATTATTGATGATGGAACTGTAGATGATGGTATCGTTGATGATGGTATTACTGATGACAATAGTAACTACGGCGATGGTTCTGTAGATAACGGAATTATCGGTGATGGTATTGTTGATGACGGAATTCTTGATGAGGGCTTCGTTGACGATGGTTATGTTGATAACGGAATTATTGGTGACGACCTTGGAAATGTAGACATCAATGATGGCACAATCCTTGATAACGGATACCCCAATGATAATTATGACGAACTTCTGCCAGAAGACAATCTGGTTACTGAAGATGTAATTGTTGATGACTATTCACCCGAAACAGGTGAAAATTCACCCGTAATTTACTTCATTATATCTATTGTTTCTTTGGCATTAATCGTTCTTCTCAATTCCAAAAAACTTTTCAAAGCT
>JAZNQM010000099.1:0-9137 GCA_045590175.1 Acutalibacteraceae bacterium | reverse complement strand
CGCTTCTTACGGCGGCAACCAGCACCTCGGGGCTGCCTACAGGGGATAAAACTTCTATCATCTTGGCTCCATTTTGGTACGAAGGGCACGATTTTCGAGGGTTATGCGTTCGATTTCACGAACAGCCTCACCCAGCTGCAGCTTAGCAGTGGCTTCGCCTTCAGCGGCACTCTTTGCCTTGACCTTAAGGTCCTCGCATTCAAGCCTGCGTTTCTTAGCTTCGTCGCAGAACTGCAGGGCGGTAATGGAGGCAACCATTGTGGGGGTCAGATGTGGGTTTTCTTTTAAAAGCTTATTGATTCTGCTGTTGATTTCATCGCCGAGAGAGAGGATATAGCTCTCGCTTTCCTCGGTGTTGATGGTGTAGCTGTTTCCGGCTATCTCAACCTTGACCTTATTCGCCACTGATATTCACTCCCAAATAAATTCTATACTTATATAATATACCATTTTGCCGAAAGAATAAAGTCTTTTTTTGAGGAAATTATAAATATTGTGAATGGGAGTGGTGGAAATATGCAAAAAAGTACCGTTAAAAAGCTATTGGGAGGTGTGATAATCGGCATTGTCAACGGACTTTTCGGAGCAGGCGGCGGCATAATTGCGGTGCCGATTTTAGGCAAATCGGGTATGGATGACAAAACCTCCCACGCTTCGTCGGTGGCGGTGATACTGCCAATTTCGGTTTTTACCCTTCTTCTGTATCTGCTGAACGGACGGGTTGAAATCGGCGAGGGACTCGTCTACATCCCCTGGGGAATTTTAGGTGCGGTAGCTGGAACGACGTTACTATCTAAGATTTCCTCCGTCTGGCTTCGCCGCCTTTTCGGTTTGCTGATAATCTTTGCGGGAGTGAGGTTTTTGATTAGATGAAGGGTTTTTATACCTTCCTTGCCGCCTTTTTATCGGGGATTTTGGGAGCAATGGGTCTCGGTGGCGGCGGGGTGCTGATAATTTATCTCACAGCCCTTTTGGGGATTGAACAGATGAAGGCACAGGGCATAAACCTTATCTTCTTTATCCCCATTGCAGTTTTGTCGGTGGCGATATATTTAAAGCGGGGACAAATAAAGCTGAAACCCCTGCTGCCCTATATCCTCGCCGCCCTGCCGGGAGCAGTGCTGGGTACCACGCTTGGCGGTCTTCTAGGTAACGGGCTTCTCCACAAGCTTTTCGGCGTCGCGTTAATTCTCTTGGGCCTAAAAGAATTTTTCTCAAAAAGCAAAAAATAAACCCCGACATTTAATCGGGGATTCATTTATCCAAAACTATATTGTTTTTGGGAAATGGGTGTTTTGTAAAATAGCCATTATATAAAGTTTAAGGGAGACGGTTTCCATCGGAATGTCTCCCTTTTTCGGGGCTTTGCTTAGCTTTTCACAACCTTACCGTTTTGCATTTTGTAGATTTCTTCGGTGGCGAAGGAGAGCTTTGTTACAACATTGGGCTTTTTGGGGTAGCAATAGAAGGAGTCCTTATCGGTGGAGATGTCAATGCAGTCAAAGGGCTTTACGTAGCAGTAGTCATACTCCACGTGAACGCCGTACATACCCTTTGGCTTGCGTTCAATTCGGTAGTCCTTGCCGCGGTAATGACCCTCCAGCACAAAGCCTTCCTCGGGATTATGCCGCAGAGTTGCCTTGCCTAAATTCTCGAACCTCATAGCGCGGGGCAGTGAATAGACCTCCACTTCATCCGAGAAGGAATATTCGCCCTTTTCGATTTGCTCACGTACCTGACCTCTTTCCCACTCGAACCAATCGGGAATGTGGGTGAACTCGGTGTCGCCGCTGATGAGGGCACGAAGGCTTCCGTCCTCCTGCATTTCCCAACGCTTGCCGCAGGCTTCGCAGTAAAGCTCCGAGCCGGATGAAGCCATTTTATGCTCCACGCCGCATTTTGGACATTGATACAAAACCTTGTGCAGACCTTCGGCACGGAAGGGCTCGGCGATTTTGATGCCCTGCTGCTTTTGCCAGCGGTATTCATCATATTCCATAGCCGACTTCACAGCGGAATTTATCTCCTCCACCGTCATATTTTCTACTTGGTCGGCGGTGAGAATCAGCTCCACGGTGGTGTGCAGAGGCACCTTACGGGGCTTGCGATAGTTCCAGAAGGGAGTTCGGAGATAGTTGCCGTGGTGCAGCATAACCACAACAGGCACCTTGTTCATCTTTATAAGCTTGCCGAGAGCCTCGGGCAGAATGGCGGTGGTGCCGATGGGGGTATATCTTGCTTCGGGGTACATACAAAGCACGTCTCCACGCTTTAACACCTTGCGAATGGATTTTATGAGGTGCAGGTCGCTGGTGAATTTTCTTTTACAAATACAGCCTAAGAGTTCCATAAGGAGAGGTCGACGGTAGTAGCCGTCGATGGTGGCGATGTTGTTGACCCTGTGGGGAAAGGTGGCGATTGCCGACAATTCAAAATCCACAAAATAATGATGGTTGGAGAGCAGAATGTAAGGAGGTTTAAGCCCTTCAACACCCTGCTTTTCGATTTTGTATTTAACTCCGATTAAAGCGATTTTGCTGACGATATAAAGGAGAAAAGTGAAGAGCCGCGGCTGACGGATGGGGTATTTCGCCGTGTTATAATATTTTTTGTTTTTGTAGTTTACTTCCATATTTTTTACTCCGCAATCAAATTTTTGACCGTATTCAGTATACTATAAATTAATCCTTAATACAACATCTTTTATTTTGACAAAAAATATGGTAAAATGAAGTCAACACAAAATGAAATGAGGGAAGAAGAATGGCAGAGGAAATAAGACATTTAACCACACCCTTTAGCGATATGGAAACCGACCTGCCCTGGAAGGAGTATCCCCGTCCCAATTTCAGGAGGGAAAGTTATCAGAGTCTTAACGGCGAATGGGATTTTTTAACAATCAAAAACAGCGACCTTAAAAGGCAGAAGATATTGGTGCCTTTTCCACCCGAGTCGCTTCTTTCGGGGGTCAACCGTCGCTTCGAAAAAGACACCCTGCTTTGCTACGCTAAGAGTTTCACCCTGCCCGAGGGCTTCCGGCGAGGACGGGTACTGCTTCACTTCGAGGCGGTGGACGGCGAGACCCACGTGTATGTAAACGACCAGCCCGCAGGGGAGCATATTGGGGGATACTGCCCCTTCTCCCTCGATATAACCGACCTGCTGGAAGAGGGAGAAAACTCCTTGAAGGTCACAGTTTCCGACAATCTCCACCCCGATTTTCCCTACGGCAAGCAACGACGTAACCGCGGCGGTATGTGGTATACCGAGGTCAGCGGAATCTGGGGCAGTGTGTGGCTTGAAAGCGTTCCCGAAACCTTCATTGAGCGTATAAAATTCACCCCCGACCTTACGGGTGTCGGCATTGAGGTCGTAGGCGGCGAAAAGGAAAAGAAGATAATCTTTGAGGGCAAGACCTACGAATTTTCGGGAGACAGCTTTTATCTCAAGGTGGAGAACCCCAAGCTCTGGACCCCCGAAGAACCCCACCTTTACGACCTTAAAATCATCAGCGGCGAGGACGAGGTGGACAGCTACTTCGCCCTTCGCACCGTCAATATTTGGGGAGATAAAATTCTCCTCAACGGCAAGCCCTATTTCTTCCACGGACTCTTGGACCAGGGCTATTTCAGTGACGGAATTTATTTAGGAGGAAGTGAGGAAGCCCTAAAAAACGATATACTCATCGCAAAAAAATGCGGCTTCAACTGCCTCAGAAAGCATATTAAGGTGGAGTCGAGGATCTTTTATTACTACTGCGACAGCTTAGGCATGGCGGTATTTCAGGACATGGTCAACAGCGGCAAATATTCTTTCCTTTTAGACACCGCCTTGCCCACTGTTTTCCTCAAAAAAGGCATCAGTCACCACGCATCAAAGAGGAGAAAAGAGCAGTTCGAGAGAAACCTCGCCGAAACGGTGGAGCACCTCTACAATCACCCCTCGGTGGTCTACTATACTCTTTTTAACGAAGGCTGGGGTCAGTTTAACACAAAATACAACTATACCCTCGCGAAATCTTTAGATTCCACAAGGGTATGGGATGCGGCTTCGGGTTGGTTCGAGAACTGCAAAAACGATGTTATCAGCCCTCACGTGTATTTTAAGCCTGTGAAGATAAAGCCCGACGGCTGCCGCCCTGTGGTGCTGTCGGAGTTCGGTGGATATTCCTGCAAGATTCCCGAGCATAGCTTCAACCTTTCCAAGACCTACGGCTATAAATATTTCGAGGATACCGAGGAGTTTGAAACCGCCCTCATTTCTCTTTATGAAAAGGAGATTATTCCCGCGATAGAGTCGGGGCTTAGCGGTGCAATCCTCACTCAACTCAGCGACGTTGAGGACGAAACCAACGGGCTTATCACCTACGACCGCCATTTTCTTAAAGTCCACCCCGACAAAATGCAGGCTTTGGCAGAAAAACTTTTCGCCGCTTTTAAGAAAACTAACGAATAGAAGTGCCCACACCTCATAGGAGTTTTGTTAGAGAAACAAATATTGCTCTATGACGTGTAGACGAAAAACACCCTCCTTTTTTCGGGAGGGTGTAAAAAATTATATAGAGTATATCGCGTAGCCGAAGGGGGGGAGGGTGATTTCCTCGGTTTCATCGGCACCACCGAAAATTGGGGTAATACCGCGGAAGGCTTCGGGAAGAGTGAAGCTTTTGGGGGTTTCGTCGGTATTTACTGCCACAAGGGTTTTGTGACTTTCGGTTTCGCGGAGATATACCAGCAGGTTCTTTTCGGCTTTGTAGAAATAGATACTGCCGTCTTGAAGGGCAGGGGAGCTGTTTCTCGCTTCGCCTAAATTCTTATAGAAATTCAGCAGGTCGAGGTTTTCGTTGCCCCAGGGGTAACAGCCGCGGCAGAAGGGGTCGCCGTAGCCCTCCATACCCGCCTCGTCACCATAGTAAAGAGAGGGCACACCGGGGAGGGTATACTGCAAAACTGCGGCACACTTTTGCCGTTTTACACCTGAGAGGTATTCTGCGAGGGTTAATCTCGTTACCGCCTGAATTTCTCGGTCGCCGCTGTCGGGTGCGGTGGCTCCCAGCAGGGTTAAAATCCTTGGGGTGTCGTGGGTGCCTATGTGATTCATAAGCAGATGCAGTGCGGGGGCGGGGTAGTTTTCGCAGATATCAAGCACCTTTTCGGCGAATTCCTCGCCGTTGCCCCATTTCACAAAATTGATTATGGCATTGCTGAAGGGGTAGTTCATAACCGAGTCCAGCTGGTCGCCCAGGAGATAACGTCTGCGTTGACCGTAGCTTACCTTATTTGTAGCATCCTCCCAGACCTCGCCTAAGATAAAGGCATCGGGATTTTCGGTTTTCACCGCCTTGCGGAGTCTGTCGAGGAAAACGTCGGGCAGCTCGTCGGCAACGTCCAGTCGCCAGCCTGCGGCACCCAGCTTTAGCCAATGTCTTAAAACGCCCTTTTCGCCGCAGATGTATTGGAGGAAGCTCTCGTCCTCCTCCACCACCTCGGGCAGAGTGTCGATACCCCACCAGCTGTGGTAATCCTCGGGCCAGTTTTTCCATTTGTACCAGCTGTAGAAGGGGGAAGCCTTTGTGGTGTGGGCTCCATCGCTGCCGTATTTTCGGTAGCGGTCGAAATAGCGGCTGTCGTCTCCCGTGTGGGAGAAAACTCCGTCAAGCACAATGCGGATTCCCAGCTTTTCGGCTTCCTTGCAAAGCTTCTTGAAGTCATGCTCGTTTCCAAGCATTGGGTCTATTTTTTCGTAGTCTGCCGTGTTATAGCGATGGTTGGAGGCAGATTCAAATATGGGGTTGAGGTAAATAAGGCTCACCCCGAGACTTTTTATATAGGGCAGCTTCTTGATAATGCCCTTAAGGTTGCCGCCGAAGAAGTCGTTGCCCAGCACCTTTTTGTCGCCCTTAGTATAGCGGTGCAGCGGCTTTGCTCCCCAGAAGGGGGTTATATATCTTTCGGGGAATTTTTTCTCGTCGGGGTCACCGTCCTTCGAGAAACGGTCGGGGAAAATCTGATAGATTATACCGCCCTTAAGCCAAGATGGAGTGCCGAATTCCTTATCGTAGACTGTAAGCTGCCATCTGCCGCCGCTACCTACCCTGCCCAAAGAGTGGGCGGTGCGGTTGATATAATAGCTGCAGCACTCCGTTTTGTAGGAAAAAGCGTACCAATAAAGCCCCGTGTCGGGGGTTATTTCCACTGAGTAGAAAAGCTTACCCTCCAGCGTTTGGCGGTAGGTCATTTCGTATACCTTGTCCTCCGCCTCTCCGTCGCGACGGAGCAGCAGGTAGGCATACCACACCCCCGAATTTTCGGGCAGGGAGATGGAGAAGGTAACCTTATCGCCGCTTTTTACAGCACCGAAGGGGGATTTGTATATGGGATTTCTCGAATCAAAGCAAATATTATCCAAAAGATTTTCACCACACTTATTCTTTAGTTTGTCGCACTGCAAGAAATAATATACCAAACAGGTGCAGATATGACGCGGCTCCCTCGTCAGAGGGACCTGTCGGGAGTTAGCGAGACGAAGGGAGAAAATGCTTTTTGAAGGAACATTTACTTTCCTTTGTGCTAACTATAAAATTCAAGCTTATTTAATAATTGACTTAGCGTTCCAGATACCCTTTGCATAGTCCTCAATGGAACGGTCGGCGGCAAAGATGCCTGCCTTCGCAATGTTCACAAGGGACATTTCCTGCCAACGGGCAGAGTCGCTGTAAAGAGCTTCGGCACGTTTCTTTGCGGAAACGTAGTCGGCATAATCAGCAAGAGCCATATAGCTGTCGTGATGACGAAGCAGATTTGCCACAATATCGCCGTTTTGCAGATTTTTCTCCATAAAGTCGATGGCGGCACGAAGCTCGGGACTGCCCAGGTAAAGCTCATAGGGGTTGTAGCCTGTGGCTTTAAGGCGGTTGACCTCGGGGGTTTCCATACCGAAGATGATTATGTTATCGTCGCCCACTGCCTCGTGGATTTCCACGTTTGCACCGTCCTCTGTGCCCAGAGTTACGGCACCGTTCAGCATAAGCTTCATATTACCTGTGCCGCTTGCCTCTGTACCTGCCAAGGAAATCTGCTCGCTGATGTCGGCGGCGGGAATCATAAGCTCGGCTAAGGTTACGCGGTAGTCCTCCATAAAGAGAATTTTAAGCTTATCGCAAACTGCAGGGTCGTTTTCTAAAATCTTCTGCATACTGTGAATCATACTGATAATCTGTTTTGCCAGCAGATAGCCGGGAGCCGCTTTTGCACCGAAGATGTAGGTCTTGGGGGCGAAGGGCATATTTGGGTTGGCTTTCAGCTTCAGGTATTCAGTTATGATATTGAGCAGATTCAGGTGTTGACGCTTGTATTCGTGCAGTCTTTTAACCTGCATATCCACCACCGAGTCGGGGTCGATGGTAACGCCGTACTGAGCCTTGGTATATTTAGAAAGACGGATTTTGTTTTCCCTCTTGATTGCCGCCAGAGTTTCCTTTACTGCGGCATCGTCGCGGTAGTCCATCAGCTTTTCCAACTGCTTAGCATCGTATTTGAAGCCGTCGCCGATAAGTTCCTCCAAAAATCCCGAAAGCTTGGGGTTGGCTTGGCAAAGCCAACGGCGGTGGGCAATACCATTGGTAACGTTGGTGAATTTTTCGGGTTCTAACTTATAGTAATCGTGGAAAAGGTCATCCTTTAGGATTTCGCTGTGGAGTCTCGATACACCGTTTACGCTGTGGCAGGTGATGGTGCAGAGGTTTGCCATCTTGACAACACCGTCCTCAACAATGGCGGTGCGGTAGATATGGTCGGCATCTCCTGTTTTATCCCAGGTTTCGTGGCGATAACGATTGTCTATTTCCTTGACGATGTCGTAAATTCGGGGAAGCCTTTGACGGAACAGGTCAATCTGCCAGCATTCCAGAGCTTCCTTCATAACTGTATGGTTAGTGTAGGCGGTGGTGCGTTTTACAATATCCCAAGCCTTATCCCAGGAGTAGCCGCATTCGTCAAGGAGATGACGCATAAGCTCGGGGATAACCAAAGCGGGATGGGTGTCGTTGATGTGGATTGCCACCTTGTCGGGGAGATTGTCTAAGGTGCCATATTTACGCAAATGGCGGTTGAGGATGTCCTGAATAGAGGCAGATACCAGAAAATACTGCTGGCGAAGGCGGAGAGATTTGCCTTCGTAGTGGTTATCCTCGGGGTAGAGCACCTTGCTGATAACCTCGCTGGTTGCCTGTCTTTCAAGGGCGCGAACATAGTCGCCCTGATTAAATGCTGTCATATCTATTGAGGGGGATTCGGCACTCCAAAGACGGAGAGCGTTCACCGCCTTGCCGTCGCGACCTGCCACCATCAAATCATAGGGCATAGCCTTGATGGAAATATAGTCCTTATGCTCAACCGAGTGGTAGCCCTCGTGCCAGGCTTCCTCGATTCTGCCGTCAAAATGCACTTCAACTGCACTACCCGGTTTCTGCTCGAGCCAGACGCTGCCGCCGGGGAGCCAGAAGTCGGGCATTTCGGTCTGCCAGCCGTCAACTAACTTCTGACGGAAAATGCCGAATTCATATTTTATGCAGTAGCCCATTGCGGGGTAACCGCCGGCGGTGAGTCCGTCAAGGAAGCAGGCGGCAAGACGACCGAGACCGCCGTTGCCGAGACCTGCATCGGGCTCAAGCTCGTATAAATTATCAATCTTAACACCGAAGGATTTCAGAGCCGCGGTCATGGTTTTCTCTAAACCTAAATTAAAGACGGTGTTCTTAAAGGAACGGCCCATAAGAAATTCCATACTGAGGTAGTAAACCTGCTTGGCTTCCTTTTCGCCTGTCTTTTTGCGGAATTTGTGGCGGTCCTCACGCATAAGGTCCATAAGCACAAGCGCAGATGCTTTATAGAAAAAGTCATCGCTTGCCTGGTCGGGGGAAACGCCGAATTTGTGGGAGAGCTTTTGCTCAATAAGGGCAGACAGCTCCTTTGTTGTGAGTTTTTTCATAAGATAAGGTCCTCCTGATTCCAAAGGATGCCGAAGCACCCACAAAAAGGCAGCCCGCCTTTTCGGGAATAAATAAATTAATGCCGAATTTTAATTAAAAAATTCGGCTTTTGAACAGTATTATAGCAAGGTATTTAGGCAATTTCTTC
>JAZNQM010000098.1:0-16270 GCA_045590175.1 Acutalibacteraceae bacterium | reverse complement strand
AAGCATTAAGAAGTGCGGAACGGGTAACCTTTGTTGGGTCCACAATTCCAGCTTCAATCATATCTGTATAGATTTCGCGGTAAGCGTCCAAGCCGTAGTTAGCCTTGCCGCTGGAAACAATCTTGTCGATAATTACAGAGCCTTCAAGACCTGCGTTTGCAGAGATCTGACGGATGGGAGCCTCTAAAGATTTGAGAACGATGCGAACACCTGTCTTCTCATCGCCCTCGGTCTTATTAAGAAGTGCCTCAACAGCAGAAATAGCGTTTACAAGAGCCACACCGCCACCTGCAACAATGCCTTCTTCAACGGCAGCCTTGGTAGCGGCAAGAGCATCTTCAATTCTGAGTTTCTGCTCCTTCATTTCGATTTCGGTAGCCGCACCAACTTTAATAACAGCAACGCCGCCCGAAAGCTTTGCAAGACGTTCCTGAAGCTTTTCGCGGTCAAACTCGGAGGGTGTTGTTTCGATCTGTGCCTTAATCTGACCGATTCTTGCCTTGATTTCGTCAGAGTTTCCTGCACCGTCAACAATGATGGTATCCTCTTTGCCAACCTTAATCTGACGTGCAGTACCTAACTGTGCCAAGGTTGTTTCTTTAAGCTCGAGACCAAGCTCCTCGGTGATAACCTCGCCACCTGTGAGGATTGCGATGTCGCGGAGCATTTCCTTACGTCTGTCGCCAAAGCCGGGAGCCTTAACACCAACACAGGTGAAAGTGCCGCGAAGCTTATTCATAATAAGGGTGGAGAGAGCCTCTCCCTCGATGTCCTCTGCGATTATGAGAAGCTTTTTGCCGGCCTGAACAATCTGCTCTAAAAGGGGTAAAATCTCCTGAATATTGGAAATTTTCTTATCGGTGATGAGTACGAGAGGCTCGTCGAGAACTGCCTCCATCTTTTCAAGATCGGTTGCCATATAGGGGGTGATGTATCCGCGGTCGAACTGCATACCCTCAACAACCTCAGAATAGGTTTCTGCGGTTTTGGATTCCTCGACTGTGATAACACCGTCGCTGGAAACCTTATCCATAGCTTCGGCAATGAGCTTTCCGATGAACTCGTCACCTGCGGAAACTGTGGCAACACGGGCAATATCGTCGGAGCCTTTAACAGGCTGAGAGTTGGACTTGATGGTTTCAACTGCGGTATCAACAGCCAACTTCATTCCCTTTTTAACAACCATTGGATTAGCACCGGCGGCAACATTTTTCATACCCTCACAGATAAGAGCCTGAGCTAAAACGGTTGCGGTTGTGGTGCCGTCACCTGCTACGTCGTTTGTTTTGGTAGCAACCTCTTTAACGAGCTGAGCACCCATATTCTCAAAGGGGTCATCAAGCTCAACCTCTTTAGCAATTGTAACGCCGTCGTTGGTGATAAGGGGTGCACCGTATTTCTTGTCAAGAACTGCATTTCTACCCTTGGGTCCTAATGTAACCTTAACTGCGTTGGCAAGCTTATCTACACCTGCCTGCAGAGCTTTTCTGGCTTCTTCGCCGAAAATGATATCTTTAGCCATTATGAATTCCTCCTATTATTCCACTATTGCAAGAACGTCGGACTGACGGAGAATGCTATATTCAACGCCGTCAAGTTTGACCTCGGTGCCTGCGTATTTACTGATAAGTACCTTGTCGCCTACCTTCAAGGTCATCTGAACCTCGTTGCCATCTACCATTCCGCCGGGACCAACTGCTACTACCTCAGCAATTTCGGGCTTCTCTTTGGCAGAGCCTGCGAGAATGATTCCACTCTTGGTGGTTTCTTCAGCTTCGACCATCTTTATAACAATGCGGTCAGATAAAGGTTTGATTGTCATTTTTATTCCTCCTGAGAAATTATTTACGGGTTGTTAGCACTCTAACACCCCGAGTGCTAATATATATAATATACCCCTTTTACCAAAAAATCAAGTGGTAAAGTAAAATTTCTCAAAAAATTTTTACTCAACCACTTGATTCTATGTAAGCAATGTGTTTTTTATACCCCGACAGACGACTTTTCGACAGGAACCAACAGCTGTCCATGGGAGGCGGAAACGGTTTTGGGAAGCCACAGTTTCACACCGCGCGGAGCGACACTACAGGTAACCTTACTGAATTTATAAACCTCACCGTCGATATTGAAAGCTACGGGGCTGTCTGTTTTATAAACCATATCCTCACATTCGCCGTGGTGACATATCGAAAGTGCCGTATGGGTTCCTTTCTTATATTTGCCAAGTATGGTAAGGGTTCTGAATTTAGAACGGGTAGCGATTATGCTGTAGTTAAGCTTTCCGTCAGAAGGGTTGGCATCAGGAGCACACTTATATCCGCCGCCGTAGTAAGGTGCATTAGCACAAACGGCGAACAAGCTGGGTATACCATTATAATCCTTGCCGTCAATTTGAAAATTTATCTTCTTGCCGAATTTCTGCATAAGGGTTCTTACTATAGCAAGCTCATAAGAAAGCTTATTCAAGAAAGGAAGCTTCTTGAATTTGTCGGCATTCTCACAGACCATAGCATCCATGCCTGCAGAACAGGAATTAAGGCTATAATATTCCTTACCTTCGGCAGAAACCTTTATAAGGTCGAGATAATATTCCGCGCCCCCTAATTGGTCATCAATATCGAGGAAGGCGGAATTATTGCCGAAGAACTTGAGAAAATCATTACCCGTGCCGCAGGGTACAAGTCCAAGGGTGGCATTGCTTTTTCCGACAATGCCATTAAGAACCTCATAGTTGGTTCCCTCACCGCCACAAGAAAAGATTCGCACCTCTTCCCCGCTGCCAGAAAACCTCTCTGCGAGTTCTTTCGCGTGGCCCCTATACTCAGTAAGGTGGTATTCAATTCCCTTGGATTCAAGCTGAGGGATAAGCAACGATTGAACCGTTTCTTTACCGGCATTGGGGTTGATAATAAATACTGTTTTCATATTCCCTCCATATATACTTTACTTAAAATACATATACAACTGGCACTTAATCATACCATTGTAAAGCTTGCGACGTTTGTCAGCGGGTCTGCCGTAAATCTTTTCAAAATCATCGTGAGGGCTGATTACGTAATACTTTTTACCCTGCTCCCGAGGGAAGGTGCGACCCATTGTTTCGTATAACTTTTCAGCCTCTTTGATGTCAAGGAGACGCTCGCCGTAGGGCGGGTTGGTTATAAGAAGAGTTCTGCCTTCAGGTAGTTTTATATCTGCCACATCTGCCACCTTAGCGGAAATATACTTTCCGACTCCCGCCTTTGCGGCATTTTTAAGAGTAAGCTCTACACAATCCGGGTCAATATCGGAAGCAAAAGCGTGGAATTCGATGTTGTGTCTGATTAAATCCTGTGCACGAGTACGTTCTCTCTGCCACACCTCCAATGGGATGAAATCAAATCTCTCTGCTGCAAAGTATCTACGGAGACCGGGAGCGATATTAGCAGCCTTCATCGCAGCTTCGATAGCCAAAGTTCCCGAGCCGCAGAAGGGATCGAAAAACTGGGTGTCCGGGAATATTCTTGCGATGTCACACATACCTGCAGCAAGGGTTTCCTTTAAGGGGGCGTCGTTGGAGTTTCTTCTATATCCGCGTTTATGAAGTCCATCACCAGAGGTGTCGATGGTGAGGGAAACCTCATCCTTATGGATAGAAAATCTTATTGGCATTGCAGCACCTGTTTCCTCAAACCAATCAATTCCGTATTTGGAGCCGAGCCTCGAAACCACTGCCTTTTTAATTATGGACTGACAATCAGGGATGCTATGAAGTGTTGAGTCGATACTCCATCCCTTAACGGGGAAAGCGTTAAGCTTGCCTATATAATTCTCCCAAGGAAGCACCTTTACACCGTCGAAAAGCTCTGTAAAGCTTGTTGCCTTAAACGAGCCCACCTTTATAAGAATTCGCTCGGCATAACGGGAGCAGATATTGGCTCTTGCCAACATATCCATACCTCCCGAGAATTCAACCTTACCATTGAATACCTCTACGTTCTCCGCTTCCATTCGGCGAAGCTCATCCCCCAAAACACCTTCCAATCCAAAAAGGCAGGGGGCGGTAAATCTTAACTTATCCATTTATATCTCCGTTACTTTATAATTTCTGTTTTGTGGCGGGTAACGTGGCATCCGATATTCACAGCCAAAGGAAGCCCCGCGATGTGTGTAGCATATTTTTCAATATTTACCGCAAGTGCCGTGGTATCCCCTCCAAAGCCCTGAGGGCCTACACCCGTTTCATTGATAGCAATCAGCATTTTTTCTTCAAGCTCGCGGTAATATTCTTCAGGGTGCCTTTCGCTAACACCACGACAAAGTGCCTTCTTAGCAAGCAGAGCAGACAGTTCGAAATCTCCTCCGATACCGACACCTACAACAAGAGGAGGACATGGATTGCCGCCTGCATTCTTCACAGCATCCACAACACATTCGATAATCTTTTCCTCGGTAGCGGCGGGGGTCAACATATATATTCGGCTCATATTTTCACTGCCGAAGCCTTTTGGGGCGACGGTTAGCTTAACCTCATTGCCAGCCACAATTGAGGTGTGGATAACGGCAGGAGTATTGTCGTCGGTATTAACCCTTTTAATCGGGTCGTCAACCACAGACTTGCGAAGCAAACCTTCTGTATAACCCTCCGCAACGCCTTGGTTTACGGCATCCGTGAGAAGCTGACCCGTCAAATGAACATCCTGTCCTATCTCTAAGAAAACAACAGCCATACCCGTATCCTGACAGATAGGGACGTCCAACTCAACCGCTGCATCAAGATTAGCCTGCAGATCGGATAGAATATTTTTTGCCAATGGGTTTTTCTCGCATTTACCGCACAGGTTAATACGAGCACATAAATCCGCAGGTAAAACCTTATTGGCTTCTATTGAGAGCCTTTTTACCGCATCCTTGATTTTGGCAGTATCAATTTCCTTAATCATAGCTTAATTTCCTTAATTCAATAAATAACAAAAAGCGGGAGAGAAAATCAATCCCGCTTAAATATAAGTTTCTGACCTGTCAGCCTTCACCGGAACCACGTCTGGGTCGGCGGGTTTCGAAATTCTTGCGCTTTAAATCAGAGAATTTTTCATCACTGGTCTGCTTGAACTTGCTCAACATATCCTCAAAGTTGGCAGACTCGCTCTTCTTAGCGGTCCACACATAGGACATATCAGGTTTGTTATCGACCTGCTGACGGGGTTGACGCTTCTCACGAGGCTTTGGCTCCTCCGCCTTTTTCATTGAAAGGCTGATCTTTCCCTCCTCGGACACCGAAAGCACTTTGGCTTTAACAATGTCTCCCTGTTTAACAAAATCACTGATTTGATTTACGTAGGTCTGGGCCACCTCTGAAATATGTACCATTCCCGACTTGCCTCCGCCGATATCAACGAAAACACCGAAATTGGTTATTCCTGTAACCTTTCCCTCTACGATATCACCGACAACTAACTGCATAGCCTAAGGTTATCCTCCTTAAAACAACATCACGGATTTAGTTACCCGTAACGCTTTTATACACTTCTTCATTTGGAAAGACAAAGCCGAGTCTTTCGCGGGCGGCGTCTTCAATAAAGTCCGCATCGTCGCCATTTTCTATAAGATTGGAAATACGCTCGATTTCCATTTCAATTTCCTCGTTCTGCTGCTTTTGTTCTTCCAAAACTTGCTTTTGGTTCACAAGTTCTACCTGGAGCTTAACACAGCTTATAACCACATAGCAAGCAAAACATAACAAGGCAATACGAAATATGTAGCTTTTCATTAATTATTCCTTATCCTTTATACGCTAACGGTAAATACTTAAAAATATTGTAATATTTCTTTTGCATTATACAACATAGTCATCTAAAGTTTCAAGGCTTTTTTACAACTTTTTTATGTTTTTTCAAACTTTTTTTGAATCTGAGGCAGTTTCCTTCGATTTGTGCCGTATTTTCTTTATAAATTTAAACACCTTTGATTTGATTTTTCCTGCCACATTCTTTATAAAGGCTAAGAATACAGCCAACAGTTTTATTGTCAGGTTGTAAAATGACTTAACCGGCTTTAAAATCAAATTGAAAAATTGCTCAATCAACCGACCAACCGTTAAGACACACCAGCGAAGCAAAGTGCTGAAGGTCGCTCGCCAGATTCCAAAACCAATCCCCTCCCCCAACAACGCATAAAAACGAATGGTGCCTTTTGAAAACAGAATAAAGAACACAAAGGTTACAACTCCTGCAAAGCACAAAAACAAAACATCTGCCACGAATACAGCCACACCGCCATATTTACAAGAGGACATGAGGCTTCTTATTACATCATATATAAGACCCAATGCCGCACCCAAAAGCATTGCCCAAATAAAGGTTATAATCTGTTCGCCGTTGCTGAAATCAAGCCGCATAGTTACCTGAACACCCTCTTAATAAAGCTTTGGGGCTTTGTGGCTTTGGTATACACCAAAGCGTATACACTGCCGTCGATTATCATATCACCGCTTTCGGTATCGAAGGTGATTATGTGCAAGCCATTACCTCTTATTTCGAGTCTGCCGAGCTCCGTTTCCAGGCTTACAGCCTCCTCATCAAAGCTTAACACCTCAATAACACCACTTAAAACAAGATGCTTTCCGCTCTCTAAAATCACATTCTGCGGTTTAACAGTTCTTTCTTCCTGCATAAAAATAAACTCCCTTCACAGCATTACATATAAATACTATGAAACGGGAGTCGGAAATATTAAGAGTCAATCAAGAATTTTATACATCAGTGCCGCTTCTTCCTTACGAGCGTGTTCGGTTACGGACAGCACCTGTGCTTTTACTGTATGAGTTCCGAAGGCGATTTCAAGCACATCCCCTTCTTTGACACTGTAGGAAGCTCTGACGGGCTTTCCGTTAACAGAAACACGACCTGCATCACAGGCTTCATTGGCAACTGTGCGACGTTTTATAATTCTCGAAATTTTTAAATACTTATCTAATCTCATTGGTTTCTCCAAAAGCAAAACCGCCCTCGCAAAAACAAGGGCGGTGCACTTAAACAAAATTAATTATTTAATAGCATCCTTGAATGCTTTACCTGCCTTGAAAGCGGGAGCCTTAGAAGCAGGGATAACGATGGTTTCCTTGGTCTGGGGGTTACGACCTGTTCTCTCGGGACGAGCCTTAACCTCGAAAGTACCGAAACCTACCATCTGGATTTTGTTGCCAGCCTTTAATTCAGAAGTGATAGTGTCGATGAAAGCCTCTACAGCTACACCTGCATCCTTCTTGCTAAGACCTGCTTTTTCTGCTACTGCAGCGATCAATTCTGTCTTGTTCATTTTAAATATCCTCCTAAAATTTTACTTAGCACCTAAGCGCCAAATAGTTGTCTAACTTAAGTACAATATAGTTTTAACACAAATTGGTAATAAAATCAAGTGGTACACGAAATCTTTTGTTCATACGACGAAATTTCATGCAGTAATTTGTATAATTTGCACAAAGAAAATACACATTTAACGTTTTTTAAACGCCGCTACTTAAGAAAATCTGCTATATTTATGCGAGAAATTCCCTTTAGCACAATGTCCAAAAGGCAACTTTCGGCAAGCTCATTCATACTTCTGTAGGCATCCGTTGCCTCCTCACCGGCATCATCGGAAATTCTTCTGACAGCGGCAAAAGGTGTGTTCGTTATATGGCATACGTAAGCGGCAGCGGCAGATTCCATATCACAAGCCACTGCACCAAACTCATTTTTTAGCTTATTTCGAAGCTCGGAATCATTTACAAAACGGTCACCGGCAACCATTGTACCCTTCTTAATGGAAGGAGATAATTCCTCATAAATCGCGTTTAATTTTTCATTGGCTGAATAAATATAATCCTGAGAGGGCTTTTCGGCAAAGGCATATCCAAAACACGTCAAGTCAAAATCGTGCTCCAAAAGTCTGGTTGCCAAAACAATATCGCCGCGTGACACTGAGGACACGCCTCCGGAGAGACCTGTATTAATAATTATATCTATACCACGGTCGATAAGTAGAGTAGTTGCTGTGGCGGTATTAACTTTTCCTATTCCGCATAAAATACTTACAATCTCACAGTTGCCGTCTTTAGCAGGCATTACAAAGCTGTGGCTTTTGAGTCCGAATAACGGCTGTTCCTTGCCACCGAATTTCTCAACATAATTCAGAATGGGCGAATACTCGTCGGGGTCGGCTATAATAAGTCCGATTTTTAACATCTTATCCATTGGTACTTCCCCTTAAAATTCCTTGCCACAGGTATTGCAATATTTAGAATCTTGCTTGTTCACAGCACCACACTCGCACACACGGCTACCGCTTCTTGAAGCTATTTCTCTCTCTAAAACTTCAATTTCCTCTAATTTTTCGGTTATATTTGCAACAACCTCTGCGGCGGGTTCTGCATTTTCATCACCCTTGATGGCATTCAAATAGGTATATTCGCCCAAATCGGTATAGAGCTTCTTCAAGTCGCTTTTAAGTCCGGTCAGCTTGAATTTAAGCTTCTGGGTTTGAATTATCTCTTCGGCTGCCTTTCCTGTTTCTCCCAAAAATTCACGGGCTTTATTGATAGTATCATCAAAATTTACCATAGTATTACGACCTTTCTGTTTTATTTATTGCGATTAACACCGTAAAATGTGTATATCGCTTCTTTACGCTTTAACTGTTCGTCGAAACGGCTTATATACTCATAAGGATATTTGAAATTATAGACCCTTTCAATGAGGTTTTCCCCATAGCGTCTGAGTTTGGTAACCGCTGAGGCTCCGCAGGCAAGGATGGTATGGGTTTCATCCATTATATATACATTATAGAGACCCTCATAGCCCTTTTTAGAATAACCCACATTTTCAAGATTGCCCACCATTTTGCTTTGACGGTACATATAATAGGGCTCCAGTTCTGCCAAATGCAGGGCATTTCTGCCGTAGTCAAGCATCCGTCTTGCTTCCTCGCCCATTTTAAGCTCCGGGTATTCGCCCTCTGTATTGAGGGTGGCTGAGCGTTTCATACAAAGGGTATGTATTGTGACACTCTCGGGATTAAGCTCTAAGATTTCGTCAATGGTATTTTTGAAGCTTTCTAAGGTGTCGGTTGGCAATCCCGCAATCAGGTCCATATTTATATTGTCAAAACCGACCTCACGAGCAAGCTTCATTGCTTCTACGGTTTGTGCCGCGGTATGGCGTCTGCCGATTTTCTCGAGAACGCTGTCGTTCATAGTTTGCGGATTGATGCTGATTCTGGTGGCACCGCCCTGTTTGATTGCCTCAAGACGTTGACGGGTAACTGTGTCGGGTCTACCCGCCTCTACAGTATATTCGCGGATACCTTCGAGATTGAAGGATTTTTTTACTGTATCAAATAGACAGGTCAACTGCTCTGCACTGAGGGTTGTAGGCGTTCCGCCGCCAACATAGACAGTTTCAAGCTTCAGACCGCAATCCTTAGCGATTTTACCCGTTTCCTCGATTTCTCGACAAAGCAGCTCCACGTATTGAGGAATCAGTTTCTTAGCTTGCTCCACCGAATGGGAAACAAAGGAACAGTAGGAGCAACGGCTGGGGCAAAAGGGTATGCCGATGTAAAGACTAAAAGAGTTGGGGCGGGAAAGACTTGTTATCTCCCCTTCTCCCGCTATTGCCTTTTTACAAAGCTCGATTTTTTCATCCGAGACTAAAAGCTTACGTCTGAAATATTCCACTGTAGCTTCGCTGCCGATTTCCTTAGAAAGCTTTGAAAAAAGCTTGGCAGGTCTCACACCTGTCAAAATACCCCAACGGGAGGAATATCCCGTCAGTTCACAAAAACATTTATACAAAAGCACCGCTAATATTCGCTCATGCTCTTTATCGTCCGGGCTGTTTGCCATTTCACTTTTTTCCCGCAGCTCGCCGCCAAGTCGCAGAGCAGAATAAAGACTATAGCCTTCTGCACATTGCCTTCTCACAACAGCGGCATCCCACTCCCCTTCGGTTACAAATTCGATTTTCTCGAAGGGCAGAAAAATGCGGCACAGCTTTTCGGTTTCATAGTTAAAGCTATGACCTTCTAAATATACCTTCATAAATTACATCCTGAAATAAGGGTTAGAATTGATTTCCCTCGCAAGGGTTGTGGCTTCCTCGTGACCCGGATAAACTACATAGTCACCACTAAGCTTTGCTAATTTTTGTAAAGAACAAAGCAAAGCGTTCATATCTCCACCTACAAAGTCGGTGCGACCTACCGTGCCTGCAAAAAGGGTGTCACCACTAAAAATAACGTCACCAACGACATAGCAAGCACCGCCTACCGTATGCCCGGGCGTGTGGATAACCTTGATTATCTCGCCGCCAAGGATAAGCTCATCGCCATCCCTGAGCATCAAATCCACCTTAAGTGACGGATTAGAAAGACCTACCCTTGAAGTTAGGTTATAGGTAGGGTCTGACAGCCCCTTGCCATCCTCCGAGTGTATGCAAAGCTTGGCATTTGTCAATTCCAACACCTTGTCCACTCCGCCAATGTGGTCGAAGTGGTTATGGGTAAGGAGGACATATCTAATGCTATCACCTTTTTCGGCGATATATTCAAGGATTTCAGGAGTAGTCTCTCCGACATCTATAAGGGCAGCCTCGTCCCCTATCTCTAATGCGTAGCAATTAGCGGAGAAGCCATAGTTTTCGAATAATTTAACCTTCATATAAATCTACCTTTTCCAAGTATCGGTGTCGAGAATAATGGTTACGGGACCGTCGTTATTAATTTCGCAAAGCATATCAGCACCGAATTCCCCCGACTGAACGTCGGCAACACCAAGAGCTTTAAGCTCCTGCATATACTGATTATACAGTTTATCGGCTGTGTCAGGTGACATAGCATTTATAAACGAGGGGCGGTTACCTTTTTTAGTATCGGCACAAAGGGTGAACTGTGAAACCACAAGAGCACTTCCTCCTGTTTGCAAAAGGGAGAGATTCATCTTATCTTCCTCATCACAGAAAATTCTCAAATTGGCGGTTTTTGCGGCAAGAAGACGCATTTCAGCTTCGGTATCGCCCTCTACAACACCCAGCAGTATAAAAAAGCCTTCTCCAATCTTGGAGATTTTATTACCGCTCACTGTTACAGATGCACTTTTTACTCTTTGTATTACAGCTTTCATAGTTCACCTCTACATATTTGAACGCTCAACACTGATGACACCTTGAATCTTTTCAAGTCTAAGACAAATATTTTTGATATGTTCAACACCCTCGGTGCTTACTGTCAGATCTATGACACTGTTTCCTGACGAGGTCTGACGGGCATTTACGGTGTGGAGCGGAACTCTCATACCTGCAATGGCGATGGATATATCGGCAAGCAATGCAGGTCGGTCGACTGCGTGAATTTGCAGATGACATTTAAACACATCAGTATGTCCCTTGTCCCAGTATGCCTTTATCCAGCGTTCGGGTTCTTCACAGGTTGAGATGTCCTTAGGAACATTGTTGCAATCCCGCTTGTGGATCGATACACCGTGGCCTCTTGTTATGAAGCCGATAATCATATCTCCGGGCAATGGGTCACAGCAACGGGAAAGCTTGATAAGACAGTTGTCGATACCCTCAACCACTACGCCCTCACTGGAGGTTGTGCGACGGGTAGAGGTTATCATATCGTTGATATTGATCGGCTCTGCGGTTTTTTGCATACGGTTATAGTCCTCTTTAATACGAGGCATAATCTTTTGAAGCACTATACCGCCAAAGCCCAAAGCTGCATAGAAATCCTCAACTGTGGAGCATTTCTGCCGCTTAGCAATATCTTCGATAAAGCTTTCCAACTTTTCTCCGCTCAAGCGGATGTTATTGCGGGAAAATTCTCTTTCAAGCTCAGCTTTGCCTGTTTCGATGTTTTCTTCGCGACGTTCCTTTTTGAACCAGGAACGAATTTTGGTTCTCGCCTGGCTTGTTTTTGCAATGTTGAGCCAATCGCGGCTGGGGCCGTGTCCCGACTGATTGGTGGTGATAATCTCGATGATTTCACCCATATTGATTTTATGGCTGATGGGTACAATCTTTCCGTCAACCTTTGCTCCCACCATTTTGTTGCCGACAGCGGTATGAATGGCATAGGCAAAATCAACTATGGTTGAGCCAACAGGAAGGTTGATTATATCCCCCTTAGGGGTGACGGCAAAAACGTCCTCCTGAGAAAGGTCGTTTTTGATGGTTTGAACGATGTCCTCGGCATCATCGGCTTCCTTTTGGGCATCAAGTATCTGACGAATCCAAGCAAGACGATCCTCAAGATTTTTGTCCTGATCCTCAATACCCTCTTTATACTTCCAGTGAGCTGCGATACCGTATTCTGCAGTATGGTGCATATCCCAGGTTCGAATCTGAACTTCAAAAGGAACACCCTCTCGACCGATAACTGTGGTATGCAGAGACTGATACATATTGGGCTTGGGCATTGAAATATAATCCTTGAATCTGCCGGGGATCGGCTGGAACATATCGTGAATAAGACCGAGGATATTATAACAGTCGGCAACGGTATTGGTTATTACACGCACCGCATATATATCATAAATCTCCTCAAAACTCTTGCCCTGAATATACATCTTGCGGTAAATACCGTGGATGGATTTTACACGACCCGTAAGGGTAATATCGGGAACATATTCGCGGATTCTTTCCTCTATCCTCTGACGAATGCTTTCAAGATACTGCTGACGATGGTTTTTACGGGTATCCAGCAAAGTTTCTATTTCGTGGTACGCAATGGGGTCAAGGTGAGCGATGGAGATATCCTCCAACTCCTCCTTAACGGCACTGATACCCAATCTATGGGCGATAGGGGCATAGATTTCTAGGGTTTCGTGGGCTTTCTCACGCTGTTTATATTCACTTTGGGCATCTATTGTACGCATATTGTGGAGTCGGTCGGCAAGCTTGATGATGATAACGCGGATATCCTTTGCCATTGCCATCATCATTTTGCGAACATTCTCACTTAACTGCTGCTCGTGGGTAACAAGAGGCATTTTGCCGAGCTTTGTAACTCCGTCAACAAGCTCTGCTACATCGCCGCCGAATTTTTTGCGGACGTCCTCTAAGGTGAATTCGGTATCCTCAACCACATCGTGCAACAAAGCGGCGATAACAGTTTCGGTATCCATACCGAGTTTAATAAGAATACAGGCAACAGAAACAGGATGCATATAGAATGGTTCACCCGACAGCCTTTTTTGATCACCGTGTGCCGCAACACAAAAATCATAAGCCTCTTTTATGAGGTCAATATCATATTTAGATCCCTGGTCCACCATAAGATTATGAAGGTTCATAAAACAATCCATTTACTGCTCACCTGCCTTTTCTGATTTGATTTTATTAAGCAATGCCGAATCATCCAGATTCACCTTTTCGGCATTCTGATTTATATAATACCTCGGATATCCGCTTTGAAGCTCCACCGAAATCAAGCCCATTTCGGAAAAAACATCCAAAACCGCAAACACTTTGCCTGCGGGAAGCTGTGTGTGAAAAACGATAGACTCTGCCAAAGCGGGGGCACCAATACTGCGAAGATAAGAAAATACAGTTTTAAAATTATCTCTTTCGGGGTAAATAAGATTGGCATCGCCAGGTTGGAGAGTGCCACTGTTGAGATTGTTGTATGCACGCACGGAAGCAAAATACAGATCCTCGTCAATGCCGTGAGGACGAAGCTGACGGGCGTTGAGGGTAATTCGTTTCGAACCTGCAAAATCACTCAGTTCCAAATGAAAAGCAATGTCGATAAAATCTCCCACAGCAAAGGGGAAGCTATCGACGGAATACATAAAGCAAAGAACCGAGAAGGTATATCCGTCGCGGACTACATTAAGCTTTATGTACTTACCGCCCTTCAAGGGAACGACACCAACGATTCTTGCATTATACAGCCCGAACAACGGTGCGGGATTTCCTGCTCCGTAGGGCTCCATCAGAGAAATAAGCTCGGCTAATTCAATACCGATTATGTCGGGACGCAGCTTACATTCCAAGGTGACCGTAGGACAGAATTCGGGAACATCCTCAGCATATGCACACACAAGCTCACAAAATTCCGAGATCTTTTCTGCCTTAACGGTTACACCCGCTGCCAATTCGTGACCTCCGAAGAACTCTGCCGCAGTTGAAGCGGCGGCAATGCTTTCAAAAAGATTGAAGCCTTCAACACTTCTACCCGAGCCACGGTAGTTTTCGCCGTCACGGGAGAATACGATTGTAGGCTTGCCGTAACGCTCAACAAGCTTAGAGGCAACTATGCCAACGATTCCGTGGTGCCAATCCTCTCCACATACGGTTATAACGTTATTATTGGCAAGGTTTTGGGAATCTATTATACTTGATGCCGCTTCATACACTTGTTCGCAGAGTCTTTGCCGTTCACGGTTGGCAGAATCCAGTTCCTCTGCAATTTTCAAGGCGGCATCATAATCCTCTGCAGCTAACAATTCTACTGCTCTTAAACTACTGCCCATTCTGCCGGCGGCATTGATGCGAGGCACAAGCTGAAAAGAAACGCCGCTTATATTAATGGGTTTATCTCCACCGTTGGAAACCTGCTTCAAAGCAGCAATTCCAAGGCAGGGATTATGGTTAATTACACTTAAACCTCTTTTGCATATTACCCTGTTTTCAGATAGAAGCGGAACTATATCTCCGATAGTTCCAAGAGCAATTACGTCGGCATATCTCTGCAAAAGCTCCTCTGGTTCGCCTCCGTCTATGGCACAAATCAGCTTGAAGGCAACACCCACACCCGCAAGATTCTTACAATAACTTGTATCATCTCGACGGTGGGGATCAACAACCGCCACGGCAGAGGGCAGATTTCCTTGGGGAATATGATGGTCTGTCACAACCACGTCCACCCCTAACTCGTTTGCGTGGGAAATCTCTTCTTCACAGTTAATGCCGTTGTCAACGGTTACGATTAAATCCACGCCCTCGCGGAATAGTTTATCTACTGCAGAAATATTCATACCGTAGCCTTCGGTCTGACGATCGGGTATATAGTATCTCACTTTCGCATTACGGGATTTAAGATAAGAATACATCAAGGCAGTGGCGGTGACACCATCGCAATCGTAATCACCGAAAATAACAATTCTCTCCTCTTTTTCGATAGCTGAGATAATCCTCTCTGCGGCGATATCCATATCGGTAAGTGAATAAGGGTCCTCAGGAGAATAAGAATCGCTGATATATTCCTCTATATCGTAAGGCTCAGTAATGCCTCTTTTCACAAGCAGCAGAGCGAGAAAAGAGTCGATGTCACATTCCTCAGCAAGGAGAGCCGCGAGAGATTTATCCCCTTCCAAAATCTTCCACTTTTTAAGAGTCATTACTTCACCACCTATTTTCCCATATTATTATGTTATTTTACCATAAACTATGAATTTTTACAACACTTATGACAATTATTTTATAAAAAAATATAACCCCAACCATTAGTTGAGGTTATATGCGATAGTTTATTATCTGATACTCTTTTTGAGTTCCTCGGTTCTGTTGGTTTTCTCCCAAGGAATATCCAGATCAATTCTGCCCATATGACCATATGATGCCAGCTGACGGTAAATAGGACGGCGAAGCCCTAACTCGCGGATAATAGCAGCGGGGCGAAGGTCAAACACCTTGTTAACTGCGGCAATGATTTTTTCATCGGAATACTTACCGGTACCGAAGGTATCAACCATAACCGAAACAGGCTGTGCTACACCGATGGCATATGCAATCTGAATTTCACATTTTGTGGCAAGACCTGCCGCAACAATGTTCTTGGCAACCCAACGGGCGGCATAAGCGGCGGAGCGGTCAACCTTTGTGGGGTCCTTACCGGAGAAAGCACCGCCGCCGTGACGGGCATAGCCGCCGTATGTATCGACGATAATCTTTCTGCCTGTTAGACCTGTATCGCCCTCGGGACCGCCAACAACAAAACGGCCTGTGGGGTTAATGTAAATTTTGGTGTTGTCATCAAGCAGACGGGCGGGAATTACGGGCTTGATTATATGGGTAAGAATATCCTTGCGAAGGGTTTGAAGGTCAATCTCAGGTCGATGCTGCGAGGAAACGACGATTGCCTCTACCCTTTTAGGAATATTGTTTTCGTATTCAACGGTAACCTGGCTCTTACCGTCGGGACGAAGATAAGGCAGAGTGCCGTTCTTTCTGACCTCGGTAAGCTTAAGTGAGAGCTTGTGTGCCAAGGAAATTGCCAAGGGCATAAGCTCTTCTGTTTCGTTACAGGCATA
>JAZNQM010000097.1:0-39402 GCA_045590175.1 Acutalibacteraceae bacterium | reverse complement strand
GGGGTAGATAAACTACCGCCTCGCAATTAACCGATGTTACGAGATGAAACTTTATGGATGCATATAAAGCGACAGGAGCTTCGTAAGGTTTAGCCTATCTACCCCTCAGACTTTTGCTCCGCAAAAGCCAGCTCCCCTCTCAAGGGGCGCCAAGACCAAACTTCTGCGAAGTACAACTCCCGGGCGACGAGACCGAGCCGCTACTAAACCGAAGCAGGGGCGACAAGACCTACTACGGTGCATACTGCAAAACCAAGGCAGTTAAGGTTAAATAAACTTTACTAAACCAACAAAAGGAACTCTCCTCACGGAGGGTTCCTTTTTCTATGGAATATACAACACAACGCGGCACCTTTTGACGAGGGTGACTCCCCGCGGTGCGGGGAGATGTCGCGTGAGCGACAGAGGGGACGGCCGCCGTCAGCGGCTGTTTTGTTATGTCGTGATTTAATTTTGCCTACATATTGACAAGTGCCTTTGCCACCGCCTTTTCGGGGAGGTGGTATTTTTGGGCTAACTGTTCGGTGGTGATGTCCTCGCGGGGGGATTTGTTCCAAAGCAGAAGCATTGCCGCGAAGGTGTCTGCCTCGTTTTCGTATCTGCCTGTTACCATACAGGTATTGTCCCGCACAAACATATAGTTGACACCGCCGTGGAGCAGCACGTGTCCCAATTCGTGGGCGATGCAGGTACGGCGTTCTTTTCTTTTAAGGGTGTTATTAAGCACTATGGCACGACCCTGGCTCAGGGTAAAGCAGAAGCCTTTAGTAACCTCCGGCAGGTCGCAGTCAAGCAGCACTATATTCATTCTGTGGCAAAGCTCCTCGGGGTCAGAGGTTCCGTATTTTTCTATTAATTGGTCGATGGTGTTTTTAATTTTGCTGAACATTGTTTTCTCCTCTCACCCGTGAGGGATACCGCTTTTTTTTACTCGGGCAATTCCTCGGGGATTGTATCATTTTTCTGCTGCATAATGAGTTGAG
Organism: Acutalibacteraceae bacterium; assembly: GCA_045590175.1. Lineage (GTDB taxonomy): Bacteria > Bacillota > Clostridia > Oscillospirales > Acutalibacteraceae > UMGS1532. Next base: position 38,419 of record JAZNQM010000097.1, on the reverse strand, counting down.
CTGCAAGCATCATGGCGTCGAAGATTTTTTCGGTGTCTTCCTCGCTTATGGGAACACCGTTGAACATAATGCCGTCGGACATTTTCATCTGCTTTCTCATACTTGCGATTATCTCATTTATCTCTGCGGGTGCATCTGCATTTCCGTTTACCAGGTAGTTAGGGGTTACGTTGTAGAGTTCGCAGATTTTCTCTGTCAGCTCTAAATCGGGTTCCCTTCTGCCCTGCTCGTACATTCCGACTGCACTTGCCGAAATGCCCAGTAGTGCTGCCGCTTCTGCCTGGGTATAGCCTGCGGTCTGACGTAATTTTTTTAATTTTTCGGAAAAGCTGTTCATAAAATAAAGTCATCCCCTTAAAGGTATATAATTTGACAAATCCTCTGCAGCAGACCCCCAAAATATACAGTCTACCGCGCCGAACTCCCCACCGTGTAAAGACCTTTTCGTTTGCTGAAATTATGCAGAATAAAGCAGGCTTTACAGAGTTCAGACCAAATGCGTTAGGATTTGCCTTTATGTGCATTATAACACAAATCGTGTGATTATGCAATAGTTATTTTTTGAAAAATACTGTAAATTTAGGGTGTATTTAGTCGATATTTTCTACATTCTACACAAATCGTGTGATTTACCCTTGACACTACACGTTTCGTGTGGTATTATTATAACCGTAACTTACAAACAAAACTCCAAACAGGAAATCCATTAAGCACCAAGGAGGAAAAAAATATGAATCTCACAAGCTTAGGCGAAGAATATATGAAGCAATACACAGTGCTTATGACAAGGGTAGCGGAAATCAAAGCGAAGTACGATACCGCCTCTCCCGAGGTTAAAAGAAAAAGCCGCATACGACTTAAGGAGCTTATGACCACTGCCGCTTATCTCAAAAAGACTGCCGAAAAGCTGATTAACTACTACGAAAAATCCAAAGTGAGGTGCCGATATGAAAAGAAACACCCTGAGTCTTGACGTGCTTAACGATAAATCCCCCTGGTTGGCAGACGGCTTCGGGCTTGGCAACGAATCCAACTTTTCAAAAAAACTCCAGGGTATGCTAAAAGACGTTATTGCCAGCGAGCTCACCCCATTGCAGCAGAGGGTTATCCACGATTACTACTACGAGGGAAAAAACGTCACAGATATTGCTAAAGAGAGAGGGGTTAATAAATCCTCGGTGTCCCGATGTCTGAAGCTTGCCCGCCACAAAATCGGCATTGCACTGAAATACGGTGCCTTCCATCTTTGGGAGGAGTGATTTTATCTTATTATACAAAGCACAATATACGATTAATAGTACATAAGAAAAACCATTCAGAAAGCTTCATGCTGACTGAATGGTTCTTCTTATTTTAGCTTATTATAATACACAATCAATCGGTCGAATTCGCCGCTGACGGAGTTTTCGCCCTCCACGGTGGCACCGTTGCCGCTGAGCAGCAGGTTGCATTGTGCCTTTTCAACGGGGCAGAGGAATACGTCCTCGGTGCCGCAGATTATATGGATGTTGCCATCCACCACTGCAATTCTGCCGTTCTTGCCGATTATGGTTTCTCTGACACCGCCATCCTCGGTATATATTCTGCGGGTGACACTGTTTACCTGCCTGCCGTTAAAGCTTTTTAAAACCGCTTTTTTGGTTCTTGATTTTTTGCTGAAAAGTCCCATAATCAGAAGACCATTCCGTTACTCTCGGCACTGGTGGAGGAAAAGCCTCTGAGGGTGCCATCCATACCGTACATCTGACCGCAGAAGCTGAGTTCTCCACGCTCGTTGATATAGGGCTTATAGGTGTCGGTCATTTCCTTGCTTTGGTTCTTTTCGAGGTTTTCTTTGAACTGCGTGCCGTTGCTGTCGCTGAAGGAAGCGAACAGGCTGCTATATTCAATAGTAACCGCGGTTGCGGCGGCGATTCTGTATTCCTCGTCACTTAAGCCGCAATATGCCGCCATTGTGCGGGCGTCTCTGATAAGGCTGCCGTCACCGAGACTCAGGTTATACACATAGCCCTGCTTGAACCAGCCATTATCCACAATCTCCACATAAACCGAGAGAATAAGGTCCTTTACATAGGAGGTATAGTGAATGTTTCTGACGGCTGATTTTTTGGAATACTCACCAAAGGTATCCACAAGCTTTTTGTTCAGCTCATCAATGCCCTCGGCCTTTACGTTAAATTGAGGAATATGGAAGGGTTTTCCTTTAAATCCGTCTGCCTCATATACCCATTCCTCGTCGGCATCCACCTTGGTAACGGCAATGCTCTGAGGCACGGTTATGGGGGCTAAAGAAACCACCGACTCGGTGTCTTTATTCTCGTTTTTGCCTGCACAACCTCCGAAAACGGTAAGCACGCTACAGAGTGCCAGCATCAATGCAATTCTTTTAATCATAAGCTTTTCTCCTTATTTACTTTCAGTTGCTACACCATCCCGAAGCTCATAAACCTTGTCGCAAAGCTCCAAAGCCAAGGGACGATGGGAAATTATTATTATGGTTCGGTCGGTCATAGATTTGATGTTTTCGAGAACCCTACGCTCGGTTCTTTCGTCAAGGGAGGATGTGCATTCGTCCAGCAACAGTATTGGTGCTCCCGACAAAACAGCACGGGCGATGGCTATTCTCTGCACCTGACCTTCAGAAAGACCTGTTCCTCTTTCCCCCACCACGGTATCGAAGCCGTCGGGGAGGGTCATAATGAAATCGTAAATATCTGCACACCTGGCGGCGGTATATACCTCCTCGTCGGTGGCATCCTCCTTGCAAAAGCGAATGTTCTCGGCAATAGAGCCCGAGAAAATCATATTGCCCTGAGGCACGTAAGCGAAAAGCCCTCTGACGGCGGGGTCAATATCGTAGCTCCTATCCCCTGCCGACACCGTAAGACTGCCGCTTGTAGGTTTGTAAAGTCCCAAAAGCATACGGAGAATGGTGGATTTACCCTCACCGCTGGTGCCTTTGAGTGCTACCGCCTCGCCTTTTTTAACAGACATATCGGCACGCGACAGGATATTGTGCACTCCGTCATAAGAGAAGGTTATATCGCGAAGGGTCAGCTCCGTCATATCCTTATAGATTTCATCTATATCTTCGGGGCTCACAGCCTGAGGCTCGTCGGGGATATCCTCCAGCTCCATTATTCGCTCTGCCGAAGCGAGAGCGGAAAAATACTGAGGAATCAAGCCCGAAACCCCTGTTATTGGAGTACGGATCTGTGAAACAATATTAAGCAGGGTCATCAGCACACCGTAGGTCATAACGTTGCCGCTTATCATAAAAGCTCCCCAGACCAACGCGGCATAGTAGCCGCCTGTGAAAAGGATATACACCGCTATGTTTGAAACGTTGCTGATGGTGTTGCGACGAAGCAACAGCCTGTAGGTTTCAGACATAAAGCCCCCGAGATGTTCGCTGAAGGCAGACTTTGCACCAAAGGCTTTGATTGCCACAAGGTTTTCGGTGCATTCTTGCATATAGGAACGGGTTTTGCCGTCGGCTTCTTGAAACCTTTTATGTATCTTTTTGAAAAGAATTGAATAAAATCTTGCGGCAACTCCAACAACAATCCCCACACTGAGGATAAAAAGCATAAGCTTGGGACTGAAGCTGGCAATTACAACCAACGCCACAACAAGGCGGGCAACAAGGCTGACGGCATTTGGCACGATGCCGATAAAGGCGTTTACCACAACCGACACGTCACTGGTAAATCGGGTGAGGATATCTCCCGAATGGATGCCCGCAACACCGCTGTATTCCTTCTTGATAAGTCCTTGCAATATTTGGCTTTTAAGGTGCATTTCGGTTTTACCCGCAGCCCGGGCTCTGAGGCTCGAATTAAGCACGTACAGTGCCGCCTGACCCAAAATAAGAGCAAACAGGCAGCCGATATAAAGATATATATTGCCGCTTTTTTCTCCCGTTGCGATGTCAAGCAGGTATCCCGAAATGTATGCCAAAAGCACATAACCCACCGATATAAGGGCTGACAGCACCGCCACCAGCACCACGGCAGGTATGTACCTCTTTGTGTTTGCTAAAATCCAACTTAAGGGTTTTGATTTTTTCATTTCTTATTTCTTCCGCGTAATTTATAGTTCAGCCTAAAAGCCAAGCCTCTCAGAGGAATAATACTGCACCACAAAAAGGCATAAAGGCGGTATTTTGGACTCTTAACGGAAAACTCCTTACCCTTTCTTATGAAGCCCACAGCCTGTGCTACCACAGCGGTTTTAGGGACATTTCGCTCGATTTCCCGCTGGGCATCGCCACACATATCGAAGGAGTCTTTGTGCACCTTCACTATTCTGTGAAGCACATATTTACCATCGGGGCGACGGTAAAGAGGAACGTCAAGTCTTTTAAGCCCGGTTGGGTCTTTGCACTCCCCTAAAATCACCGAGTCAATACCGTGATGGAGGAGAGGTACCATTGAGTGGCCGCTGGCAAGCAGAGTTGCGGTTTTGCCCTCACGGAAAGCCTCCTCCATAAAAAGCACAAGCTGATGCAGACCTATTGTCTCGCTCATTCTACGATGCCTGCGTCGATAAGCTTTTCAACAAAGCGACGGATATCGCCGGAAGCTGTGTCCTTATCAATATTATACTCGTTAAGGATTGCCTCCAAAAGGTCATCCTCGGTAACATCCTCCTGGAGCTTGTTCCAAAGGAAGGCACCTGTTTCGTTGAGGCGGATAACAGACTTGAAATCAATGCTCTGTGCGCCAACGGGAACAACAAGAATTTCTCCGCTTACTTCTCTTACCATAAATCCATCTTTTACTCTCATTTTTTTACTCTCCTTTAAAAATTGTATCCCGCACAAGAATTGCAGCGGAATCGTCCATATTGCAATCTAATTTATATACCGGAACGGTTTCTATGAGCCGCTCGATAACATCCATATTTTTTTCGAACAGAGCCCTGTCGTGGAAGGAGGGGAAGGTCTGGTCGTTAAGGTAGCAAACCGTTTCGGCAACACCGATTTTCTTGATGGTGTTTTCCTCGCTGCGACCTATAAAAACTATGCCCTTTAAGGGAACGGAAATGTTGGTGTTAAGCTCGGTTTTGCCACTCCAGGGAGCACCGTATACGTAGGGCACGTTGTCGCGGAAACGAATGGCGGGTTTATCGTCGTTGACAAAAACCACGTCGTCGCCGAAAACCTTTTTCCAAATACCTGTATGGGTAGATTTACCCGTGCCGCAGGGGGCAGAGAAGATAACACCGCCGCCGCGATAGGCAATGCAGGAGCCGTGCAGGGTGGTGCCGCCCTCGTATATCAAACGGTTGTTGAATATACCGCCGCTGCGAAGATATTCTCTGTCGCAGTCGGTGAGGGTGGATCTCTCGCTGGGCTCGATGTGAACTATTTTGGAAACGTTATAAGAATAATCTGCATTGTTCTCTGTGTAGGAAATTATCCTGCCGCTTTTTGGGTTGGGCAGATACACAATGGAATTGCCGTTGTCGGTGCGAACACCCAGATTGGCATCCTGCACCTTGCCGGTTATCTCGTGGGGCGGGAGCTGGATATTTTCGTCTACAGCATATTTAAGATACATATCTGCCTTTTCATTTTCGACAATGTAATCTTTAAGGCGATGTCTGAAGAATTCCTCGTGGTGACACTCAAACTCCATTACAATGTCTGCAACCTTGAATTTAAACATAAATTACCTCGTTACATACTTATTCAATAGTATTATATAATATCTTTACAGTTTTGACAAGTCCCCAAGTGATTTAATGTTCAGCAAAACCTGACGAAAACTGTCGAAGGAAATTTATTGCATTTTGACTTATTTTATGGTAATATGTAGATGTCACATAAATTCCAAACTTAATACTAACCACCCAAGGTCTCGTTTTCGGTAAAAACGTGATCTCTATTATTCGACCTTTGGTGTGGTAATGGAATTTGTGTGACAGCAAGCTCACGTTTTTCGGTGCGTGGCTTGTGGCTACGCACTTTTTTAATTTTTATGGGGGATTATTATGAAAGAAAATTTTGCTTTTATCAGAGAAGTAGACCGTTTAGGTCGTATAGTTATTCCAAAAGACCTGCGGGTTCTTTACGGTATGGATAGCAGTGACACCATAAAAATTCCTCTTGCTCCCAAGGGTGTTTTGATCGAACCATATAAAGCTAAACGAAACAAAAACGAAAAATAGATAAAAAGCACGGAGATTTTGAACGACCTGAATGCCGCAAAATTCCGTGCTTTTGTATATCATTTCAAAAATCTGCTGACGCGGGGGTAGATAAGCTGCATAAAAAGGTGGGTTATAACCAGCTGTACGGGAATGGATATCAGCACCTGGGGAATTCTGAGCAGCAGCTGGTCGAGAAATTTGGTGCCGATAAGGCCGCTTAGAAAATAGCTGTTCATAATCAGCGAGCAAATAAGCAGGGTGGGTAAAATCGCCAGGGCGGTTTTATAAATGCGATATGCCCCTATTCTTTTATAAAGTACAATGCCGTAGATAATGCCCTGCACAGCGGCGGTGATGGTGAAGCCAATCACAGGAACGCGACCGCTCAATACCGTACCCAGCACGTCACCAAGGCAGGAAACCAGCACTGCCCCTAAGGGTCCGTACTGCACGGCGGCAAAGATTATGGCGATAAAGGAAATGCCGTAGGCGGTGTCAACACCGACCCAGCCCACAAAACGCTCAAGCACTATGTTGAGTGCCACAAGGAGCGCCATAAACACAATGTCGAAGGTGCGGAGCTTAGGGGGCAAAACACACCTTAAAAAGCCTTGGGTTTTCTCGTTTTTGTTCATAAAAAATCCTCCTCGATTTTTTACAGAACATCTCTCTGCCGCAAAAAATCGAAAAGGACGTCGATTGCAGGCACAGCGGGATGCGACACGCGAACCGCAACCGAAAATCGGTTTTCGTTTGTGGGACAACTCCCCGTTCTCACAACACTTAACGCTCGCAAGTCTACTCTGTATCATTAAATTTTTCTATATTCTACCACACCTCGCCGCACTTTTCAATAGTTTTTTCCTGTTTGTGCTTATTCCTTAAAGCGGGAGAAATATTCGCTGTCGGGAAGGTAATCGGCGAAGGATAGGTTGTTGTCGCTTAAATCCAGCAGACGGAAAAAGCTCCTTCTTTCCGACAGTATCAGGCACCATTTCCCCAAAAGCTCCTTGGTCATCGTAAGGCAGAGCAGCTCATTCTCCTGCTCCTCGGCAAAAATTCTGATGGCGGCAATGCCGGCGATGTTTCCGCTGCCGAGAGTAATACCGCCGCAGATTTCGGAAATTCGCTTGTCTACGTCGCAATGGACTCCCCCAACGTAGTCAATCACCGCCGCTAACTGGGTTTCGGTGAAAACCAGAGTGCCGTCGTATTTGCTCCCCAGCCGCTCCGCTTCTTTTGTGAGCCCGCTTAATCCCCCTGTTTTTAAAGGCTCGGCGTCAAGATAAAGCCGTCTGACCCCCATTTCCACCCGATGGAAATCTATATCCAGTTCATAGCACACACCCGAGTCGGACAGGCACACAAGATACTGCCTTCGGGGAAGCAGGTTCTTTGCCACGCTATCCCCCGTATTTTTGACGGGCTCGATGCCGAAATGCCCCGAAAAGAAGTAAAGCATAGCTCCACCAAAGACGGTGAGAGTAGTTAGGAGAGAGGCAAAAAAGAGCAAAACATCCCCAACATACCATCGTTTTCTTACGGATTTCTTCATTTTTTCTTCACCGCCCACTTGTTAAGACCGAAATAATGTGTTAAAATACCAATATATATTTTTGACAGAAGTTATTTGTCTATACAAAGCGAAAGGAATTTATACTATGAGTGATACCATTGCCACCCCGCAGAAGAAAAGGGTTCTGAGCTGTATTCAGCCCAGCGGCGCACTGACCCTCGGAAACTACTTAGGCGCCCTTAAAAACTTTTCTTTGATGGGTAACAACGACGATTTTGAATGTGTCTTTGCGGTTGCAGACCTTCACGCAATAACCGTTCGTCAGGAGCCCGCAAAGCTTCGCAGACAGATTTTAGACACCTATGCTTTGCTGTTGTCCATCGGTCTTGACCCCGAAAAGTCCATAATCTTTGTGCAGTCCCACGTGGCTGCCCATTCCCAGCTCAGCTGGATTCTCAGCTGTTACACCCAGTTCGGTGAAATGTCAAGAATGACCCAGTTCAAGGACAAATCCCAGAAGCATCCCGAAAATGTTAACGTAGGTCTGTTTTCCTATCCCGACCTTATGGCAGCGGATATTCTACTTTATCAGCCCGACTTTGTTCCCGTAGGACACGACCAAAAGCAGCACATCGAAATCACCCGCGATATTGCGGTTCGTTTCAACGGAATTTACGGCGACGTTTTCAAAATTCCCGAGCCCTATATTCCCACCGTTGGTGCCAGGGTTATGTCCCTGCAGGACCCCTTAAAAAAGATGTCCAAATCCGACGAGAACCCCAACGCTTACGTTGCCCTTCTCGACACTCCCGAGGAGATTATGAGAAAGTTCAAGCGTGCCGTAACCGACAGCGAAGCCGCCGTTTGCATTGGTGAAAACAAGCACGGTGTCAACAACCTTATCGGCATTTACTCCACTGTCACAGGCAAGTCCATTGAGGCGGTTGAGGCTGAGTTCCAGGGCAAGGGCTACGGCGACTTTAAAAAGGCTGTTGGCGAAGCTGTCGTTGAGGAGCTTCGTCCCATCAGAGAAAACTACGAGCGTCTTATCAAGGATAAGGCGGAGCTTGAGCGTCTTTACAAGGAAGGTGCTAATAAGGCTGAACGCATTGCTAACCGTACCCTCGGCAAGGTTATGAAGAAGGTCGGCTTTATATATTAAAATTTTGACTATAAAAAAGGAAGCGAGGGGTAAAGAATGTTTGAAGGCTTTATAGGTAACAGCGGCACTGTGGATATACTGAGCCGTATGCTGGAAAGCGGAAAGCTACCCCACGCTATAATGCTGGAAGGGGACGAGGGGTTAGGTAAGCACACCTTAGGGCTGGCACTTTGCCGTTCCATACTTTGCGACAGCTCCTCTATTGCCTGCGGCAGCTGTAAGAGCTGCACCCTCTTTTCAGCAGGAAGTCACCCCGATTTCAGCATTTTATCCCCCGACAGCAAAAAGCTTATCAAGGTGGACGACATCCGCGGTCTGCGAAAAAAAGCCTACGAAAAGCCTGACCGCGGCAACAGAAAGGTTTATCTGATTGAAGATGCCCAGTTTATGAACCAAGATGCACAAAACGCTTTTCTTAAAATTTTAGAAGAGCCCCCCGAATACGTGGTTTTTGTGCTTCTTGCCACATCCTCCTCCGCTTTTTTGGATACTGTTATTTCCCGTTGCACCATTTTCGGCATCACCACTCCCCCCTACACAGAAGCCTTAGATTACATCACCAAAAGGTTCCCCGACCGAAGCCACGAGGAGATTGAGGACGCCCTCTCAGAATGCGACTGCAACATCGGTCGCACCCTTCATCATCTGCAGGACGAGGATACCTCGGAAATCTACCGCACCGCAAAGGAGCTTATGTCCCTTATCGGCGGCAGGCGAGCCTATGACACACTGAAGGTGTTCCATAAATACGGACGTGACCCCGGTGGGCTTCAATCCCTCCTGTCAACCCTCAGTGCCCGAGCCTCCCTGGAACTACGGCACTTGGCTATGGGTAAAAAGGTTAATCACAATCTTAGCCGAAAAGACCTTGTGAACATCATAGAGTCCCTGTCGGAGGCTTCGGAATATCTGCGGCAAAACGTATCACCCACCCTTGTTATAACCCGCCTTTGTGCAGCATTAATTAAATAATCAAAAGGGCTTTCTACCTTTTAATATGATCCCCTTTGCAAGACAGTCCCTTTGTTTCACGTCTTAAGGCAACAATCAAAAAAACTGACATCACTTTATAAAGTGGTGTCAGTTTTTTGTTGTATTATCAGCAAATTACGAAGGCTTCGACTATGGTTTATTTTTTGCTCAAGGTTTCTCTGAGCTGGGTACTGCTGGTGCCTTTGGTGTAGGGGAAGTAGATAATCTTAACTCCCTTAGGGGTTAAAACCTCTTCGTAGTGGTTGAAGCGTTCGGTGCCTTTATAATCCGAGCCGACAAAGAGGAGGTCGTACTTAATTTCATCATAGGCATCAAGGTCAGATTGGGAACACTCCATAACCTTGTCAACATACTTGCAGTTACCCACAATCTCCATACGCTCGGCAAGGGGGATGAACAACTCCTTACCCTTGTGGGAGCCGTCGGTGTGAACACCAACAACGAGATAATCGCAATATTGCTTCGCACGGCGAAGCAGATTAAGGTGACCTATATGGAAAAGGTCGAAGGAACCTGTGAGGTAGCCTACCTTGAGGCGGGGTTTGGTTTCAAGGTTGTTTTGCTCCAATTTGTATTTATAACTGCTGACGCCGAACTCCTCGGGGTCATTGTTATAACGTTGGAGCACACCGCCATAAACCTCGAAATTGGGAATAAAGAGAGTTTCCTTGCTTCCCAGCTTTTCGAGAATTTCCGAAGCCAAGGGCTTTAAGAGAGAAAAATTGTTCTCTCCACCGTGGAAACGGGTGCCCTTTATATTGCCCGGGGAAACGTCGAGAATTCGGTTTTTGAAGCCCTCGCCGCAAAGCTCGGCATTGAGACTCTCAACGAAGCGGGAGACCGCCGCTTTGGATGCAGAATAAACTGCATAAAGAGGAGAAGAAACATGACCTGCGATGCTGGACATAACACCACAGAGGAAATCCTCCTCAGAATGAATTTTATCCCAGAAAGCCTTAACAAGCTTTATAACCGAAAGGGTATTTACCTTGAAGGAATTCTCAATTTCGATGGTGGAGTTGGTGCCGAAATAGTCAAGTCTGCCGATGCCTGCTGTGATAAATAGGGTATCTACATCGAGCTGACCCAAAGCTTCAACATCGTCGCTGACGAGATTAAGGCGAATGAACTCGGTCTTGGGAGATTCCTCCTCCGGTTCAGTGCGATCGGCTATATATACCTTTTCGTATCCGGACTCAACAAGTTCCTTTACAATGGCGGCACCGATACCGCTGGAACCACCAACTATTAAAGCTTTTTTATTGGACATTATAAATTACACTTCCTTAAAAATACTATATTTCATAAATTAAGTTAAACTGTTAAAATTTACATCTAACCATATAATAACATATATTAAAGTAATTTGCAAATATATATTTTGTTAGGTTATAAAAGACCGCTTGAGAGAGTATATATTAAATACTGTTTTTGGGGGGATGAGTATGAAAATTGATTATTTTGGAGAGTTTTCGGAACAGACAGAAAGAATAGAATTAATGCTGTCTGCTGATGATGTTACCCGTGGTGAGCTTAAAGAAAAAGGAGATAAATGGCGGCTTCTTATGGCAGATAAATTGGATAGCGACCTTTTGCCGCCTCTGGACCGACGGGACCTTATGTCCATAATACAAAACCTCTGTTATATACTGTATGAGGTCTGGCGACTGCCCGGGATGAAATTCTTTCATTCTGCCGAAGGTCTGCTTATGAAAATAGAGTTGGAACAAAGCTTGCAGATGCTGAAAGAGGAAATCAAGGGACTGAAATCCAAAACCGCCTCGGTCAAAAGATTAAGGGGCGGAGCCTACCGCCTGCTTTCGGTGTGGCACAGCTCCTTTGTGGCAGGCTGTGACCAAGTTTTATGCGATGGCTACGAGGCGGCAGGAGATGCAATACTTAGGCTTGCTGATGCTTTAGAAACCGCTATGGCTGTGAATTAAATCTCAGACGACCATTTATGATGTGGGTAAGCACACCGCAGAAAATACCTGCAACCATACCCACAAGCAATAGCGGCGGAAGAAGCTTTAACACTGATGGAGTGCCAAGCATCACAGCCGCACAAAGGGTTTGACTCAAATTGTGCATAGCACCGCCTGCAGCACTGACACCTAAATCGCTCAGCTGCGGGATTTTCAAAAGAAAATACATCAACAGTGTGGAGGCAAGACCGCCAATCATAGAATAGGCAAGGCTGAAAACACTGCCGAAAAGTATATTTATTATCAGTATTCTTGCGATATTTATTCCTAAGGCTGCCGCAAGTCCGTTTCTTTTAAGAAGCAATAATATAAGGAAATTGGTGATTCCCAGCTTTGCCCCCGAAATTCCGATATTGAGGGGCAGTATTGCTTCGATGTATCCTATAATGAGGCATATACTCAGCATTATTCCGTAGTATGCGGTGAGTCTTGCGTTTGTTTTTTTGCTCATTCCACTACCTCCGCTATCACTTTATGAGGTAGGCAAACAATAGTTTCGCCGAGATTACTTATTTTGCCGGATTTCTGACAGGTTTTATCGGGACAGTCGCTGTCCTTGAAAAAGGCTTCACCGTCTTTTACAACCAAGGTGTTTGTGCCTTTGGATGTTCGGAGCTTTATTTCTCTGTTTTCCTTTAGAGAATATTCACCGTATACCTCGCCGCCAACCGTTACGGTCACTCTCTTTCCTTCGCCGCCAAACAGGGTAAAAAACAAAACGGCTGATATTAAAACTATAATTGTAAAAACTGCAAAGTCACCTTTTTTAAACATTGGCGGCACCTCCTTTAAAAAATTTTTGAATAAACCTCACAAAAGGGATAAAACTATTTTTAGCCAAAGCATTGCGGCTTTGTTAAATTAATTCTGAAAGGAAAAGGAAAAATGAAAAGAATACTAATTTTTATGTCGGCTTTCGCATTGATGGTAACACTTACCGCTTGTAGTGGAGGTAGCGGAAACACCGCCTCTGATATGATGGACAGTGCTGCATCCAAGGCGGAAAGTGTTGTGTCAAAGGTGGGCAGTACCATATCCGATATGATGAGTGGCGACACCACAGCCAGTGACTCTACCGCCAGCGATACCGCAAACCAAAGCGGAACAGGTGCCCTGAAAGACGGTAAATACACCGCCGAAGGTAAAAAATACGGCGACGACGGCTTCCGCCCTTATGTTGAAATTGAGGTTGAAAACGGAAAAATCACAGAGGTTGATTGCGATGCCGTAAACGAAAAGGGAGACTTCAAAAAGGACGACGATGCCCACGATTCATGGGAGGATAAAATCGAACTGTTCGAGGATGAGGTCGAGCTTAAAGGTCTTGATAAAATCACCGTAAATTCCGATGGTATGGTAAGCGGCATAAACGGTCTTGACATCGACGTCAGAGAATATGCCGAGCTTTTAAAAGAAGCCATCGATAAGGCGAGAAAGTAATTCATATTCCAAAGAACTGTCCGAATGGAAAGCTTCGGGCAGTTTTTTACTGTGTAATATCTGCTTTAACCAATGGGGAACTTTGGAATCCCTCCGAGAAGGAAACTGTTCCGTCCTCTCTTACAAATACAGCCTGGGTATCGGGACGGGATTTAAGATACGCCTTGGCTTCCTTTTCGCCCAACATAAAAAGCATTGTGGAAAGGGAGTCGGCGGTGGTGGAGCTTTCGCTGATTACCGTTACCGACAGAAGCTCCGAATCCTGGGGATAGCCCGTGTTGGGATTGATTATGTGATGATAAAGTTTACCGTTTAATTTAAAATATCTTTCATACACTCCGCAGGTGGAAACTGCAGCCTCGGTGATTTCCAAGGTGCAGAGATTTTCGTTTTCTGTAAAGGGCTTTTTAACACCTATTCTATAGGGCTTACCATCAGCTTTTTCACCAACCGTTAGAATATTGCCTCCCAAATCGATTATGCCCGAAAGATTGTCGGCTTTATACAGTTCGGCAATCTTGTCGGAAATATAGCCCTTAGCGATGGCACCTAAATCAATACCGCTGCCCTTTTCTAAGGTTACTCGGTTACCCCGGATTTTTATTTTGTCGGAGCCGATTTTTTCGAGAGCTGCATTAAGCTCCTCGGGATTGGGCAATTCGGGGTTCTCGGCACCGAAATCCCAAAGTTTTGTCAGCGGCAAGATGGAAATGCAGAAAAGGTCCTCGGATTGGCGGGAAAACTCCAAGGCGGTTTTTATAACCGTGAGCGTTTCGTCCGAAACCTCCATAGAGCCGCTTTCGTTGAGCTTGTATATTTCGCTGTCGGGATTTGTGGCAGAAAAAAGCTTATCGTACTTTTCGCAAAGCTTTATAGCTTCGGGGGGTACCTCTTTTCCGTATACCGTAAGCTGTACCAGGGTGTCGAAGTAAATTCCTGTTTCCCGATACGGCTTTTCCCCGCAGCCTGTAAAAAGGCAGGCGAGCACAACCATAAGAGATAAAACCAAACATTTCAATCTCATTAAAACACCTCGATTAATTTATTATACATACATTATATATCACGGCGAAATATTATTCAACAAAAAAATCCTTCCCGCAAGCGAATGTGCAGGGGAAGGATTTTTTGCTTATCTTGTTTTAGTTAGCGGAGCCGATGGTTACGGTTACTGTTTTGGTTTCCCCTGCTCGGTAAAAGGTAACCTTTACCTTATCTTCGGGGAAGTAGTTTTTAAGACTGGTTTCGTAGAGTGTGTATTCGGTGATTTCGGTGTCACCGAATTTGGTTATTATATCACCTCTGCGGATGCCTGCCGCCTCAGCAGGACTGCCTTCGTCAACCGCGGCAACCACCGCACCTACGGGATAGCCGTAATACTCAAGAACACGGGAGGTGTAGTTGGTGCTGATGGAAATTCCTGTATAGGGCTCACCCTCGCCTTCGTGGGCGATAAGACCGTCACAGATTTCCTTTACCTTGTTGGAGGGGATGGCAAATCCCATACCCTCGTAGCTTTCATCCACAAGCTTTGAAGAGCTGATGCCGATGAGCTCACCCTTGGAATTCACAAGTGCACCACCCGAGTTGCCCGGGTTAATTGCGGCATCGGTCTGTATAAGGTTCATATTTCCGTCGGTGGTGGAGATTTTTCTGTTAAGACCGCTGATTATACCAAAAGTGGTTGAGCCCATAAATTCAAGACTTGCAGGGCTTCCGATCGCTACCACATACTGACCTACCTTAAGGTTTTTACTATCGGAGAAGGTTATGGCAGGTAAATCTGTTTTGTCAATTTTAAGCACCGCTAAGTCGCAGGAAATATTGTAGTTAATAACCGAGGCGTCATAGCCGTTTTCAGTGTCGTTGTTGAGGAATACTGTTATTTTGGAGTTTGAATATTCCAAAGCCTCTGCGATAACGTGGTAGTTGGTGATTATATATCCGTCGGATTTGTAAATCACACCCGAGCCCGAGCCTGTGGCGGTGGATTGACCGCTGAAGAAGCTGTGCACCGCAAAGGTGGTCTGCACACCTACCACGCTGGGGGAGGCTTTGGCGGCGGCGGTAGCAGCAAGTTCTTCAATGTCTCCTGTGATTTCCACAATCTGAGGAGCTGCATTCTCTTTTGTAGGAATAGAGGATGTGTTTTCGGTTTTAGATTGATTTTCAGAAAGCAATGCACCCACAATGGAAGAGCTGAGAACAGAAGCAACTAAAGCTACAGCTATCAAAGCACCGATTCCATAAGAACGCTTAGAGGACTCCTTTTTAACCTTTGGAGGTTTAGGAGGCTTGGGAGCTTTGCGATAGGGAGTATACATGGTCTGAGGGTAGCCTGTCGGCGGTTGCTGATTACCATAGTTACCCGAGGGGAAATAGGAGCCAAATCCTCCTTGTTGCGGTGCGTTGGCGGGCTGAGGGTTGGAAGCTGAATTATTCTCTTTTGTGTAAAATCCACCGTTGGGGGTTACGGTGTAGCCGGTGGTTTTAGATTCTTCATAAGGAGGCTTTGGAGCACTTTCCTTTGTCTCTTTATTTTCGCTTACTGCATCAAAGCCACTTATACTTCCCGCCCCTACAGTACCATCCACCACTTTTTCGGGGACGGTTTCTTCGGGCTTCGGTAAAGCGGAGGTGTCGTTGTTGGGATTGTTGATATATTCGTTATCCATATTTATATCCTTTCTTGGCATTTGCCGATTTCATACACTATTAATCTTACCACTTTACGTGATTTATTTCAAGAATATATTAAACGAAGAATGTTGCTGATATTACATATAATTATGAACTCACTGTTAATTTGCGAAAGTTGCAGCAACGTTGCATTCTCGGGTTGGGGGATATTTGCATGGCAAAAAGGAGGAATAAAATGAGAAGGTTGAATTTTAATGTAACCTCAACCGCCATTACCCCAAATACGGCAGATATAGGCAATGAGGGGGAGCACAATGTCACTCATCTTAATTTTAAGATAAACGACGAAGCCCTCGGCGATATTGAATATTACAGACTTTCGGTTGGTAATTTCAGAAGCAAAAAGCTTTATGCGGAGGATTCGATTGTCAGATTTACCTTGCCGATGGCGGCACTTCGTCCGGGTGTTGTTCTTATTCAGCTGGACGGTTATAAAACCAACGGCGAGGAAGTGACACTTGTTTTCAAGTCAGGCATTATATCCGCCTCTGTAACGGCTTCACTCTGTCCTTCACAGGACATACCCACTAAAATCAAAAGCGGTGTGGAGAGTGCAATCAATGAACTGGAAAACCTCGTTGAAAACGGAAACGGTGTGGTTGATGAATTCTATGACAATGTTCAACAGGTGCGAAACATAGCTGTTGAGGTTAAGAACATCAGCGGGGAAATAGAGGTAAGCGGCGACAGGGCAGAGGAGGCGGCGGTCAGAGCTGATAACAGTGCAGCCGAGGCGGTGGAATATGCCGCAATTTCCCATGAGAAATGCGAGGAAACCAAGTTGTCGGCAAGCCACGCCCAAACCTATGCCAACAAGGCACAGAATGCCGCAAGCAGTGCCGAAGCCGAAAAGTTAGCGGCAAAGGAATTTTCCGAAGCGGCAGAAGGTTCGGCTTCACAGGCTGAAACCAGTGCCAACGAAGCAAAGGACTATATGCTGGATGCGGGGGAATACGCTCGTCACTCCGAAGAAATGGCAAATAACATATCGGGCATTGTCGGTGGTGTGGTCGGTGGAAATGTGGCAAGCTCTTATGTGTATAAAAACCTTACGCCCGACTGGAAGTTCGGGGATACCTTTGGTTTAGGAATGTCCCATTATGTAGAATTTTCTCCTTCTGACATACACGTTGGAGAAAAAGTAACGGTACGTATTGCCGTAAGCCGTGACGTTTATCTTGCACCCGACGAGCTACCGATTAAGGCACAGGTAAACATAGGCAACCCTACCGATTACAATGCAGAGCCGACCGTTGTCGGGACTTGCAATGATATGCACTTTGACCCATTAACCAAAACCTTTTACGGAAGCTTCACTATTAGTGATGTCGCCGCTCAGTACGATACCGACAAGCCTTGGGTATTGATGTTCTTAAACCATCTGTGCGAGACGGGAGAAATTGGAAGTGTAACCATAAGCTATGCCGAAAGTGATGGATACTACGAGCTTCGGGAAGATATTTCGGCTGTCAAGGAGGAACTCCCCAAACACATCAACCTATACAGCGACACTTCCCCCGTTTGGGTAGAGTCGTCCAACGATGAAGCAACGCAATATCGTAGCGGTTATATGACATTGCTAAAAGGCTTGAGTCTCGAAGAAGGCAAGGATTATGAATTGTCTTTCAGCGTAGGTTGTCAATTCCAATATGATTATGATACGGTTCCACCTAATGTTTATTTAGTAAAGAAAACTGCGGCGGGGGAATATGTAGTCATATTCGGAAACTACATAACCGAGGTCGCTGACGGACTTTGTAAAGGCAGAATAACATTCAGCGATGGTGTTGATGAGGGAGACCTGCTGTATCTTTCGGTTCAGGACCAAAGCTATGTTGAATGGGATTTGTCTAAAGGTGAGCTAAAGGTTGACCGGAGTAGCAATTCTAAAGAAATAATAAGTTATCTGAATTCGGAAATACAGCACGTCAAAGAAAACAAGGCAGACAAGAATATACACAATACGGTATTGAGGGCAAGCTCTGAGGATTGGCAGCAAAGCACGGTAAACGACTACCCTTATGTTGATGGTAAATATTTTGTCGGCAAAGCGGTGATGAGAGCCACTAACAGATGCGATATAAAAATTAAAATCGAGTCCGAATATTTGGATTATATAACTGAACCTGTAAATGCGACTGTTTATTTTGGAGATTATGTAAAAAATGTAACTCTTTTCTATAACGAGGCAACAGGTTTTTTCGAGGATTTTTTCCTGTATGCAGGAAAAACCGGAATTGTAGATGTTACGGTTGCAGTTGAATATCCGATATATGCAACTGAGGACGGTTACGCTCCCAAAACAGATAATAATGCAGTGTTTGGTGAAGCTGAACTCTACAGCACGATGCCTTTGGAATTGGTTATCGAGGACCAAAATAAAAACCTTGTAGCAATCGGCGGCGATATTGAAGAAGCCCTTGACGGCATAATTGCCATTCAAGAAAATCTGATAGGCGGTGATAGTGAATGAGTATAGCAGAAAAACTTACCACCATCGCCGAGAACGAGCAGAGGGTGTATGAAGCTGGTAAACAGGAAGAATATGACCGATTTTGGGACGGTTATCAGGAAAACGGCGACAGGCGAAATTATGCTTACGCTTTTAGTCGCAGAGGTTGGACTGACAAAACCTACAAGCCTAAATACCCGGTGATTGCTACGGG
Organism: Acutalibacteraceae bacterium; assembly: GCA_045590175.1. Lineage (GTDB taxonomy): Bacteria > Bacillota > Clostridia > Oscillospirales > Acutalibacteraceae > UMGS1532. The sequence goes on along the minus strand of JAZNQM010000097.1, from coordinate 19,801 downwards.
TAGTGCTGCAGAGATGTACAGAGAAAGTAGAATGACAAACCTTGTGGGTGTGGATACAAGTGGTGCTACAAGCGTTTATGTGGCTTTTTACAACACTCAGTTAGAAGCGATAGATAAGTTGGATTTTAGCAAGGCAACCAACACACAAAATGCGTTTGCTCATAGTGTAGGCTTGCATACAATAGGTGAACTTGTATCAAGTGAAACAACGGTATGGCATACCACAACATTTGATAATACCGCTAAACTAACCAATTTAACAATTACAGGCACAATAGCGACTAATTTTAAGTGCAGTATAGCTACCTTAACTCACGATAGCCTTATGAGTATAATCTATGCTCTAAAAGATTTTTCGGCAGAGGGCGGAACACACACCTGTACCATAGGCACAACCAACCTTGCAAAACTCACCGACACCGAAAAGGCAATCGCCACACAGAAAGGATGGACATTAAACTAATGGAAAAGAAAACTATTGAACTTATAAAACTCACAGCGAGTGAGGGTATGACCCTCACCAACGGCGAGACCTACGGCAAGGAAGTATATTTAGGCTGTAACGACAGCCCCGATAATTGGAGGGAAATTCCCGAGGAGGATGTGCCGAAGGAAGAACCGCCAGAGGTGGAAGAAAAATGACCGATATAGTAGTTGCTCTTATAGCTCTTTTTGGCACCATGCTCGGCACGTTCGGAGGCATTCTCACATCCTCAAAGCTGACGAACTACCGCATACAGCAGCTTGAAAACAAGGTGGAGAAGCACAACAATTTTGCCGAGAGAATACCTCTGATACAGGCTGAACTGAAGGACCATAAAGAAAGAATAGAGCACCTCGAAAGATATCACGAAGAAAAAATTTAGGAGGAACTAACAATGAAAGAAACTATAAAGAGAGCGGCACGCACTTTTCTTCAAGCTTTTATAGGATATTTAGTGGTAAATCTTTCTGCGAGTCTTTCCGGAATTACCGACGGAGCAATGCTTGTGGAACCGTTGACGGCACTCGTCTCCGCAGGGATTGCGGCGGGACTCGCGGCGGTAATGAATATGCCGAAAAAGGGGGAATAGCGGTGTCACAGGAAAAGTTTATTGAAAAAATAGGCAATGCGGCTGTGAAATATTATAATACTTATATGATACTTCCGAGCCTTACTGTTGCTCAGGCGATTCTTGAAAGCGGATGGGGTAAAAGTGACCTTGCTAAAAAGTGCCACAACTATTTTGGTATGAAATGGGTAAAGGGTTGCGGATGCAAATATAAATCATATAAAACCTCTGAGCAGCGGGAAGATGGCACCTATTATACTATTACGGCAAAATTCAGAAAATATTCCAGCCTGTCCCGTGGTATTAAGGGGTATTATGAATTTTTGCAGTATCCACGCTACAAAGCTCTCAGGGGTGTTACCGATTACGTAAGAGCCTGCGAGCTTATAAAGGAGTGCGGTTGGGCAACCTCTCTCAGCTATACCAAACTGCTGATTTCCTTAATTGAGCAATACGACCTGACACGATTCGACCAAACGGTTTTAAAAAAGCAAACGGAAGCGAAAAAGAAAACCAAGGTAAAATGGACTCCGCGTATCGGCGATAAGGTGGAGGTCAGTGGAAAAATATACGGAAACGGTGATGGCAGTGGCGGAAGTCTTAAAAAAAGCCGCGAAAAGATGTATATAGTTGACTTAGTAAGAAAGGACTGGTACAAATATTACATCGGAGTTGCCGCATCTAAGGGCGGCGTTCGTCAAGGTTGGGGTAACGAAAACAGCGTAAAAAAGATCTGACAATCAAAAAAATCATCAAATTTTGAAAGTATAAATTTTGCCGTCGCAGGAAGTCTTGCGGCGGCAAAATTAGTTACAAAAATTTAACTTTTTACGACAAAATTCGCAGTGATGCCAAGTGACGCGAAATCTCCTCAAAAATTAATTATACAAATTGTAAAGTCCATCGCATTTACGGACAAGCACAAATATTATGTAAACTGAATTATCCACATAGTTATCAACTTTATGCACATTTTTCGGGGGTTTGAAAATATGGAACCCTTTGAAATCAAGGTTTTACATAAAAAAAATGTGCATAACTACGTGGATAATGTGTATTACTTTTTGTATAATCTACGTTTTATTTTTACTAAAACCGCCCGTACTGCTCGGTATAAAAGTGCAAAAAATATATAGCAAAACGATATTTAATTAAAGATTTTGTATATTATTTAGAAGTTTTAGACGCTTAAAAAAATCGCGACTTTACGGTTACGCAAAATTAAAAATAAAAACAAATTTGTAAACATTTATAAAATAAGATTGTAACCATAAAAGATATGTGGTACAATCTTATTGTATTTATTTTTGAGTAAAGGATTGAAGCTAATGCCGCTGTTCAAATCTCCCACCATTGAGGGTCCGGGCGTATCAAAAAATGCCGCCGAAAAAAGAGGATTCGTGCAATTTTTCGAGGGGCTGAAATCTAACTACTGGAAGCTGCTCACCTCAGGACTTCTTGCCACTGTTTTCAGTATATTGATTATTCCTTACGGATTAGGTGTAACAGGTGCTTCCCGAATTGCAAGACTTGCCGTAAGGGACCGTCACGCTTTTAACTCCGACTATTTTGATGCCATAAAGGAAAACTGGAAGCAGGCACTGCCCATGGGAATTATCAATAACCTTCTGCTCGGAATTTCAGCTTTTATTACATATTATTTGTATAATGCCCAGCAGGACGGACTCAACTTTGTGATTCTCGGCATTTCGGGTGCGGCTCTTATAATAGTAAATTTCATTCGTTATTACACCCCCGCAATAATCCTTACCTTCAATGTTACACTGCTTCAGCTTTATAAGGATGCTCTGGTGTTGAGCTTTGCGGGCCTAATCCGCAATTTCGGAATTATGCTTATCCATCTTTTAACATATGCAATCATACTGTCGCCGATGCTTCTTGACCTTTATATCGGACTCGGAATTTCCATTTGCCTTTGGATTTTGATAGTTCCTGCCCTCCACTACTACACCACCCAGTACCACATCTATCCTGTAATGTTCAAGTATATGATTGAGCCCTTTATGAAAAGCCATCCGGGAGAAGGCGAAAAAACCCTCCGCGAACTGGGTCTCATTGAAAATGGCGAGGAGCCGATAATGGAGGATTTAATTTAGCTCTCCCAACTATGCCAATATATCAGACAGGCTTTTAAAAGAGGCTGTCCGGGAAAGCAGAGAACAAAGAAACAAAAGGTAAAGCCTTGCAAAAGCTGTATGCTTCTGCAAGGCTTTTTTGTATCCAATATAATAGTGTTTGTCGAAACACTATGTGTTTCATATTGTGCAGTGCACAATATACGTTTGCGTATCACGCAAACAACAAAACTATTGCAATCGTATGTAGCTGACAAGCAAAATGCTTGTCAGCGGCAGAATATATTCTGCCAAAAACGGTTATAACCGTTTTCTACAATATCAATTATAATGAATATACTTATGCAAAATAGTATGTTTCGGAACAAACTTTTATGCTAAATCTTAAGCATTTCATTGCAAGTTGGCTTTAGACTATTAATTCTATCTTACTGCCTCCGGATTTGTCCTTGGTGACAACAATCTGTTTGTCGATTTTTTCTTTAAGTTCCCCAACGTGTGAAATGATTCCCACTAAGCGGTTGCCTTCGGTCAATGAGGAGAGGGTGCGGATTGCCTGCGCAAGGGATTCCTCATCGAGTGACCCAAAGCCTTCGTCAACAAACATAGTATCTATCCGTATACCGCCGGCAGTGGACTGTATTTCATCGGACAGTCCCAATGCCAGAGAAAGGGATGCCTTGAAGGACTCCCCTCCGGACAAAGTTTTAACACTTCGTATAGTACCGTTATAGTGGTCTATAACGTCCAGTTCCAAGCCGCTTTGACTGCGATTGTTAAGGGCTTCTTCTCTGCGTTTAAGCTCGTACTGTCCTCCTGACATCATCATAAATCGCAAATTTGCACGATTGATTATACGGTCGAAGTACGTGCCCTGTATATAGGTTTCCAGCATAATTTTTTCTTTGCCCGAAATGTTGCCGTTGGCGGTATTGGACAATGCCTTGACCCAGCTCCACTTTTTTTCAACCTCTGCCATATCTCCGCTTCTTTGAAGGATATTTTCTTTAATGCTACAGTTTGTGTTAATGCGTACATCTACCTGCCGTATACAAATTTCCCTCTCTTGCTTCTTTTCTACAAGCTCTGCTTTTTTCTCATCAAGTGCGGCTAAATCTGATTTAGTAGGGGTTGCCAAATCTTTTTTTAGCTGCTCTATGGTACCGAATAGTGTTTTGATTTCCATTTCGGCACATCGATGCTTTTCCTCAGCAAGGGTCAATTCCTTATTATAGGAGTCGATAACACCCTTCAACTCCCCTACCCTGCTCTCTGCTTCAGAGCGACCCGAGAATTTGAGTTTACTTTTTAAGGTGGCAATCTTTTTCTCGGTTTCGGCGATGGTGGTTTCCAACACCGCTATTTGTTTTTCGGAGACTGTCAGTTGATTTTTGCCGGCATCTAAATCTCTCTCGGTCTTCGGGAGCAACACCTCTAACTGCAACCTTCTTTGTTGTCTTGCTTCTTGTTTTTTGAGGTCTGAATTCATTTGTTTTATATAATCCTCAGCCTTTTCGGTTAATTCTTTAACCTTTGCGGCAAGCTCCGACACCTCACACTCTCCAAAGAGAGACACCGCCTTAGCCATTAAGGTTTCACGGAAAGAGGTTAATTTGCCCGAAATTTCTCCCGCTATACGGCTTGTTTCCGTCGCATCCGCTGAGGCTCTGTCGGCTTGATTCTTTATTGACTTTAACTCTTCCTCGGAGGGAACGGCAGAGGGCTTTATTGCCTTTTGCGGGTGTGTTTTAGATCCGCAAACAGGACACGGTTCTCCCTCTTGCAACAACTCAGCAAGTATTCCCGCACGAGAATCCAGAAACATTTTGTTACAATGGGTGTATCGGTCTGCACACTCTAAAGCCTTCGACTCTGCCGTGCGGTATTTTCTTTGTGCTTCTGCCAGCTCTTTTTCAAGTTTTTGGAGTAGAATTACGTCCCTGCCGACATCTACCGCCTTATTCAATCTTTCCTCTGCTAATTCTTTCTGTCGGGCGAATCGTTCCTTTTCTTCGCCTGAATCAGCCAAATCGATTAATTCCTTTTTTAGTTCTTCAACATTTTTCGCGAGCCTTGTTACATCTAAGGAAAGTTTTTTTAGAGCCTCGCCTTCTGTTAACTGTTTGTATTTTAATTCTGATAGCGATTTTTTGGAGACCTCCATAGACTCATATTCGGGATATAGCACCTCAATTTCAGCAATTTCTCTTTCAGCCTCCGCAATCCTTGGCTTATCCGACTTTAGAGTTGTCAGGTTTTTGAACAGCAGCTCTAATGCTGTTTGCTTTTCAACTCGGGAATATTCGGCTTCTTTCAAAGCTACCTGCTTTTTACTGTAAGCTTCGGCCTCGTTTATTTCTAAATTGACTTTCTCCAATTCCCGGTTGATGCTCTCCAACTCTTCGTTCAATTTTTCGGAAGTGGTTTGGTCCTTAACAATGAGTTTTTCCAACAATTCCATAACATCGGCAATCATCATCTCGCCATTTTTGGCTTTTTCTACATCAAGAGAATAAACATCCATTTCCTCTACGAGAATACCCGATATATATTGATTGACACTCAATCTTATTTCGTCGTGACGATTGGATAGCTTACCCGACTCAAGCTTCAGTCTTTCCTGCAAAATCTGATAATAGTTAGTTTTGAATATCTCGCGAAATATGCTCTGCCTTTCGGTGGTTCCTGCCAGTAAAAGCTTCAGAAAATCCCCTTGAGCAATCATCGCTATTTGAGAGAATTGCCGACGGTCAACCCCTATTATATCCCTTATTGCAGCATTGACCTCGCGAGGTCTTGTTATAATGCTACCGTCGGGACACATAAGAGTTGCCTCTGCTTTTTGCAGGGTCATTCCCTCCCCCTTCTTTGCCGGACGCTGATATTCGGGATTGCGTTTTACGGTATATTCCTTATCACCATTTACAAAGTTTAGCTCAACCTCGGTAGGGGTATCGGCTGAAGCGTACTTTGAACGTAACATAGACGTTTCGCGATTGTCTCCGCTGGGCTCCCCGAAAAGTGCATAGGCAATGGCACCAAAAATGGTGGTTTTACCGGCACCCGTGTCGCCTGTTATAAGATACAATCCGCTTTTTCCAAGACTTGCCAAATCAATCTCGGTTATTCCCGCATAGGGACCAAAGGCGGATATTTTTAAATATAACGGTCTCATACCTTATCCTCCCATATACTCTCCATAAGCTCTTTAACAAATGCGCTTTGCTCCTCTGTCATAGGCTTGTTGTTCTGCTTTTCATAGAATTCCCCAAAAAGCTCCAGTGGAGATTTGTTTTCCACGTCCTCGGCGGCACCCACTACCGCTACGCTTCGGGTACGGGTATTATCATAGTCAAGCTTCATAAGATTGGGGTAGATAACCCGCAATTTGCCTATTGCCTCGGGAAGGTCTTCCTCATCGGTAAGGATAATATGAATGTAATCTTCCCGGGGAGTGCTCTCCCAATTTTCCTTTAAAGTGATTTCCTCGTAGCTACCCTTAATTTCTCTCAAATCTCTCAAGGGGGTCAAGGGGATGGTTCTTATTTCTACATCTCCCTTTTTTCTCAACTCCACAACCGTCACGCTTTTTTTATGACTGACTTCAGAAAAGGAATACTTTAAGGGGGTGCCACAGTAACGTACGGTTTCTCTTGAAATATTCTGCGGACCGTGGATGTGTCCCAACGCTACATAGTCGAAGTCCTGAAATACAGATGCATCCACGTTATCGCTACCGCCAACCGAAAGCTCTTCGGATTCACTTCTGCTCGCTCCCGTTACAAACTGATGGGTAACCAAAATATTGCGAGTGCTTTTGTCTATATTCATAGCCTCAATCGCCACTGAAAGTGCATCGGTATAGCTGTTTATTTCACTATCGGGGAAAAATCTTCGAACAATTACAGGCTTTATAAAAGGCAGAAGATAAATGTTAAGAGGACCATCTGCATCCTTCATTTCTATGGGTGCAACCTGACCGTTATAAACCGGGCTGATGTGTATTCCATTAAGATCTAAAAGCCTTCCACCAAAGGAAAGCCGCTCGGCAGAGTCATGGTTTCCACTAATTATGAAAACCTCTGTTTTAATCGCTGCCAGACGACAAAGAAAATCGTCAAAAAGCTGCACCGCCTCAGCAGAAGGAACGGTTTTATCATAGATATCACCAGCGATTATAACTCCATTTGGAGTTTCCGACTCAACAATACTTATTATTTTCGCTAATATGTATTGCTGGTCTTCTAACATAGAAAACTCATTGACTCGTTTGCCGATATGTAGGTCCGACAGATGTATAAATTTCATTTTTAACCTCCAAAAAAACAAATAGCCCATTTATATTATTGTACCATATATAAAAATAAAAGTAAATCGCAGAATACTTACATAAAAAGACTATCTCGACTTCACACCGAGATAGTCTTTTAGTTGGTTTAGTTTTCGATAATTACTGCTTTTGATTTTTCTTTATTTGCCTCTGCGGCTTTCTTCTTGTTCTTCTTAGCTTTCTTGGCTGCAGCTGCTTCGCGCTGACGGAAAATTTCCTCTCTTATTTTAACGTAAGAGCGTCTGTTACGGAAACGCAACATCTTTTCAACTACCTGACGGCTGGAGTCTCCGCACTCGTAGTTCACGTACTTATCATAGAAGGCGCGACGTCTTTCCTCACACTTTTTCATTTCTTCGTCAACGTTTTGAATTACACTTATAAGCTGGTCGTTGTTGTATGCCAAAGGACCGGGAGCCTCTTTTTCTATATCGAAATAGGTTCCTCTGAGATTTTCGCTGTACTCTTGAATATCATAGAGATAGAAAATCATTGGCTTGTTGGTTATAGCATAATCAAAAAGAGCTGAAGAATAGTCGGTTATCAGCATATCCGAGATTATATACAGATTCTCAATGGAGAAATAGTTATTCACATCGAAAATTACCTTGTTATCTGCGGGTATTGTGTAACCGCTTGCTGCAAAATGATGCACACGGACGAGCAATACGTACTCGTCTCCCAAGGTTTCGCGGAACCTCTCGATATCAAGCTGCATATCGAATTCATTCCTAACACGCCAGGTGGGAGCATAAAGAACGACCTTCTTATCCAACGGGATTTTGAGGGATTTTTTAAGACTTATTATCTGCTTTTCAGTGGCATTGTAAAGCATATCGGTTCGAGGATATCCTGTGCGAAGCTTCTTGACCCTTACGCCGAAACAATCATACGATTTTTTGGCAGTGAACTCACCCTGTACAACCAGATAGTTCCAGCGAGCGTTACGCTTGATAAATCTTTTTCTCGACTCCTTGCTTTCAAATTCGCCGGGAATTTCCAAGCCAAAGGTCTTAAGAGGGGTTCCGTGCATTGTCTGTACCTCAATCTGACCCATTCTCTTTTTATACTCATCGGGGAAATTAACATTGTTTACAAGATATTTAGAGGTAGCAAGATAATAGAAATATTCCAAGGACATTCTGCGAACACGTATAGCATCACCTTTAATTGGATAGCGGGGATCGTTAAGTGCCCATACACATTCGTATTCAGGATAATTCTCTTGAATATACTCATATATTGCCTGAGGATTACAGCTGTATTTTTTACCCCACATCGACTCAAACATAATACGGCGCTTGTTTATGGGCAGCTTCATATATTTGGGGTATTCCTGATTGAGCAGAGCCTTACGACGGTAGGGAGTTGCCTCCTCTTCTCTCCAAACCTGCCAAGCAGTGAACGCCATTTCGTTCTTGTTTTTGTTGCTGAACTTCACCTTCAAGGTGTCTTGCTGATGTCTCACACTCATAGCTTTTTTGGCATACAAAGGAATTAATACTTCCTTTTTATTGGCAAAAATAATCTTTAACTTCAGCCTGACAACACACTCGTGCATATCTTTGGTAAGCTTTTCTTTATTGAAGTCCAAAGAGAATGCGATTTTGAATTTACCCGGCTCTTTTTCTTCATCAGTCACCTTTACGCTGGCAAGTTGATGAAGCTTACCTGTAACGTTGTCATCATAGCAGAGTACGGCTTTTTCGACCTTCTCCATAGTCGATTCTTTGCCATAAGCACCAACACTAACGTCCAATATGTTTGGAGCATCCTCGCGTTCTACAACACCTGATACAACGCCTAAATAAGGAGAAATGATTAATTGGGGTTTATAATCCTTAATATAAGAAATTAGTATTACACCTTTGAATGTTCTCTTTATTTTTGTCTTCTTATTTGAATTGTACAACTGGTGAATTTCACCGGCTGCATCCTTGTAGCTGAAGAAATAGGTGCATTCGGGTTGAAGCTCGGATATATCAAAAGAATAACAGCCCTCAGGGGAGATTGTGGCAGAAAATTGCATCTCCTCGTTACCGATATACACTTCCGGAACAGGGTTAAGAAGAGATAGATGTATCTGCTTGTTTTTAAAGGAGACCTCCTCTATAACCGTATCCAATTTCTGAATGTCAATAACTATTTCACCGCAGTCATTACTTTTGAAGCAGAACATTTTTTCTCCGCTTATGATGCGCGAATTATTTAATTTATCCTTTGTACCCTTAGCACCTCCGCCCAAAAGCACCTCGCCGCTCTTTACACGGTTTTCATACTTTATGAGTATATGGTTACTACCGAGAAATTCATCGGGAATCTCCATTTGCTCAGGGTCGATAAAAAGGCTGAAGCCGGTTCCGTCATAGTTATATTCTGTTGTTTTCTGACTGTAGTCATCAAAAATGAAACCTCGAGTTCGGGTAAGATCAAGATTTTCAATGTATTCAAAGTTTATGGGGAACGTATCTCCGGTGAGGTCGTTGAGTATATATGCCTCAATCTTCTGCTCCTCGGAAGTAGAAATATTGACTCTGGGTATATATACGTGACCATCTATTGTAGCTGTGTTAGCCTTTATTGTGAACTTATTAATATAATTTCTCGGATTGGTTTTGAGAATCATATTTGTTACATCCCTTTGGGGAACTGTGAACAAATCATCGGCGGGCTCCATATAGAAGCGACCGTTTCTTTCGGTTACCTGAGAGTTGTAGTAATTATTCTGATTTTGCAGAAGATTTCTGAGCCCCTCGAGATCGTTTTTCATTACGTGCTCATACTTCTGTCTGTAAATCAGAGCGATAGAGGAAAGTATATCCTCATTGATATACTCCTTGATATATTTATTTATGCAACTGAAAACCTCTTTTGCCACATCGTCGGGCAACATTTTACAGTTGTTAACGAAAATAATAAGGTCGGATTCCAAATCCTTAATAAGCTTGCGTCTGTATAGCTCGTCAGATGCGTTATGCTCCTTCAAGAACTTATTGTTCATTGTCATAACGGTTATGCGGTCGTAGAGATTACGCAGATTGGAGATTTCCTGGGTAATTGAGGTGGTTACGCCGTCTCTGACACGCCAATAGTAGGCTGTGGTTTTTACAACCGCAACCTTGTTTGCGAGGAAATGCATGGGGATTGTGGTAGGAATATCCTCATACAATATTTTTTCAGGGAACTTGAAGCCGTGCTTCTTCATAAAGTCAACACGGATAAGCTTGTTCCATGCGGTGGTATCATATAAAAGCGAAAAATCGCTTGTTATATGGTTTACCTCTTTGTGTATTGGCTTCATTGCGTTGGAGTGAAGCAATGAATCCATAAATCCCGATGAATTGAAACGCATAGCATTACAGCAGGTCATATCGCTCTGGTTTCGTTCGGCAGCACGGAACATTACCTCATACATATCCGGAGGAACAACGTCGTCGGAGTCCATATAAGCAACGTATTTACCCTTCACATAGTCAAGGGCGTAATTTCGTGCGTGACCCAGCCCACCGTTTTCGATATGAATACACTCAAAATTCTCGTGAGTCGCACAATATTCATCTGCCATCTGACCGCTGTTGTCGGGAGAGCCGTCATCAATGATGATTACTTGTATTTTGTCCTTAGTTTGGTTGTATACCGAATCCAGACATTCAATTAGGTATTCCTCTACATTATAAACCGGAATTACAACAGATATATCATATTCATAATTAGGGTTTGCCAATTTTCGTTTCCTCCTAAAAAGTACGCATTTTTACGTTATGATTTATTATAACACTAATACGACATTTTTTCAATAGCATTTTGTTTATAGTTAGCTTTGACTTATAAATGTTTATAATCCGCATATATCGTCAATCTTTTTCAACTCTTCCCGGCTGAATTCCGGAGAGTTAAGAACGCCGATATTATCTATTATCTGCTGTGGCTTTGAAGCACCTATCAGCACACTGGTTACCGCATCATCGCGAAGCACCCAGGCAAGTGACATCTGTGCTAAGGACTCTCCCCTTCCCTTGGCTATATCATTGAGGTCTCGGATTTTTCTGAGAGTTTCCTCGGTCAATGCACTTTCTTTAAGATATATTCCGCTTGTTTTTACGCGGCTGTCGGCGGGGATATCCTTTAAATATCTATTGGTAAGGAGCCCTTGCTCCAAGGGACTGAAAATAATAACACCTTTTTTCTCCGACTCGGATTTTTCCAAAAGTCCGTTACGCTCTACAGTACGGTCAAAGATGGAATATCTGTTTTGATTAATCACAAAGGGGCATTTAAGTTCTCTTAAAATCTCGGCAGCCCGCTTCATTCTCTCTCCGTCATAGTTTGAAAGACCGACATACAGTGCCTTGCCGCTTTTGACAGCCGAAGCTAAAGCCCCCATAGTTTCCTCCAAAGGAGTTTCGGGGTCGGGACGGTGATGATAGAAGATATCCACATAGTCAAGACCCAATCTTTTAAGACTTGCATCAAGGCTTGCCAGCAGATACTTGCGACTGCCCCAATCTCCGTAAGGACCCTCCCACATATAATACCCCGCTTTGGTGCTTATAACCATTTCGTCGCGATGAGCAGACATATCCTCTCTGAGAATTTTTCCGAAATTGCTTTCGGCACTGCCCGAATTGGGGAAGCCGTAGTTATTAGCTATATCAAAATGGGTGATACCATTATCGAAGGCAGTGAAACACAGTTCCCTCATATTAGCATAATTATCCTGAGTGCCGAAATTGTGCCAAAGTCCCAAGGAAACCTTGGGAAGCTTCAGCCCACTTTCGCCACATCTGTTATATTGCATTTTAGAATATCTATCCTTTGCGGCAGTATATGACATATAAATACCTCTTTCTAAGTAAGCATTGTTAACTCATTATGTTTCTCAAAGTGCGTATTTTGTCTATGCATGCGGTCAGTCGATATAAATGATGGTTACACCAAACACATTGGGGTCGGATTTAAGGGAAGCACGAACCGCCACCATATCCCCCGCTTTTGCGGTAGATGCAGGTTTGTAATAACCGTTTTCTAATGTTCCGGGTTCGCTTCCCGTATACTCCGAAATAGTGTATATCAATTCGTCATCCTCGTCGCAATCCAACATAGTACCATTTATGGGGATTGACCTTTTGGGGGTTGTGTGACGGATAACATAATCCATTTCTACCTGTTTTATAGGAGATGCGGTTGTGTAAATATGCACCGAATAACCTTCGCCAAGGGTGTCGGTCAATTTTCCGCCCGAGGTAGTAAGGGCTTTGTCGGGGCGGTTGACGGTAGCATTGGCGTTTATCTCCTGGGAATCGGCAATATAAGAAATTCTGTTGAAGGCACGATCCACCCCATCGCTTAAAGCTATCGTTACCTTTTTCTCAGTGCCTTCGCCTTTATAGAAAACTCCATCCTCGTTTATTCCGTTGTTTTCCACCACAACCGTTACATTTCCGTCGGGCAAGAGATAAGCCGCAGCTCGGATATCGTTGCCTATCCATCCTGTATGCAGAACCTTGGAGCCGTCGGGGATGTAGTTGGTAAAGATGGATTCCTCATAAAAAATCCTATTGACAATGCCTGCGGTTTCTTCAGAGTTAGGAACGTACCAGGCACTTGTTTCATTTGAACTCAGATTGAGATTCGAAGGATCGGGCAGATAACCACCCATAATTGTCCAGGTCAATATACCGTTGATGCCCGTGTTTGAAGCTGCGATATAGTAGCTGGCAAAGGAGTCGTTCCAGCTACACCACTGGTTAAGAGTATCGTTGCTAATCGCACTGTACATTTCGGTTACCATTATATTTCCGCCCGTTTGCTCACTGTAGTAAAGGAAGGTATCGAAGGTTTCGGAATAATTGTTTTTAAAGAGCTCGCTGTGGTAATATTTGTGACCTGTCCATTGGTCAATATAAGGCTTGGAATTCAGCAGCTGATAACTGAACCAATCCTTGGTTGAGTCCTTTTCCATAGCAGCAACCTCGGGACCCCAGACTTCAACCTTGCTTTCCATGTGGTTAGCTGTGAGAGCAGCTTTAACCTCACGAACCAACTGACTCCAATAGATTCGTTCGTCCATATCACTCTCGTCGTCTCTTTCAAAGTCACCGTCGGTGTTGGGCTCGTTGTAGAAGGTTATGGCCTCTATAAAATCATAGCCCTTTTCTTCGTTGAGATACTTTATAAGGGCGGCGGCAGCTTTGCCGAATGCCTCCAAATCTTTGGGAACACCCGATTTATAATCCTTACAGGGAGCATTGAACCAATACTGAATGCGTGTGCCGGTTTTCCAACCGAAATTAATTTCTATGGTACTGCCATAGTCAGCCAGCATTTCTATATATTCATAGAATGCCTGCATAGTTTCGTTTTCAAAATCGTATATTCCGTTTTTATAATTTATGTAGTCCGGATTAAGATGCCAGTTTGTTGCATAGTTTTTATATTTATCGCCAATGGTGTTGGTTACGATCCAATCCACCTGGAACCAGACACGGGATACCGAAGGCTTCATAGAGGCGATACGCTTTTTTGTGAGCTCGTGGTAGACCTTGTTGTAGCCCGTTATATCCATACCTTCACTTGTAAGCGTAGAGGTAAAGGCATTTGCACCGAAGCCGCGGAAGTTTTCTTCTAAAACTGTGTCCATATCCACAATTATTTCGTTTCTGCCGTCTGCATCTGTTCCATATTTCTGACCGTATTTAGGGGCGGGGGTTTTGTCCAAGGTATGGTCGAAATTGCCCATGATTGCAGCACTGAGCTTTACCATATCCGTAACACTTACCTCGCCGTTGCCGTCAATGTCGGAAAGCTGAGTGTTGGTGGTTTGCTTCACAATGGACTCACCCATCAACAGAACGTCTGTAAGACTAAGACTGCCACTGTTATTAAGGTCACCGCAGAATTTAAAGCCCGCCTTTACTTCCTTGCCATAGTCTGTATCGGCTATAACCTTATCTCCGCACGCAAGCACCATACCTGGAGCTTTAAGATTGCCCTCAGCATCCTCTACGCGAAGCTCTCCGCGACCGGTAAAGGCATTAAGAATAGATTTTACCTTGGTACCGGGCTTGATGTATCCGTAGTCACTTCCCTGTTTTTCAAAACCATTTAAGGAAAGAGTGGGACTCATAGTATCCAAAGAAAATGCCGAAATTTCACAAAGTCTTGTATATCCGTTTTTCAAAAATCCATCAGTGCCAACCGCAGTATCGGAGGTGAAAAGGGGATCGCTATAATCAAAACAGGAGTCATAGATTCGTATGCAATAGTACCGAGCCTTAAGGGTGTTGCCTTCGGGCACTATGAAATAATTATCCTGTGCACCAATGCTGTTGTAGCATTCGCCGATAAGGTTAGTGTCTGCCGTAAGACCGCCCGAGGTGGTGCTGTAAGGATTGTTGGATGCAAAGAGCTTGTAATGTGCCGTTCGCAGTGACATTCTGTCGTGGTTACGCAGATAAAAAACGCTTAATTCTTTTTCCGAACCTGCATCGAAAACGATATCCAGATAGTGGTTTTCTCCACCAACAATCTTTTGAATTCCATTTTCCGATACGGCAAATCTTTGAGAGTAGCCCTGCCAGTCGCCACTATTAATTGAACCATCGGTGAGATAAGCGTTGGTTGTGGTTGTTGCTGTTCTGTCCACAACGCTGCCACCTGTTGATTTTGTATAAATTTTAGGTGAAACTCCCGATAGAAAGCTTTGCGACAAATCAAGGGAGGCACCGTCTGAAAGAGAGGGCTGTAAAACCGTTTTGCCGACTGTATTCTGAAGGGAAGGAAATTCCACCTCGTCGCCTTCTATACCGTAAACCGCAAACTCACTGATGCGAGGGTAGTAGTTATTAGTGGATGCATTAAGAGTAATAATGCCCGTATCCACATCGGTTTGGCAAGGAAAAATAATATTTATACCAACATAAACTACATCATTTTTATTAAGGGTCAGAAGCTGGCGGTCGCAGGAATCGGGGTTGTTTACATACGCAACCCTATTCTCTGTCCAAAAGAGCTTTCTGTATTCGGACGAGGCATATATCTCGTATTTCTCCGCCATCAAAACACTGGTGGGATGATTTATTAAGCAGATAGCCGTAACGCTGGTGACACAATCTAATTTAAAGGTAAATCTACAGGCAGCTTCTCCATCCTTATAGATTTTTG
The DNA here is from genome assembly GCA_045590175.1 of Acutalibacteraceae bacterium. GTDB lineage: Bacteria > Bacillota > Clostridia > Oscillospirales > Acutalibacteraceae > UMGS1532. The sequence continues at coordinate 4,160 of JAZNQM010000097.1, read as the reverse complement.
GAGAGCCTCCGTTATAGTCGGCAAAGACCTGCTTAGTCATATGCCAGCTGTCATCGGTGTTGCCGTTTGTGATGTTGAAATTGTCAGTACTATCGGCGACGAATGTTCTGGTGAAATTGCCAGCAGTTGCAGATTTATAGTCCATATACAAGGGCAATTTGTCGCTGAGCAGACTTTTTCCGTAGCCTTCGGGCAAGGCTCTCACCTTGTCCATCTGAAGGTTTACATCTACAGTAGTAATAGTATCTGCAATAGCATCTAATGATGGCACGCACAAACAAAAGCACATCAAAACACAAAGAGCTCTTTTAAGAAAGTTCATTTTCAACCTCTTTTCAATGGAAATTAATCTATATAGATTATGCTTACACCAAACACATTGGGGTCGGATTTAAGGGAAGCACGAACCGCCACCATATCCCCCGCTTTTGCGGTAGATGCAGGTTTGTAATAACCGTTTTGTAATGTTCGGGGTTCGCTTCCCGTATACTGCGAAATAGTGTATAGCAATTCGTCATCCTCGTCGCAATCCAACATAGTACCATTTATGGGGATTGATCTTTTTGGGGTTGTGTGACGGATAACATAATCCATTTCTACCTGTTTTATTGGAGATGCAGTTGTGTAAATATGCACCGAATAATGCTCGCCAAGGGTGTCGGTCAATTTGCCGCCCGAGGTAGTAAGGGTTTTGTCGGGGCGGTTGACGGTAGCATTGGCATTTATCTCCTGGGAATCGGCGATATAAGAAATTCTGTTGAAGGTGCGGTCAATGCCGTCACTGAAGGTGATGGTGATATTCTTTTGGGCACCGCTTCCCTTTCCGAGAACGGCTCCCTCATTTATTCCGTTGTTTTCCACCACAACCGTTACGTTTCCGTCGGGCAGCTTGTATGCCGCTGCCTTAATGTCTCTACCCAGCCATCCTGTAAACAGAACCTTGGAGCCGTCGGGAATGTAGTTGGTAAAGAGAGATTCTTCATAGAATATTCCTTGCACCTCTGCCGCGGTTTCTTCGGTACGTGGAATCTTCCAGGCAGATTTTGTATCGGTATTAAGCTCCATATAAAGTGGGTTAGGCAGGTAACCACCCACAACCGACCAGGCAAGCAGACCGTTAAGTCCTACGTTGGAAACAGAAATATAATAGCCTGTGAAGGAATCGTTCCAGTTGTACCAATCCTTATAGATTTTATTTGAAACCGCTCCGTACATTTCGGTTATCATCATATTTTTATTGGTTTTTTCGGCATAATACAGCATAGTATCAAAAGATGCGGAATAGTTGTTCTGTCCGTTATAATGATGATAGTAGTTATGACCTGTCCATTGGTCCACGCAAGAGGCGGTATTATCCAGCTGATACTGAACCCATTCCTTTGTACTGTCGTTTTTCATACCCGAAACCTCGGGGCCCCAGATTTCAACCTTATTTCTCATACCGTTCTCTTTCAGAGCGGTATCTACTGCATGGACAAGCTGACTCCAATATTCCTTCTCGGTGTTGGAATTTACAGCCCCTACCTCAAAGTCGCCCTCAAGGTTAGGTTCATTATAGAAGGTTATAGCCTCAACGAAATCATATCCCTTTACCTCGTTGAGGTGCTTTATAAGTGCGGCTGCAGCCTGACCAAAGGCAGGCAAATCCTGAGGTGCCCCCACCATATAATCATCGCAGGGAGTGTTGAACCAATCCTTTATGCGGGTGGCGGTTTTCCAACCGAAGTTTATTTCAATGGTGCAGCCGTAACCTGCAAGCATTTCTACATATTCATAAAATGCCTGCATTTCCTCGTTGTCGAAATCATAGATTCCTTTTTTATAATTAATGTAGTCAGGATTGAGCTGCCAATTAGTTTCGTAATTTTTATATTTATCACCCAGAGTGTCGGTTACAATCCAGTCAACCTGGAACCAGACGCGGGATATAGACGGTTTCAAGGCGGCAAGACGCTCAGCGGTTAGCTCGTGGTAAACCCTGTTGTAGCCTTTATAGCCTTCTCCGTTCCATTTACCCAAATCATTTAAGCCAAGACCCATACCGTCCTTTGTTAAAATTGATGTGAAGCTATTTATACCAAAGCCTCGGAAATTGTCGTTAAGGGTGGTGCCCATATCCACGCTGATTTCATATTTTCCATCGGTGGCGACACCGTTTTTAGGACCGTGAGCGGGGTCGGGAGAATTATCCTCTATTCCCTCCTGGGTGCCCAATATTATTTCGGAAAGGAGAAGCATATCCGAAACCGTTACCTTACCGCTTGCATCAACGTCAGCACGAGCAGTATCAGCGGTGCCTTTAACGATATAATCGCCTATTTTAAGAACGTCGCTGAGGCTGAAGCGGTTGTTACCGTCCAAATCGCCACAGAATTTAAAGCCTGCTTCCTCGTCTTTACCGTAATCGGCATCAGCAATAACCTTATCTCCCCACTCCAGCACCTTGCTGGGGGATTTAAGATTGCCGTTTGCATCTACAACACGGACGTCGCCGCGACCCGAAAAGGCGTTATGAACAGACTTAACCTTGGTACCGGGCTTAATATAGCCATAGTTATTGGTATCTACCTTGGTAAAGCCATCCAATTTAAGCACAGCGCTTATTGTGTCGGGGGTATAGGCGGCAACCTCCAAAAGTCTGATATAAGCATTCGTAAGAGAGGTACCGTCCTGCTCGGTTTTTAAGAAAAGGTTTGAGCTGTAATCAAAGCAAGGATCGTAGACACGAATAGTAAAATATCGGGCTTTTATTGTATTATTATCAGGTACCATAAAATATTGGTCCTGAGAGCCGTTATTATTATAGCACTCGGCAATCAATGAGGAAGCGGAGGTCCTGTCATCGACATTAGCAGATGCAAATATTTTATAGTGCATAAGTCTTAGTGCCTGGGTGGCATGGCTTTTTATATAAAACATCCCCAGCTCTTCCACTGAACCCGCATCTATTCTTATATCTACATAGTGGTTCTCCGAACCTATTGTAGTTACAATGTCATTTTCATCTCTTTTGGCAAATTTAACTGCACTGACACGATAGTCTTCGGAGCTACTTGCCGTGATATTGGTTACACCGTCGGTAAGAAACTTATTGTCGTTTGTATATATCTTTTTCTCTCCGTCGGAACTGCCATAATAGGCTTCGGTTGAGGTGTTTCCGTAGAGAAAGTTGGTGGTAATATCTATTTCCTCTGTGACGGGTGAAATTTCACTGACGACGGTTTTGTCACAGGTGTTTGTAGTAGCAGGATATGTAGCGGTTTCGCCCTCCGAACCATACACCGCAAACTCACAAAAACGAGGGTAATGGTTATTCTTTTTCTCGGTAAGCTCCAGCACGGAATCGGTGCTTCCGGGTTGACAGGGATAAATAACCTTGATACCTATAAAGCAGGCATCCTTAATATCGCATTTTATAAGCTGTCTGTCTAAAGCCTCAAGATTTTCGATGTGTGCAACTCTGCTGTTTTTTAAATAAAGGGTACGTAAATCTTTTGCGGCATATATTTCGTATTTTCCTGTCATCAAAGGTTTATTGGGATGGTTGATGACACACATTTTATATATGTCTGTCACCTTATCTAAAAAGAAGGTGATAAGACACTGTGCCTCACCGTTTGAATATACAACAGGGTCACCGCCATTATAATCCGCAAAGGTCAGCTTGGAGTCCAACCATTCGCTGCTTGTATTACCGTCGGTTAAATTAACGTTGGTAGGCAAGGTGGTTCTCTCTACATAGGTTTTCCCTGCGGGGATGTAGTCCACATAAAGCGGGATTTTATCCGAAAGAACATTTTTACCCACAGGCAATTCCCTCACCGCATCCATCTGCACGGTTGCCTCTTTTGAGGTGCTTGACTCAGATGCTACACTGAAAGCAGGGCAGAATAAGCTTAAACAAAGTATTAAACTCAGTATTTTTTTGATATGCTTCATTGTCAATTACCTCAATTATTTTGTGATTTTTTAGCGATTACCAAGCCCCCACAGGGCTTGGTAATCGAAACTTATTAGTCTAAGCAAACACGACTAATCCGAACCTGATTTTAAAGGTTGGATTTTCGCCTTTGCTTTGTTAAAATACTCGTTAATCCGACAGGATTAACTGCGTTTTATGTCTCGCACAGCCAAAAATCCTCCGCTTTAAAATTCTTCGA
>JAZNQM010000096.1:0-7775 GCA_045590175.1 Acutalibacteraceae bacterium | reverse complement strand
TGAAATAAAAAAAGAGAATGAATTTCTTAAGGAGTTTTACAATATAAAGGAAGAACATAATGATTTCACTTTTCTTCCTGCAACTTTAATTTCAAGAGACAATGGCGATTCGGGATATATGTTTACCATTAATAAGGGTTCTGTTAATGGTATTTCGTATCGGGATCCTGTAATAACAGCGTCGGGTTTGGTTGGATACATATCCGAAGTTGGTCCCAGCTATGCCAAAGTCACTACCATTCTCAGTAATGATATGAACGTGGGTTGCGTTGATTACAGAACCTCTGATGTTGGTGTTGTCACGGGAGATGCGGCTCTGTCTCAAAACGGACAATGCAAGTTTTACAACCTGCCAAGAAGTTGTACTGTTGCCCTAAATGATATCATAGTTACCGCCGGTGGAGGTGTTTTCCCCGAAGGTTTGATTGTCGGCACAATTAACAGTATTTCTTCTGTTGAAAATCAAACATCGATTACTGCCGTAATTGATTGTGCTGCGGATATCACTGACTTAAGGGATGTTATGGTTATAACCTATTTCGATGGTCAGGGTTCGATAACTGCTGAAACGGAGGAATAACTCGTGAAGCAAAGAGAAACTTACGACCTTCCGTTGCTTGTTGTTTTTGGAATTATTTTCTTCCTGATTTATATACTGCAATATACCGATGGTGTGTTTAAGCAGAACGGCTCTTTGCCGCAGTTTATGTTACCTGTGGCTGTTTTCTGCGGTATGTACTGGGACGATAAGATTGGTGCTATATTCGGTCTTGTTTTTGGAAGCTGCGTCGATGCAGTGAGTGCCAACACTATTTGTTACAATTCCATTGCGCTTATGCTGATAGGCTACACCTCGGGGTTGCTGATAACAAAAATCATAAATAATAATTTTAGAGCATCATTATTAATGTCCTTGGGTTATTCATTGATATATTATTTTGGATATTGGTGCGTTTCCGGATTTACTACCGGATATATGTCGCTGATATATCCTAAGGCGATACTTTACACTTTGATTTTTTCTATTCCTCTTTATTGGGCTATGAAATTAATAATCAAACTTAGAGATAAGACTATAACTAACTGATTTAAAATTTTAAGATAGGTGGTGACAAAACAATGAGGAGCAAAAAGAAGGTTGATGGTCGCATAATTGTTTTGTCGCTTCTTTTGATTGCAGTTATTGTGGCTTACTCGTCCAGAGTGTTTCAACTTCAGATAACTAACAGAGACTTTTATCTTGCACAGGCTAATGGAATTACCCGACGCACTGCTGTTATTAAGGCTCCTCGGGGAGAAATATTAGATGCTTATGGCAGACCTATCGCCGTTAATCGCGATGGGTATAACATCACATTCAACCGTGCTTATGTTGATATGGATGAAATTAATAATACTATCAGCATTCTCACCGGTTACTTAAAAAGTAAGAATATCCCTTGGGTTGACGAGCTGCCGATGAAGCAGAACTCGATTAGGTTTGAAGGGGACGACAGTGAAATCGTAACGTTGAAATCAAAGCTCGGACTAAACAGTTATGCAACTCCGCAGAATTGTTATGACAGTATGGTAAAGCGTTATGAATTGGAAGCGGTAGATGATAATCTGAAGCGTGTCATAATGGGTGTAAGATATACTATGGAGCTTAAGGATTTTTCCGTCTCCCTACCCTATACTTTTGCCGAGGATGTCGGAGATGAGGTTATGACTGCCATCTACGAAACCAAAAGTGAGTTTAAAGGGGTCGAAGTAACCTCTGTTCCTATGCGTGAATATATGGACGGGAATATCGCCACCCATATCATCGGTGCTGTAGGTTCAATACGTGCAGAGGAATGGGAGGATTATAAGAAAAAAGGTTATTCTTATAATGATACCGTAGGAATAAGCGGAATAGAGTATGCCTACGAAAGCTATCTCAAGGGCAAAGACGGAGAAATAACCTATAAGTTAGACAGCTCCGGTAACATTATTTCTTCCGAAATAACTAAGGAAGCTGTTGCGGGAAACACCCTCATATTATCTTTGGATAAGACACTTCAGTTGGTTGCTCAAAACAGCCTTGAGGATCTCATTAAAGAACTAAATGCAAAGAATAGTGAGATAACCAGCGGATCGGTTGTAGTTTCAAATGTTAAGACCGGAAATATTCTTACTGCTGCGAACTACCCCAGTTATACAATGCAGGAATATAAAAAGAATTATTCTGAATTGGTAACTGATGAAAATATGCCATTGCTGAACAGAGCTTTTCAGGGAGTTTATCCTCCGGGTTCAACCTTTAAGCCTGCTGTTGCAACCATTGGTTTAAAGCTTAATAAAATTTCAGCAGGGGAGACCCTGTATTGTAGTAGTGTATATCGATATTACGATGACTATCAACCCGTATGTATGGGTTATCATAAATATGTAAATCTTGCTAACGCTCTTTCTGTTTCATGTAACTGCTATTTCTATGAACTGGGAAGAAGAATCGGTATTACTGATATGAATAAATATTGCTTGCAATATGGACTTGGAACAAGCACAGGTATCGAAATACCCGAAAGCACAGGAGTTCTTGCGGGTTCTGATTATTCCGAAAGCATAGGTGCTACTTGGTCTCCCGGTATGACGTTACAGGCTGCCATCGGTCAGTCCGACAATATGTTTACCCCATTGCAGCTTTGTATGTACACTTCGACAATAGCTAATAACGGCGTAAGGTATAAAGCGAGTCTGCTTAAGAAAATTATGAACTATTCTCTTACCAAGACCGTATTTGAATACGAGCCAACAATTCTTAACAGAATTGATTTTGAAAAAAGCGTTTTCTCGACTGTTAAAGAGGGTATGTTGTCCGTTACAACCGAGGGTACGGGTAGTTCTATATTTGATGACTATGATATAAAAGTCGGCGGCAAGAGTGGTACAGCTGAAAATGCAGGTGGTGACCACAGCGTGTTCGTTGCTTTTGCTCCTTATGACTCTCCCGAAATTGCGGTGTCGGTTGTTATCGAACACGGTTTAAAGAGTTATATAAGTGCTTCTTTGGTTAAAGGAATTTTCGACGAATACTTCCTAAAACAATACGGCAAGCAAAACGACCCCTCTTTTGATAAAATTTTACAATAAGTAACTTTACATTTTTCCAAAGTTATGATATAATAACTCTACTGATTCGGAGGTGACCTATGTGGGACTTTTAACAGTAATTGCTTCCGGCAAGGGCGGTTCTGGTAAGTCTACTTGCTCAATCGGATTAGCAACCGCTTTTTCAAAGCGTGGTCGCAAGGTGTTGCTGATTGATATTGATGAAGGATTAAGATGTCTTGACCTTATGCTCGGGGTCAGTGATAAGCTCGTTTTCGATCTCAGCGACATTCTTAACTATCACAAAGCCTTGGAAGATGTTGTATTAAAGGTTAATGATAATATTGATTTGATTGCTGCTCCTTCCGAGATTGATTCATACAGCAAGGTTGATTTCGGTAAATTTTTATATAAAGTCACCGATATTTACGACAATGTTATTGTGGATTGTCCCGCCGGTATAGACCCGATTTTTTATAAGGCTATTCCTCCCTTTGCTGATGTACTCATAATTGAATCCCTTGATATGATAGGTTGCCGAAGTGCCACAGTTTTATATTCAATGCTGGAAGCGGCAGGGATACAGCATAAATATCTCATTGTCAATAAATTTGATTATTATCAACTCAGCAAAAACCCGAGCCTCACCTTCGACGAAATAATAGATAAGTCAGGGCTTATGCTGAGAGGCATAATTCCCAATGATACTTCCTTAGGTCTCTTGAGCCTTCGAGGAAAACTCTATCATAAAAGCTATGCTTTCAAAGCTTTTTCGAGAATAGCTGACAGGTTAGAGGGTAAAAACGTGCCCTTACCTTCTCTTAACAATTTGTAAATTAATTTAGGAGTGATATAATGAACATTGCATTGGTAGCACATGACGCAAAAAAAGAATTAATGGTACAATTTTGTATCGCTTATTGCGGCGTTCTCAGCAGACACAATTTGTTAGCAACCGGTACTACGGGTAAGCTTATATCCGAAGCTACGGGACTTGATGTTATCAAGTTTTTAAGCGGTGACCAGGGTGGAGCTCAGCAAATTGCTTCAAGAATCGGCTGTGATGAAATTGACCTGGTTCTTTTGTTCAGAGATCCTCTTAATCCAAAGCCGCACGAGCCCGACGAAATGTCTATTATGAGACTGTGTGATGTACATAATATTCCCGTTGCAACCAATATTGCAACTGCAGAAATGCTCATCCACGGTCTTGAAAGAGGCGACCTTGACTGGCGTGATATTGTCAGAGCAGATAAGATTTAGATCTAATAGGGCGGTGTACGGCCGCCCTATACTTGTGAAATAATTTTGAAATGGAAGATGATTTATGGCAGAAATCAATAAAGCACCCCGTGGCACCGCAGACGTGTTGCCGGAGAATTCGTATAAGTGGCAGTTTGTCGAAAGGGCGATGTTGGATACAGCCTCTCTTTTTGGCTTTCGTGAGGTGAGAACCCCTATATTTGAACATACAGAGGTTTTCTCCCGTAGCGTTGGAGATACCACCGATGTTGTGCAAAAAGAAATGTATACCTTTAACGATAAAGGTAATCGTTCAATAACCCTTCGTCCCGAAATGACGGCAGGCACAGTTCGTTCTGTTATAGAAAACGGTATTATCAACGGAGCTTTGCCCGCCAAAACCTGCTATGTCGGCCCTTGTTTCAGATACGAGAAACCACAGGCGGGACGTCTTCGTGAGTTCCATCAGTTTGGTGTTGAGTGCTTTGGTGCGGCTTCACCTTCAGCCGACGCTGAAATAATTATTTTGGCACACAGTATTCTTAACCGTTTGGGAATCAAGGATATTTCCCTTGAAATCAATTCAATCGGTTGTCCCGAATGCCGTGCAAAATTCAATGCCGCATTAAAGCAATATTTTAATGAACATTTAGAAGAGCTTTGCGGCACCTGTGCTGAGAGATTGGATAGAAATCCAATGCGTATTTTCGACTGTAAATCTCCTGTTTGCGGCGAAATTTGCAAGGATGCACCTGTTATGCTCGAATATCTGTGCGACGATTGTAAGGCGCATTTTGAGGCAGTTAAAAATCATCTTAACGCTGCTGATATTAACTTTACTGTTAATCCTAAAATCGTCAGAGGTTTGGATTACTATACGAGAACCGTTTTCGAATTTGTTTCGGGTTCTATCGGTGCGCAATCAACCGTTTGCGGTGGAGGACGTTATGACGGTCTCGTTTCTCAAATGGGCGGACAGTTCACCCCTTCATTAGGCTTTGCAATGGGAATTGAGCGTTTGCTTATGGTTATGGAGAGCCAGGGTATAGAAATCCCGGAACCGCCTAAATGCGATGTATATATTGCTTCTATGGGTGAAGCTGCTAATGCTTTTGCAACCAAGGTTGCCGCCTTGCTTCGCACCGAGGGCTTTTCTGCTGAAATTGATTTAGCTGGAAGAAGTCTTAAAGCTCAGATGAAATATGCCAATAAAATCGGTGCTAATTTCAGTTGTGTAATAGGAGAGGACGAGCTCGCAAACAAAAAAGCAGTTCTTAAGAATATGACCAACGGCGAACAGATAGAGGTCGGTCTACCGGAAGGTTTGGTAGAAGCGGTATATAATGCTAAACTCGATACTGCATTTGAAGATTTGACCGACGCGGTTGACTCCTTAAAATAATCACATTAATTAATATCCATAAGGATTGGTGACAGATATGTTAGATACAATGAACGGTTTAAAAAGAACCCATTATTGCGGCACCTTAAGTACCTCTAACGAGGAACAGGAGGTTGTTGTTTGCGGTTGGGTTCAGAAGCAGAGAGACTTAGGACAACTTATCTTTATTGACCTGAGAGACAGAACGGGTATCGTCCAGTTGGCTTTCGATGATAATACCGATAAGGATATTTTTGAAAAGGCTTTCTCGGTTCGCTCTGAATTTGTTTTGATGGCAAAGGGTGTTGTTCGCCATCGTTCTGCTGAAAACAACGAAATTCCCACAGGAAAAATTGAAATTTTCGTAACCGACTTAAAGGTACTCGGCAAAGCCGAAACACCGCCTTTCGAAATTCTTGATTCCACAGGCGCAAAGGAAGAGCTTCGTCTTAAATACCGTTATCTTGATTTGAGAAGACCCAGCCTTCAAAATAATCTTTTGCTTCGTCATAAGATTGTTAAGGTAACAAGAGACTACTTTGACGAGCAGGGCTTCCTTGAAATTGAAACTCCCGTGCTTATTAAATCTACTCCTGAGGGCGCTAGGGATTATCTCGTTCCTTCAAGAATCCACGAGGGCAAGTTCTTTGCACTTCCTCAGTCACCTCAGATGTATAAGCAGCTGCTTATGGTTTCGGGTGTTGACAGATATATGCAGATTGCCCGTTGTTTCCGCGACGAGGACCTTCGTGCCGACCGTCAACCCGAATTCACCCAGATCGACTTAGAAATGTCCTTTGTTGATATGGAGGATGTTCTTTCCTGCATTGAGGGTTATATCGTAAGGGTTTATAAAGAGGTTATGAACATCGACCTTCCCACACCTCTACCGCGTATGAAGTATGTTGAGGCAATGGAGCAATATGGCTCCGACAAACCCGACACCCGTTTTGATATGAAGATTGTGGATGTATCTGAGGCTGTTAAGGATTGTGGTTTCTCTGTTTTTTCAGGAGCTATCGCTAATGGTGGTACAGTCCGTGCTATAACTGCTAAGAATGGCGCAGCAACCCTGACCCGCAAGGAAATTGACAAGCTTACCGAGATGGTTAAGGGCATCGGTGCTAAAGGCCTTGGTTATATCAGATGGGTAGAGGATACACCCACTTGTTCTTTTGCAAAGTTTATGACCGAAGACGAAATGAACAAGATTTATGAACTCACAGGTGCCGAAAAAGGCGATGTTGTGTTCTTCATGGCAGATAAGAAAAACCTTACTCTTTCTGTACTCGGTGCACTTCGTCTTGAGATTGCAAAGAAATTGGATATTATTCCTCAAGACAAATGGAACTTCCTTTGGATTACTGAGTTCCCATTCTTTGAATATGACGAAGAAACAAACTCTTACGTTGCAATGCACCATCCTTTTACAGCTCCTATGGATGACTGTATACAGTACCTTGACTCCGCCCCCGAAAAGGTTTTTGCTAAGTGTTATGACCTTGTTCTTAACGGTGTTGAGCTTTCCAGCGGTTCAATAAGAATCACCGACCCTGCACTCCAGAACAAAATGTTCTCGGCACTTGGTATGAGCGACGAGGAAGCCAATGAGAAGTTCGGTTTCCTTATTGATGCTTTTAAGTATGGTGCTCCTCCTCACGGAGGTATGGGTATCGGTCTTGACAGACTTTGTATGATAATGACAGGCAGCGATTCACTGCGTGACGTTATCGCATTCCCCAAGGTGCAGAATTCCTCCGAGCTTATGATGGCTTCGCCCGACACCGTCGACCAAAAGCAGCTTAGTGAGCTTCACATAGCCTGCATCGAGGAAAACGAGTGATATTTTGCGAATAATTTAACAATCGGTTAACAAAATACTTCGCTTATATGGTATAATTAATCTGCGCCGCAAAGGGTGCAGGTAACGTGAAAGGATGGAAGGTCGAATGATTGAGGTAAATAACCTTGTAAAGCATTTCGGCAACAAACACGCCGTTGACGGTATATCCTTCAAGGTCGAGGAAGGCGAGATAGTAGGCTTTCTCGGGCCCAACGGTGCAGGCAAAAGCACCACGAT
>JAZNQM010000095.1:0-3787 GCA_045590175.1 Acutalibacteraceae bacterium | reverse complement strand
GGTGCGACATCGCCAAGGTTCTCCATGACCTTAAGGGAGCCAGAATGGGTCTTATGGGTCACGTTATGGAGGCTATGTACGATATGCATGCCGACCCCACTGCTATTTCTTCTGCCTTCGGTTGCCACGTTCCCCTTCTTGAAATTGAGGACGCTGTTGAGGCTTACGAAGCTGTTACCGAGGAAGAAATCGCTGCGAAGTCCGAGATTATCTGCAGAGAATTCGATATGCCCAACCCTGTAAGCGACCCTGTTACAGTTAAGCTTACCGACGAGGACCTTTATCAGGCTGCAAAAACTGCTGCCGCTCTCGACCGCTTGGTTGATAAATTCCAGCTTACCGGTCTTGCCTATTACTACGAAGGCAGAGAGAACACCATCCAGAGATTGGTTGGTTCCTCCTTCATTCTCGGCAACTCTCTTCTCAACGGTGAAGGCATCCCTATGTGCGGCGAATACGATATCAAGACCTGTATCGCTATGCTGATTATGGACCGCTTGGATATCGGTGGTTCCTTTGCTGAGTTCCACCCCTTCGGTTTCGACGGCAACTACATTCTTGTAGGTCACGATGGTCCTCACCACATTCGTGTTGCAGAAGGCAAGCCCGTTGTTCGTAGCCTTCTTAAATATCACGGCAAGCCCGGCCACGGCGCTTCCATCGAATTCAAGCTTAAGGAAGGTCCTATCACCATCCTCGGTATCACCCAGAAGGGCGACGGCTCATTTAAGTTTGTCATCGGCGAGGGTGAATCCCAGAAGGGCGCAATTCCTCCCACCGGAAACACCAACACCCGCGGTGTGTTTGGCGATGATACTCGCGACTTTATCAAGCGTTGGGTTATGGAAGGTCCTACCCACCACTACGCTTTGGGTATCGGACACCACGCAGAAACCATCAAGAAGATTGCAGATATTCTTGGTATTGAGGCTGTTATTGTTAAATAAATACAAATAGTAGGCGGTGGAAAACTACCGCCTTTTTTTAGAGGTACAAATATGAAAATCTCTGTTCAAACCGGCGGAATTATAGAAAATTTCGGTATAGATAAAACTTATACACTTATAAAAGAAGCAGGCTTTGAGGCGATAGATTGGAACATCGACCACGCCTGGGATTCATCTGTAATTTGGGGAGAACACAAGCTTCCTTTAGGCAACATCTTCGAAAAAGAGCTTCCCGAAATTCTCGAATATTTTAGGGAGGAGCTTGATGCCATTAAAGAAAACGGGCTTAAAATAACTCAAGCCCACGCTGTTATGCCTGCAACTCACACCTACATTCCTGACCTGTTCCCATATTTTATCGAGAATTGTAAAAATTGCATTAGGCTTTGTAATGCGGTAGGTTGTAAGCGTTTGGTTGTGCACGGAGTTTGTATGGACAACGCCATTTTAGGCCTTACCACAGAAGATGTCGATGAAATGAACAGGCAACTTTACGAATCCTTAATACCGGTGCTTAAAGATACAGACGTTATGGTGTTGCTCGAAAACCTTTTCAGTTGGGACAAAGGACCTGTCGAGGGACATTGTCAGAACGGAAAAGAGGCGGCTGATTTCATAGACTATCTTAACGAAAAAGCCGGAAAGGAAGCCTTCGGTTTCTGTTGGGACATCGGTCACTCAAAACTGTTGGGCAAGGATTTCCGTAAATTCACATCTGCATTGGGGCACAGAATTAAAGCGTTACATATCCACGACAACGACGGCGTTAACGACAAGCATCTGGCTCCGTTCACAGGTTCGGTAAATTGGGATATGTTCATAAAATGCTTAAAGGATATTGGTTATTCGGGAGACATAAGTTTTGAAACTTGCACACAGGTTGTCAATGTATTTAATTTTGACCCCGCTCTTGTAAAACCGTGGCTGAAACTAATTGCAGAAACCGGTGAAGTTTTCACAGATAAAATCCTTAAATAAATCAGTAATACTTGGCGGCATTTTTCTTGCCGCCATTTTTAGAGGTTATTATGAAAAATCTTGGCTACTACAACGGAAAATACGACGAAGTTGAAAATATGTATATTCCTATGGGCGACCGCGTTTGCTATTTTGGTGACGGGGTATATGATGCTACATATAGCAGAAATTTCGTTATACACGATTTGGGCTCACACATTGACCGATTGTTCGACAGCGCAGAAATGCTAAGTATCGTCCCGCCCTGCTCCAAGGAGGAACTGTCTGCAATTCTTCACGATATGGTTAAGCTTATGGATACCGGTAACAACTTCGTTTATTTCCAGATAACCCGCGGCACCAATGCCCAAAGAAGCCACGCATTCGGTTCCGAACAAACAAAGTCCAACCTTTGGATAAACATACGTCCCGAGGAGATAGACGATACCTACAGCAAAGTTAAACTTATAACCCTACCTGATACCAGATTTTTGCATTGCAACATCAAAACCCTCAATCTTCTGCCTGCGGTTATGGCAACCGAAAAAGCCAGAGCAGCAGGGTGTTTCGAAGCAGTGTTTCATCGGGACGGAAGGGTTACGGAGTGTGCTCACAGTAATATCCATATTCTTAAAGACGGACACTTCATCACAGCTCCATTGGACAATTTGATACTCCCCGGTGTTACAAGGAGACATTTGATTGAGCTTTGTGAAAACTCAGGTATTCCCGTTGAGGAACGTCCCTTCTCAGTGAATGAAATGATGGAAGCAGACGAGGTTTTGATTTCGGCTGTGGGCACCTTCGCAATTTCGGCTTCTGAAATTGACGGTAAACACGTTGGGGGCAAGGCGCCAAAACTGTTAAAAAAGCTACAGGACGGACTTTTAAATGAGTTTATCTCATCCACAGAAAAGTAATAAATCATTTACGGAGATGGTAATATGAAATATTTCGATACATACACCTCAAACACTATAGCGGGCAGTGCTAACCAACACACCTTCACAATGGAAAAGGGAGAAATCAGAACAGGCAGAGTTTTTTATAAAATTTATGCCGGCGGCACCTTCAACTACTCCCTGCTTTTTTCTAACGTTATAGACAGCACCTATGCAGATGGCTCGGTTAGTCACAAAAACCTTGTGGTTGATGAGTGGGAAATCTTAGAAGCCCGAGTGGCGGTATGCGACAAGGATGCCATAAGCGAAGATTTTATGGAGAAAAATGTCGCCACGGAAATCAATAACAAATGTGTAGATTTTACTCAGCTTACCTTTGGAGGATCGGTTACCAAGACCGTTGCTCCCGGTGAGTTCTTCAGCAGTGACCCTGTTTCTCTTGCCATACAAGAGAATGAATACCTTTGCCTGGAGATGACCTTCAAAGGTGACACTGTCCCCTATCACGAAGAATCGTTTTTACCTGTGTTCACTAAAACTGCTGACGGATGGGATTACGACAGACGTATGCCCTTTGCAGGTATGGTGGGTTGTGACCGTCCCGTGAAGTTGAGGGTAGGGTTTATAGGCGATTCCATAACGCAGGGTATCGGTGTACCACACAACAGTTATAAGCATTGGAATGCGGAATTAACCCAAAAGTTACCAAAGGAATATGCCTATTGGAATTTAGGAATAGGCTATGCCCGAGCATCAGATTTCTCCACCGATGGTGCCTGGGCTTTTAAAGCTAAAAACAACGATATAGTCATTCTCTGCCTGGGGGTCAATGACACCATTCAGGGCAACAGCGAATCAGAGCTAATTGAAGCTTTAGATAAAACGGTTGAGTTTCTTAAAAAACGCGACATTAAAATCATATTGCAGACCATTCCGCCCTTTGATTATGAAGGAGAAAAAATCGCAATGTGGAATAACGTC
>JAZNQM010000094.1:0-1597 GCA_045590175.1 Acutalibacteraceae bacterium | reverse complement strand
GCCTTTATCACCCTTTTCGCCTTGGATGCCTTGCTCACCTTGGTCGCCTTTATCACCCTTTTCGCCTTGGATGCCTTGCTCACCTTGGTCGCCTTTATCTCCCTTTTCTCCTTGGATGCCTTGTTCGCCCTGGTCGCCCTTGTCACCCTTTTCGCCTTGGAGACCCTGCTCACCCTGGTCGCCTTTGTCACCCTTTTCACCTACGACCTTACCCAGGTTGATAACTGTATCGCTATCGGTGTATTTGATTTCAAGTTCGCCATATTCATTGATACCGGTAGAAACGATGCCTTTTCCGTCATCGCCGGTATCACCTTTTTCACCTTGTACGCCCTGTATACCTTGCTCACCTTGGGCACCGGTATCACCTTTTTCGCCCTTGATGTTACCAAGGTCAAGGGTTGTTCCGGAGGTAAGGGTTATTTTAAGATTACCATTTTCTATAAGGATGGTCTCAATGCCTGTGCCGTCTTTACCGACAGCACCGGTGTCACCCTTTTCGCCTTGGATGCCTTGTTCGCCCTGGTCGCCCTTGTCACCCTTTTCACCCTGGATGCCTTGCTCGCCCTTTTCACCCTTGGCTCCAACTACGACACCTAAATTTTCTATCTTGTTATTAGAGAGGGTTATAACGAGTTCGCCCCTCTGATTGATTTCGGTTTTAGTTACGCTTACACCATCTTGACCGGCATCACCTTTGTCTCCTTTTTCACCTTGTACACCCTGTATGCCTTGGTCACCTTTTTCGCCTTTATCACCTTGAATACCCTGCTCGCCCTGGATACCCTGGTCACCTTTTTCGCCCTTGGCTCCGATTACATTGCCAAGCTCGTCTCTCTGACCGTTGGAGAAGTAAACCACTAGGTTGCCCACCGAGTTTATCTCAGCACCTGTCACACTGATGCCTTGCTCACCTTGGTCGCCCTTGTCACCCTTTTCACCTTGGATGCCCTGCTCACCTTGGTCGCCCTTGTCACCCTTTTCGCCTTGGATGCCTTGCTCACCTTGGTCGCCTTTGTCACCCTTTTCGCCTTGGATGCCTTGCTCACCTTGGTCACCTTTGTCACCCTTGGCACCGATAACTGTGCCGAGGTTTTCAACTTTATTGTTAGAAAGGGTAATTACAAGCTCGCCGCTCTGATTGATTTCGGTTTGGGTTACGCTTACACCATCCTGACCGGCAGCACCGGTTTCGCCTTTTTCGCCTTGGTCACCCTTTTCGCCCTGGTCACCTTTTTCGCCTTGGTCACCTTTTTCGCCTTGGTCTCCCTTTTCGCCCTGGATACCTTGTTCGCCCTGGACTCCCTGTTCGCCCTGGATACCTTGTTCGCCCTGGATACCCTGTTCGCCCTGGATACCTTGTTCGCCCTGGATACCTTGTTCACCCTGGATACCCTGTTCACCCTGGATGCCTTGTTCACCTTGCGCACCGGTAGTGCCGGTTTCACCCTTGGCACCTACAACAACACCGAGGTTCGCGGTTTGACCGTTTGTATATGTAATAACAAGCTCGCCGTTTGTATTAATGGCTGAGGAAGAGACACCTATTCCGTCATTACCATTCATGCCAACAACCTTGTCAAGATTCACAGTATCG
>JAZNQM010000093.1:0-6329 GCA_045590175.1 Acutalibacteraceae bacterium | reverse complement strand
CATCGCGAAGGGAGGGAACCATACAATGTAGCATACCGTTTTCGAGGGTAGTGGGAATTTCGAGGCGATTGAGTATTTCTACCATGGTTTCTGCAGGTATCTCGACGCCGAGAAGTTCACAAATTCCGCTTACCGAAACCTTCAATTCTCTGGGAGAGGGAAGTCCATTGTTAAGGTCAAGGAAACCTCCGGCAATATCTCCTGCATCTAAATCGTAGATAAGCTGTAATGCACGATTCATAGCGTATTCAACATTATTAATGTCGACACCACGTTCAAATCTTCCGCTTGATTCCGTTCTTACACCCAAGGCACGAGAAGTTTTTCTGATATTGTCTCTGCGGAATTTAGCACACTCTAAAAATAAATCCTTTGTGTCGTCTTTAATTTCGCTGTTAAGGCTTCCCATAATACCGGCAAGACAAGATGGGGCAACTGCATCAGCGATAACAAGCATATCTTCAGTGAGAGTGTGTTCCTTTTCGTCTAATGTAACGATTTTCTCATCCTTTACAGCGTTACGGATAATGATGGTATCGCCCTTAATATCACGCTTGTCAAAAGCGTGCATAGGCATACCTGTTTCCAGCATAACGAAATTTGTGATATCAACTATGTTGTTAATAGGTCTCATACCTGCGGATTTAAGGCAGGTTTTAAGCCAATCGGGCGATTCCTTGATTCTAATGTTGTTAACAACTCTGCCACAGTAACGGGGGCAAAGGTCAAGGTTTCTGTTTTCAATGTGTATTTGGTCGTTAATATCTGCATCAGTTGTTTCGAAATAAGGCTTGGGAGCTTTGAATTCTTTTCCTAATACTACAGATACCTCTCTGGCAATGCCGAGAACACTTTGACAGTCAGGACGATTTGCAGTAACACTAAAGTCAATGATATAATCATTTAATTTAAGTATTTCACGCATATCTGTACCTGGCTTTGGCTCATCTTTTAAAATCATTATGCCGTAAACCTCAGCGCCCGGATAATCGGCTTCAGTAAGGCAAAGCTCTTCACCTGAGCACATCATACCGTTTGAAGGCACACCACGAAGCTTACCTTTTGTGATTTTAGTTCCGTTAGGGAGCAAGGATTTATGAAGAGCAGCAGGAACATACGCACCGACGAAAACATTTTGAGCGCCTGTTACAATCTGCACCGGCTCTGCTTCGCCAATGTCGAGCTGACAGATAAGCAAATGGTCGGAATCGGGATGTTTTTCGATTTCTAAAATTTTAGCTGCAACAACATTGTGCATTAATTCGGACTGATCGATTAATTCTTCAATCTCAAAACCTGCCAAGGTCATTTTGTCACACAATTCTCGAACGGTGACGTCGATATCAACATAGTATTTTAACCAATTAAGTGAAACTTTCATTTGTGATTCCTCCTGTTACTTGCCGAATTGCTCTAAAAATCTTTGGTCGTTCTCGAAAAGCAAACGGATATCGCTGATTTTATATCTTGTTGTAGTAAGTCTGTCGAGCCCTATACCGAAAGCAAAGCCTGTGTATTCTACAGGGTCAATATTACAATGCCTTAAAACGTTAGGATGAACCATACCGGCACCAAGTATTTCAATCCAACCTGTACCCTTACAAACTCTACAGGATTTATTTTCGCCCTTGCATTCAGGACAGCTTACATCTACCTCTACACTGGGCTCAGTGAAGGGGAAGAAGGAAGGACGGAATTTAACCTCGGTTCCGTCACCGTATATTTCTCGGGCAAACTGTTCCAGGATACCTTTAAGGTCGCACATAGTAATACCTTTGTCAACAACAAGGCCTTCAATCTGATGGAAAACAGGGGAGTGGGTTGCATCTACCTCATCGGCTCTGTAAACTCTTCCGGGGCATATTATTCTTATGGGGGGCTTCCTCGTTGTCATAGTACGAATCTGTGCAGCAGATGTCTGGGTTCTTAACAGCAGGTTTTCTCCTACATAGAAGGTGTCCTGCATATCTCGTGCGGGGTGATCGGCAGGAACATTAAGGGCTTCAAAATTGTAGAAATCTGTTTCCACTTCGGGACCGTCAACAACATCAAATCCCATTGATTGAAAAATGTCAATCATGTCGTCCAAAACAATGTTAAGGGGATGCAAGCCACCCTTTTTGGAACGAACCCCCGGCATAGTTACGTCTAAGGTCTCTGCTGCAAGCTTAGCATCAAGAGCCTTTTCTTTGATTTTAGCTGTTACTGACTCAATCGCTTCTTCGATTTCAGACCTTACTTTGTTTGCAAGTTGACCAACAATAGGTCTTTCTTCGGGAGAAAGACCTCCCATACCTTTAAGTATAGCAGTGAGCTCTCCTTTTTTTCCGAGATATTTAACTCTTAAAGCATCAAGTTCCTTTTCCGCTTCAATAGAGTTAAGTGCTTCAATTGCACTTCTTTTAATCTGTTCGAGTTTTTCTTTCATTAATTTTTCCTCCTAAAATAAAATCAGACTTCTGTCCCAATAAAGGGACGAAGTCTGACTGAACTTTACTCCGCGGTACCACCCAAATTTTTGCTAACAAAAGCAAACACTCTTGCGACCTTTTAACGGGGTCAGCCGTCGACACCTACTGTTACTTCTGTGTCGCCGCTCGGGAGGGAATTTCAAATTTACCACACATAAACCCTGCTTTCAGCCTGAGGCAAGGTCTCTCTGATAAGGCAATAAAATTTACTTATCTCCGTCATTACGTTTAGTTGAACATTAATAATATAACACTATTTTACTGATTTCGCAAGTCTTTTTTTAAAACTTTACGGATTATTGTATTTTTCCGCCTGCAAATTAAACATATATGCATATTTACCACCCAGTTTCATGAGCTCCTCGTGGCTTCCTGCCTCGATGATTTCACCGCTGTCAAACATATATATTTTGTCAGCGTGTCTTGTTGTGGATAGTCTGTGAGAAATAAATACAACAGTTTTATCTTTAGCGTATTCGGTAATAGAACGGTTGAGCTGATACTCGGCTTCCGGATCCAAAGCGCTTGAGGGTTCATCAAGTATTATTATATCAGCGTCTTTATAGAAGGCTCTTGCTATAGCAACCTTTTGTTGTTCACCGCCCGAAAGCTGTGTTCCATTGTCAAAAAATTCACGTGTGAGTATAGTGTCGACTCCATCAGGAAGCGAATTTAATTTTTGATCAAATGTGCTGTGGGTAAGTGCTTCTATAATCTTACTTTTGTCCTTGTTGTCAGCTTCACCTGCTACAACATTTTCAGCAATAGTTCCTGCAAAAATTCGATAATCCTGGAATACAGATACTGTATGTTTTCTCAATTCTTCTATTGAATAATCCTTAAGGTTGATTCCGTTATAAAGTATTTCACCGCTTTGCGGGTCGTAAAGACGAAGCATCAGTTTCGTAAGGGTGGTTTTACCCGCACCGTTGTAACCTACAATGGCAATCTTCTCGCCCTTCTTTATTTCCATATTTACTTTGTTCAAAGCTATAACTGATTTTTCATTCTTTTTATAGCTGAATGAAACATTCTTAATGATTAGATTTTCAAATGAAGCAGGCTTCAAATTACCGCTGATTATTTTGGGTTCATAATCCATAAAGGTCATAACCTTTTCGATATACAGAGCATGTTCGTGATAACGCATAATACGTGTTACCAGGTCCCGCATAGACCATGAAATACGCCAGATGCTGTTTGTGGCTACAGCTAAACCACCCAAGGTGATCTTGCCGGTTACTACTATACCGTATATGAGAAGGAGATATATAACGACTTCTCCGATAAAGGGTAATGCATTACACAGAGTGTTGTAGAACATAATCTTTTTGCTATGCTTTTTTGTAATGGCATTCTTTAACAGAGTATTGTTTTCGAACTCATCAAAAAGTACATCCTTGACGTCAGTGGCACGTGTTTCTTTTGAATAATCGGGGAGCATAAAAACACGTCTTATATATCCGTCCATTCGATATATGGGGTTAAATTCTTCAAAACGTTTTTTATATTCTTTATTAGCACGATTTGTAGATATCATTCTGACTATAGATACCAGCAATATAACAACTGCCATCCATACATCTATCGTCAGTATAAGTGAAATTAAAGAGGCGGATGATATAATGTGATGCACAAGCATTGAGGTATCCTGCATAAGATCTATAGAGCGTTGATAGGATTGCTCAAGAGACCAAATGAAGTCATTGTAGAACTCGGGATCATCGTATTTTTCCAGGTCAAGGCGCTGTGCTTGTTTGAAAAAATCGCAATATAGTTCCATATGTAGTTTTTCTCTGATTTTAGGTAGGAAAATTTGCCAATACCAGTTGTGATAAAGCGAGGAGAGTATCCAATACACAAAAAACACAACAGACAGATTTACATATTTGACAAAATCTTCGCCCTTTTCAAGGTAGTCCATTATAAATTTAAGGTATAGCATACCGATAAAATTACCGATACCTCGTTCGATACCTTGAAATATTGTAAAAACCACATACGACGGTGTGTGTTTCCACAGTTTTTTAATCATCCAGACATTATTCTTGAACACTTCACCTGATTTGAGTTTTCTGTCTTTGTCTTTTTTGTTGATATGAGGGGGTCTTGGACCGCGTCTGCGTCCATTCATCAGCTCTCCACCTCCTTATAATTTTCTGCTTGGTGGCGAAACATAGTAGCATATTTGCCTCCAAGCTCCATCAAATCTTTATGACTTCCGCTTTCTATAACCGTTCCGTCCTCCATAAGATAAATCCTATCTGCAATAACCGCAGAGGAGAGCCTGTGGGAAATAAATATCATTCCGCAATCTTCACAGGCTTCAGTCATATTTTTATACATTTCATATTCGGCAATCGGATCTAATGCACTGGAGGGTTCGTCCAAAATCACAAAACGATTATCCTTGAAATATACGTGAGAAATTGAAAGCTTCTGCTGTTCGCCGCCCGAAAGAAGCTCGCCGTCATCATCGAATTCTTTGGTCATAATAGTTTTTATACCGTTTGCATATTTTTCGACTTTGGAATACAAGCCGCTTTTAATAAGAGCGTCAGTAATTTTCGGCGCATCAGCTTCATCGTGATGCTTGAGTGCCACATTATCGTGGACCGACATCGCGTATAAATGAAAGTCTTGCATAACCGTTGCAAAACAATTTCTATATTCGGTTACATTCAGATCTTTTATGTTTTTATCTCCGTATGTGATTTCACCTTCCGGGTCATACAATCTCAGGAGCATTTTCACCAAAGTGGTTTTGCCTGCACCATTGTGTCCTACTATTGCGATTTTTTCGTTTTTACCTATTCGAATATTGACGTTTTTAAGAGTATAATCGTTAGCTCCATCGTATTTAAAAGAAACATTTTTCAATTCGAGATCACCGGATTCGGGGAGCGGAGAATCACCGTCGGTTATTGTAGATTCAATGTTCAAAAACTCTCTCAGCGTTTCAATGTAAAGTGCATTTTCCTGCAGCCTTAAAAAATCGCTTGCAGTATCAGTCAAAGTGTAGGCAAGAGAATCTACCGAATTAATAACAACCACACAGTCGCCATAGGTCATGGCCCCTCTTTCAATCGTTTGCCAAATGGAATAAACGGTGGCACCGATGGTACCTGACATATTATTAATAAAGTCGGTTATAATCCCTAAAATCGCAATCTTTTTGCCATATTTACCGAGTAGCTGTATGTTTTCTTGTGATGCCTCACGGAATCGTTTTATAAACATAAAAGGGAAGTTTGACAGACGCATTTCCTTAGCATAATCTGCAAGATAAAACACTCTCTGCGAGTAGTCCCTGCGACGGTTCACCTCTTTGGTAGTTAGTGTTCTTTCTACACCTAATTTATTTCCTTTCGCCTTTAAAGGAATAGTAATCAGAGGGATAAGAGCGAATAACAACAACCAAGGATCTATCGCCACAAGGAGACCGAAATTGGCAGAAAATCTGACTAATCTGTATGTTATAGCTGTAACAGCCGAAATAACAGATGTAATTCTTTCGTCACACTCAGATACAGCCTTGGTCAGTTTGTTGAAATACTCAGGATTTTCATAACATTTCAAATCAACCGAAGCAGATTTCTTATATACTATTTTTCGAACGTATTCGTATACTTTGTTATTCTGATATATGCCGTATGAATCGTGATAATAGTTGCTTAAGATATGTACCAAGGTTTGGAATATAGTCCAGCTTATCAACACGGTTATCAATACAGAGATACTGCCGTCGTTAGTAATGCAGTTAATTATGTATCGCAGCATAAGTGTGTAAAACACAAAATCTGCCGCCGCCCAAAACACCTGTAGTATAACATTAATAGGCAACAACCATTTTGAACC
>JAZNQM010000092.1:0-2019 GCA_045590175.1 Acutalibacteraceae bacterium | reverse complement strand
GTATTGCAGTAAGGATGCCGGAGGGTTATTCTCTTATGACGGGTAATCAGGTGGGTGCACTTCTGGTTGACTATGTTCTTTCAAATACGGATATGTCCGCTGTCAAAAAGGCGGCGGTTATCAAGACGGTTGTAACCAGCGAGCTTGGCGCAGAGATTGCAAAAGAAAAAGGTGCAAACATTTTCACAACCCTTACGGGCTTTAAGTTTATAGGTGAAAAGATTACTCAGTTTGAAGAGGCAAAAGCAAAGGGAAACGAGCTTTGCAGCTTTACATATCTTTTAGGCTATGAAGAATCCTACGGCTACCTTTGCGGAACATACGCGCAGGATAAGGATGCCGTTGTTTCGTCAATGCTCATATGCGAAATGGCGGCGCTTTATAAGTCTCAGGGCAAGACGCTTATGGACAAGATAAATGAGCTTTACGAAAAATTCGGCTACTATAAGGATGCGCTTGACAGCTTTACCCTAAAAGGTAAGGATGGTTTAGAGCTAATAAAGTCTATGATGGTAAAGCTTCGTAAAGAAGGCTCGCCCTTCTCGGAAAAGGTAGAGGTTCAGGATTTTTCGACGGGTGTGCCCGCTGAAGAAGGCTTCGGATGTCTTCCTAAATCCGATGTCTTGAAGTATATTTTCTCTGACGGTTCGTGGGTGGCTGTCCGTCCGTCGGGTACAGAGCCAAAAATTAAGATTTACTACAGCATAAAGGAAGCCGACAGAGAAAAGGCTGAAATGAGACTTGAAAGAGTCAGAAATGAAATAAAGATAAAACTCGGACTTTGATTAAGGAGGAAAACAAAATGGCTGTTATGACACCTGTTCTCAAATCATCACCCGTGATTATGAGATACGAAAACAACCCCATTCTTTCTAAGGAGAACATTCCTTATGATGCCACCTTGATTTTTAATGCGGGCGTTGCAAAATATTGCGGCAAATACGTTATGATTTTTCGTGACGATATGGGCTTTACCGACGAGCATCCTCGCTTCGGCGGCACACACTTAGGTCTTGCAACCAGCGATGACGGTATAAAGTGGGATGTTTCACCAAAACCTTTTCTGTGCTTTGAAGAAATGCAGACAGATGAAATATATCGTTATTATGACCCGAGACTTACGGTGATTGACGGCGAGCTTTATATGTGCTTTGCGGTTGATACCTCACACGGAATCCTGGGCGGAATAGGAAAAATAAACGAGCACCTTGACAGTATGGAAGTTCTTTCAATGTCGGCTCCCGATAACAGGAATATGGTGCTGTTCCCTGAGAAAATCGGCGGACTTTATACAAGACTTGAACGACCAATGCCTGTTTATTCAAGGGGCAGGGACAGATTCGATCTTTGGATAGGTCAGTCCCCCGATCTTAAGTTCTGGGGAAACAACAAGCTTGTTCTTGGCGTTGAAAACGTACCATATGCCAATGACAAAGTAGGCCCTGCTGCTCCTCCCATAAAGACGGAAAAGGGCTGGCTTACAACCTTCCACGCCGTTGATATCGACAACGCGAGAGGCAAAAATGGCTGGGAGCCCAAGTGGACAAAGAGATACACAGCCGGCATTATGCTGTTAGACCTTGAAGATCCTTCAAAGATTGTGGGTATGAGTAAAGAGCCTTTGCTTGCACCCGAAGTTCCCTATGAAACAGACGAGGGATTCAGAACAAACGTAATCTTCCCGGGTGGTATGCTCTTAGAGGATGACGGCGAAGTCAAGATTTATTACGGTGCTTCTGACGCAGTTGAATGCCTTGCTACGGCAAATGTCGATGATCTTATTAAGCTCTGCACCGAGAAAAAATAATTATAAAAAAGACGGCAATTGCCGTCTTTTTTTGTATGGATGTGCCACTGCCTGCAGATAATAAAACCGGTGATAAAATGCTTAAAACCGTCTACCGTATATCGGTTATGTATTTCGTCTCGATACTACTTATGCGTATTGCGGGCAAAAGGGAGGTTGCACAGCTTGAGGTGAGCGAGCTTGTCACGTCCTTTATGGTGTCGGAGATTGCC
>JAZNQM010000091.1:0-4782 GCA_045590175.1 Acutalibacteraceae bacterium | reverse complement strand
AATTCTGATTTTTTCAAATTTAGTTATTTTTATTAGTTTCTATTCACATTAACGGTAACTTGTTATGACATTTTATATAAAGTGTTGATAAAAACAAAGCTTGCATAACACAATTCGCTATGCAAACTTCTGTCTAATATTTCCTAATATAGCTTTTTCCCGTCTTGATACCTGAACCTGAGTCATACCTAAGACGTTTGCTGTTTGCTGTTGAGTATACATTTTATAAAAGCGGAGTCGGATTAGCTCTCTATCCTTTGGTGACAGTTCTTCTAAAACCTGATGGACGGCCACTCTATCAGACACTTCCCTTTCGTGAGATTCAACAGGAACATCTAACTGCGATACCTCGCCGTCGTTCTCTAACGTTAGAGATAGGGTCGGCTGTGCGGCACAAAGTGCTTCTGCAACCTCTTCCGATGATACACCCAAAGCTTCCGAAAGCTCACCTACTGTTGGTTCTCTATTCAACTTTAAAGATAGACTTGAACTCAAGCGTGTAACTTTCAAAGACAGCTCCTTTAAACTTCTGCTGACTTTAACGGTACCGCCATCTCGAAAAAGTCGTCTGATTTCTCCGAGTATAACCGGTACTGCATAGGTTGATAATTTAAGGCCCTTGCTTTCATCAAAGCCATCTACCGCTTTTACAAGACCTAAGCTTCCTGCTTGAAACAGGTCGTCATATTCTATGCCTCGTCCCGTAAATCTTTTACAGCATGCGTGCACCAACCCGAGGTTGGCGGTGATTACATCATCTCTTGTCACTTTTTCTCGCCAAGCTTTTTCTTCATAATCACAGATGTGTATTTATCTTTTTTAGAGGATACTCTAACTTTATCCATAAAGCTTTCCATTACTGCGAAGCCAAGACCTGCTCTCTCATCACCAGCCGTTGTATACATAGGCTCTCTCGCTTTTTCTATATCCTCAATGCCGCAGCCGTTATCTCTGATTCTTATTGATATATTTCTGTTATCATATATCGAAACTGTTATGTATATCTTTCCGATGGTCTCTTTATAGGCATGAACGATACAATTCGTTACTGCCTCTGACACTGCCGTTTTGATGTCATTTATCTCTTCTATCGTCGGGTCTAACTGAGAGAGAAATGATGCCACAGCCACTCTTGAAAAGCTTTCATTTGTGGACTTGGAAAGAAGGATTAATTTTAATTCATTTAACGGTTTCATATACATCACCTTTGTTCCCTATTTTTGCTAATTTTTCTATTCCCGAAATTCGCATAACCTTTGAAATATATAATGGGGTATTGGTTATTGTAATTTCTCCGCCTATTGTTTGCATTTTTCTGAAGCGTCCCATAACGAGTCCTATACCCGAACTATCCATAAAGCTCACCTCACCGAAATCCAAAACCAATAGCGAGGGTTCGTGTTCTTCTATTCCCTCGTCTATTTCCTCCCGTATGGTTTTCGCGGTATGGTGGTCAATGTCACCGCTTAAATATGCAAACATTGTGCGTTCTTTAACGTCAATTTTCACCTGCAAAATTATCTGCTCCTTTCTGACACAAAAAAAATACGGACAACCCATATATTAATATAATGGGTCGTCCGCAAATAATTTGCTGTATTCGGTTGTCGTATTTTAATTTGTTTTATCGAAATAACTCCGCATATCAGCGGCAAGGTACAGCGAACCGCAGAAAACTGTTGGTGCATTGCTTGTTAACGCCAATGCTTCGTCGTAGTTTTTTGCAGCATATACATTATTATTATATAAACCAAACAGCGATTTCAGTTTCTCTGCAGTCTCTGCACGAGGATTATTTTCGACGGTCACAGTTATTATCTTATCGGCAAAGGGTGACAACAGCTCAGCCACTTCGCGGATATTCTTATCCTTCATACCGCCAAAAACAAGATTACCCTTAAAGTTAATCTCCCTAAGAAAAGCAGCGAGGTTTGCGGCACCGTCGGGATTGTGGGCTCCATCAATAATTACAGGATACTCGGACTCAAAAATTTCAAGTCTTGCGGGATGGCGAACCCTCGAAAGCCCTTTATTAATTGTAGCTACTGAAATATCGGGCACTACCGTCTTCACAGTTTCAATTGCCAAGGCTGCATTTTCGGTCTGGTGTTTACCGCAAAGCGAGGTAGAATACTTAGCTCCTTTGAAAGAAAAAGTTGTGCCGTTTATACCCACCTTTACATCCTTTATACTGTCTTTGTTAATTACTGTTAAAGGTGCCTCTAAGCTATTGCAGGTTTCATTTAAAACCTCAAATGCCTCTCTGTCTTGTTGACAAGTGATGCACGGAACACGGCTTTTGATGATACCCGCTTTCTCTCCCGCAATCTGTTTTAAAGTTTCGCCAAGAATTGCAGTATGGTCATAGGAAATCTTTGTTATAACAGTACAGGCGGGGCAGGAGAAAATGTTGGTGGCATCATACCTTCCGCCAAGTCCCGTTTCGAGCACCACATAGTCACACTTCTGCTCCTTAAAATAAAGAAGTGCGACAGCAGTTATAAACTCAAACTGCCCAAGTGCCAAGCCTCTATCCGATAGTTCCGATTGAATTTGAGCCACACGTTCTGACAAACGGCACAGGTCATTTTTACCGATATAACTGCCGTTAATCTGTATGCGCTCAGTGAAATCAACGATAAAAGGCGAAACAAAAAGTCCGATCTTTTTGTTGTGGGCTTTCAATATTTCAGAAATCATTGAAGCGACAGAACCTTTTCCGTTAGTTCCCGCTATATGAATCACATTCAAAAAATTTTGAGGATTATCAAGCAACTCCAAGGCTGTTGTTATCCTTTCAAGGCTTGGATTCAAGGAAACGGTTTTTAAGGAAAAAATATAGTTCAGAGTTTCTGTATAATTCATAGTTATCTCCAAACGAAAAGGGACTGTTATATTAACAGCCCCTTTAAGATATTATTTAACCAAGAGAATTAATGCTATCGTTAAGCATTTCGATTTTTGCAAGAACCTTAGCAAGGGACTCTCTTTGCTGAGCAACAACTGCTTCAGGGGCTTTTGCAACAAATCCCGGGTTGTTGAGCTTCTTTTCGAAGAACTCCTTATCCTTAAGGGCAATGTCAAGTTCTTTGTTAAGTCTTGCACGTTCAGCTTCAAAATCCACAAGCTCATTCATAGGAATGGAAACAACTGCAGAATCGGTAACAACGGTTACTGCACCCGGGATATCAAACTCCGCACCAATCTCAACCTCACTTGCAGAAGCGAGTTTTTCAACGAAAATCTCACCGCCGCGGAAGGGGGAAGCGTCGGCTGTTGCGATATATACCTTTGCCTTCTTTGAAGGAGGTACGTTCATTTCGGAACGGCGGGCACGGATTGCCTTGATAACCGACATAAGCTTTTCAAAGGCTTCTGCCTCTGACTCAAAAGTATTGTCAGAATTAACAACAGGCCAGCTGGAGGTCATAACGGTTTCGCCGTTGTGAGGTAATGCCTGCCAGATTTCTTCAGTTATGAATGGCATAAAGGGATGCAGAAGCTTGAGGGTTTCGGAAAGAACGTATACTAAAACTGCCTTTGCGGTTTTCTTGCCTTCTTCGTCATCGGAATTAAGACGGGCTTTGCAAATTTCGATGTACCAGTCACAATATACATCCCAGATAAAGTCGTACAGCTTGCTGACAGCAAGGCCTAACTCGAATTTCTCGAGATTATCGGTTACATCGCCTACAAGCTTATTGAATTTAGATAGAATCCACTTATCCTCAGTTGCTAGGTTTTCAGGAATGTAGGGAGCGGGTTCGTTGTCGTCCAAATTCATCAGAACAAATCGGGCCGCATTCCAAAGTTTGTTGGCAAAGTTACGGCTTGCCTCAACTCTTTCCGGTACATAACGCATATCGTTACCCGGGCTGTTACCTGTAGCCAAGGTAAAGCGGAGAGCATCTGCACCGTACTTCTCGATTTCTTCCAGCGGGTCGATACCGTTACCTAAAGACTTGGACATCTTTCTACCCTGAGCATCACGAACGATTCCGTGGAACAGAACCGTATTAAAGGGTGCCTTACCGGTATATTCAAGACCCGAGAAAATCATTCTTGCTACCCAGAAGAATATGATATCATATCCTGTGACAAGAGTGCTTGTGGGGTAGAAATATTTAAGTTCAGGTGTTTCATCGGGCCAACCTAATGTTGAGAACGGCCAGAGAGCGGAGGAGAACCAGGTGTCAAGGGTGTCCTCATCCTGCTTCAGTTTCTTGCTCTGACATTTTGGGCAACAATCGGGAGCCTCGCGGGCAACGATTACCTCGCCGCAATCCTCACAGTACCAAGCAGGGATTCTATGTCCCCACCAAAGCTGACGAGAAATACACCAGTCCTTGATGTTTTCCATCCAGTTATAGTATGTTTTTTCAAAACGTTGGGGAATCAACTTGATTTCACCGTTTTTAACAACATCAATAGCAGGAGCTGCCAGCTCTTTCATCTTAACAAACCACTGCTTGGAAATGCGGGGCTCGACAACGGTGTTACAACGGTAGCAAGAACCAACATTATGCTTCATAGGTTCAACCTTAACAAGGTTACCGCCTTCCTCTAAATCCTTAACCATAAGCTTGCGGGCTTCGTAACGGTCAAGACCTGCATACTTTCCGCATTCAGCGGTCATATGAGCATCGTCGGTCATTATGTTAATAATAGGAAGATTATGACGAAGTCCAACCTCGAAGTCGTTGGGGTCGTGTGCAGGGGTTATTTTAACAACGCCTGTTCCAAAATCCTTTTCAACATACTCGTCGGCAATAATGGGAATCT
>JAZNQM010000090.1:0-7854 GCA_045590175.1 Acutalibacteraceae bacterium | reverse complement strand
AAAAAAGATGTACAAATAAAACCGCCGTATGTTGTGCAATATGACCAAGAGTAATTGCCGACTGCCAAATCACATAAAATTATATGAATGGGGAATAGTGAGTGGAGGAAATGCTTAGCAAAACCAACGAATTTATTTGGGGTGGGCTGCTCATAATATTGATTCCCGTGGTGGGAATATATCTGACCTTCAGGTGCGGATTTGTGCAGATAAGATTTTTCAAGACCGCATTAAAGCATACTTTCGGGAGCGGCGGTGACGGGGAAGGGGAGATAAGCGGATTTTCTTCCCTTTGCACAATGCTTGGTGCCACAATCGGTACAGGCAATATCGTCGGGGTTGCCACCGCTGTATGCACAGGTGGTGCAGGCGCCCTTTTCTGGATGGAGATTTCGGCACTTTTGGGTATGGCAATTAAGTATGCCGAGGGCTTGCTGGCGGTAAAATTCAGGGAAAAACAGAAGGGTGAATTCATCGGCGGACCCTTTTACTACATAGAAAAAGGTTTGGGTCGGAAATACAAATGGCTGGCAAAACTGTTTTGTGTTTTTACTCTTTTTGCCGGTTTGTTCGGCATTGGTACACTGACCCAGATTAACAGCATAACAGAGGCTTTGCAAAATCTTTTTGACCCCAAAAAAGCTATGGTGTTGCTGTCCTTAGGCAACAAAGAATACACCTACTCTGTAGTTGTAGGCGGTGCCGTTGTAACGGTACTTACCGCCCTTTTGATTGTTGGTGGCATAAAGCGGATTGCTAAGTTTTCAGAAGCACTGATTCCCTTTATGTCTGTGGTGTATATACTCCTGACCTTAATCATAATTTTGTGTAATTTGAAAAGTATTCCCACAGCTTTAATTTCTATCGTGAAATCCGCATTTTCTACCACTGCCCTCAGCGGCTCGGTGGTGGGTATCACTGTCAAAGAGGCATTATCTGTAGGGCTTTCAAAGGGTATTTTCTCTAACGAAGCGGGGCTGGGCTCCTCGGCAATAGGGGCAGCGGCAACCAAAACCCGCGAGCCTGTGGAGGGAGGATTTCTTACAATGATAAGCGCCTTTATTGATACCACGGTTTTATGCACTCTGTCGGGTCTTGCGGTGGTGCTGACCAATTCTGCGGCAATGGGTAAAAACGGTGTTGAAGCCACCGTCACGGCTTGGAGCTCGGGTCTGCCCTTTAGCGGAGATATAACATCATTTCTGCTAAACGGAAGCCTTGTGTTTTTTGCCTTTGCCACAATCCCCGGCTGGAGTTATTACTGTGAAGCCTGTCTTAATTATCTGACAGGTGGCAGTAAAAGAATAAAGAAAAGCTTTCGTATAATTTATATTTTGGTGGTGGCGGCAGGGCCCTACCTATCCTTCAACCTTGTCTGGCAGATAGCGGATTTCCTCAACGGACTTATGGCACTACCTAACCTTATCGCCCTTATGCTGCTGAGTGGTGTGGTGGTGAGGGAAACCCGAGGTTATATATCGCGAAATGTGTAAATATTTGGGTTAGCTTACACAAATTCATAACTAAAAAAGCGGAGCAATATATCGTCGTATTTTCTGACGGCATATTGCTCCGCTGCTTTTTTACTAAGTTAGTCTACGTAACAGAATTTGAGCTCGTAGTCCTTGATATTGTCGATAGATTTTATGAGTAGTTCTGTTAAAGCAGACTCTGCATTTTTTTGAAACTGCCCCTTCTAATTATGGCGTGCGTCACTTAAAACAAATCAGATGCTTTTTGTTCAACTAACAATAGCTTTTTATAATCCTCAAGATATTTACGGAAGCCTTGCACAAAATCATTTTGCGGATACTCGGTGGTTTTTTCGGAATTTATAAACACTTCTGATTCTAAAAACTCTTCGAGGTTTTTGTTTTCACTAAACAAAAAAGCTGCCAATAAAGCCATTCCGTACGGTCCGCCTTCGCCTGCAGTTTTCATACAGGTAACGGGGGTGTTTAATGCAGCAGCCATATATTTTTGGCCTACTCCCTCGGTTTTGAAAAATCCACCGTGTCCTATAAAGGAGCTTACTTCAACAGCCTCTTTTTCTAAAATTTCCATACCTATTTTAAGGGTGGCTATTGCCGAATAAAGGGTTGCACGCAAAAGGTTTGCGAGGGTGAAATTGCTACCTGGTTTTCGCATAACCAAGGGTACACCCGAATTGAGGTTTGTTATTCCTTCTCCCGCCATGTAATTGCAAACGAGCACACCGCCGCAGTCTACATCACCATCAAGGGATTTTTCATAGAGCTTTGTGTACAATGTTCCTGTATCGGGCTCCCCGCCGAATAGATTTGCGGCTTCGTTTAACACTCCAATCCAGGCGTTGCTGTCATTGGTGCAGTTGTTACAATGCACCATAGCAACGTCTTTACCCGCGGGAGTGGTTACAATATCAATTTCCGGGTAGACATTTTTTAAAGGCTTTTCCAAAACCACCATTGAAAAAATTGATGTACCTGCAGAGATGTTCCCTGTTTTGGGACGGATAGAGTTTGTTGCTACCATACCTGTTCCGGCATCACCCTCGGGTGGTGCAAAAAGGGTGCCGACTTTTAGTATATTATCCGTTAATTCTGCTCCTTTTTCGGTTAAATTTCCGGCGGGAGCACCTGCTACTAACACCCTTGGTAAAACGTCTTCCGGCTTCCAAGGTAATCCAAACTTTTCTGTTAAAGCACGGAACTTTTCCAGCATTACGGCGTTATAGCAAAGATTTTCACTGTCGATTGGGAAAATGCCCGAAGCTTCACCTATTCCTACTGCATTTACGCCCGTAAGCATATAGTGAATGTAT
The DNA here is from genome assembly GCA_045590175.1 of Acutalibacteraceae bacterium. Classification (GTDB taxonomy): domain Bacteria; phylum Bacillota; class Clostridia; order Oscillospirales; family Acutalibacteraceae; genus UMGS1532. The sequence continues at coordinate 5,051 of JAZNQM010000090.1, read as the reverse complement.
CCCGCGAGGGTTGTTATGTGGGCGATTTTGCCGATGTGTTCTTCGCCGTTTAAAATAGCTTGATATAAATGAGCAATGCTCCATCTCTGAGGAACGTTAAAGCCAAAAAGCTTAGTTAATTGCTCAGCTGACTCGGCAGTTATAGTGTTTTGCCAGGTTCTGAAAGGGGTAAGCAAATTCCAATCCTTATCAAAAGCGAGATAACCGTGCATCATACCCGATATACCAACAGATTGTATGCTTTTAGCATCTTTTATAGTTGAAAGTGCCACCCTCAGACCTTTTAAAGCATCTTCTAAATCGTATGTCCAGATGCCGTTTTGGTAGGTTGACTTCCAAGTATAATCACCCGATGAAATAACGTTGAACCTTTCGTCTATTGATACCACTTTAATTCTTGTTGAACCAAATTCTATGCCTAAATATGACATAAGCTTACTCCTTTTTAATTGTTTATTAACGAACATTATATCCCAAAAGGGCATAAGTTATGAACACATCAATACTAACCCTCTAACCAACCTTCCAATTTGTCCGTTGCGTATTTCATTTGCATTATACAATCTGTGACATATTCCGTCAATTCCGTCTCACTTCTGTTGCGGGCAATATTTTCGGTTGGAATACCGCATAAATTCATATGATACTTTGCGGTAAGGGGATAGGGAAGTCCAACCTCGGTAAAACCAAATGTGCCTATAACAGATTGAACAAGGTCGGCGGTGTCGCTATTATAATTTTTACCCAGCCAGGCATAAAGCTTGGGATGGAAATTGCACATAATTCCGCAATAGCCGTCCCCACCGTTTCGCATTGTTTCCAAAAGGGTCTGACAGTTGGCATTAAGCAGTTTAAAATGACTGCCCTTTAAAAGTTCGGTGCGTTCTTTTATCATAGCCGCATCACAGCAGGTGTCCTTCATATAGTAAAACCGACCTGTCGAAAGGCACCATTTCAGAATTTTAGGTGTTACGAGTCTTTTGTAAGGATAGGGACATTCGTACAGTCCCAATTTTGCATCGGGTGGCAGAAGCGAAATCAATTTTTCTGCGTTTTCAATAAACACATCGTCGCCCTGGTTGTGTATATCAAGGCGGTTTGTTATTAAAATCAGTGCGTCGGTGCCCGAATCATATACCGCATTCAGTTCTTTAGCTTGCTCTTCTATGGTGTCGGAGGTGTGTCCCGAGGATACGACTAAAAAATCCTTGCATAGCGACTTGGCTCTTTCGTATACCCTTCGATTCAGTTCAACCTTTTCTTTGAGGGAAAGATAAAAAATCTCGCTGGACTGGCAGATTGCAAAAATTCCGTCGAGCCCATTTTTATAATACCAATCAACATATTTGCAGGCGGTATCGTAGTCCACACTTCCGTCAGCTTTGTATGGCGTTATCATAGTTGTGAGCATTTCCATATTCATTTCTCCTTGCTGTAGCTTTTGCTTTACAGTTTTAGTGTATTTCCAACAAGCTGTAAATACAATTTAAAACGGAGACATAAATTTATAATTTCAGGACATTTCTCTTGACTGTAGCCGTCGTGTCGCTATAATATATTTAAGGGAGATGAATGTGGTGAAAATTATATTTACTCAGGACATTTCGAAAGAAAGCGGCAGTCTTAAGGGCTTTGGGGTATCTGACTGTTTCTTTAAGAAATTATCCCTCGATTGTGACGGAGGTATAATCACTCCCAAAACCCATTATCACAGAGGTTTTGAAATGCACATCGTCACAGAAGGACATCAGGAATACTGTGTAGATGGTGAAACCTATAATCTTAAAAGCGGGGATTTCTTGCTTATATATCCCGACACTCCTCACACCGCTTTATCCTTTGCACCTCAAACCCAAAAATGCTCCATAAATTTCAATAAAACTATCGAAGGGGATTTTCTTAAATGCTTTTTCGGACGTTGTACGTCTCGAATGTGCGATAACATCAATTCCATTTTAAGCGAAAACGAACTAAAAAAAGAGATTTCTTCAACCCTTATCGAAAACAATATTTTAGAGACTATTGTAATAGCATTACGTTTGGCAGGGGAAAAAGAAGAAGCGGTTGAAGGTAAGAGAAAGGAAAACCAAATCCTGCATTTAGCAAAGAAATATATCGAGGACAACATCAGAATGTCGCCCACCGTAGGGGATGTTACGGAATATTGCCATTTAAGTGCTAAACAGTTAACGAGGATATTTAATCGCTATGAGGGTGTTTCACCCGGAAAGTACATAATAAAGAAGCAGGTTGCCGAGATTGAAAATCTTATTAAAGACCAAACTCTGAGTCTTAAAGAAATAAGCAGCGAAATGAATTTTGATAATGAATACTATTTCAACACTTTCTTTAAAAAACACTCAGGATTACCTCCGGGTGAATATAGAAAAATGATTGCAGAGAATCACAACTGAACATAAACCCCGCGTTGCCCGATTAATTCGGGACAGGAAACGCGGGGCATTGTGTTTATTTAAGCAGTGGAGTGGCATACAAACCCGCCTGAAACGGCAGTGTTTAGCAGCTTTCAGCTTATCGGCGGCAGGTACAAAGCATAACAGCCTACCTCCACCGCTTATGGAGTATATTCCGGGGGGAGCTCAATATCTGATATTAGTTTCCAAAGCTCTGTAAGGTCGCCGATTTTCTGAAAATATTTCTTGCCAAATTTTGAGGAGTCGCAGAGAAGAGCGGTGCGGCTTGCATTTTTCATATATGCTCGTTTGAGCTCGGCTTCGTCCTCGTTGGACTCTGTAAAGCCCGAGTCGGGTGAAACACCGCGGCAGGAGAAGATGGCGATGTCGGCATAGATTCCCTCTACCGAACGAACCGCCGCAGAGCCTACAAGGGATTTTGCGTTTTCGCGAAGCTTACCGCCGGTGCAATAAACGGTTATGCCGTCTTTCTCAGAAAGAATATTGCAGGTTTTGATTCCGTTGGTTACTATTCTTAAATTTTTAAAGCCGTTAAGCTTGGAGGCGAGAGCCGCAACGGTAGAGCTGGAGTCCATAAACAGTGTCATACCGTCGCGAATGTATGGCAGCATTTTAGAGGCGATCTTTTCTTTAAGAAACATATTCTCACTCTCTCTCAGGGTGAGAGGGAAATCCCTGCCTGTGCCGTCCATAAACACAGCGCCGCCGTGGGTGCGGTGTATAAGCCGATTGTTTTCCAAAGCGGCTAAATCACGGCGGATTGTGGCGCCGCTGGAGTAGAGCTCGGTGCATAATTCCTCCACCGTAACCGCCTTTCTTTTGGCTAAAATTTCAAGTATTTTATCCTGTCTTTCCAAAGGTAGCATAAAAACACCCCTAAATCGTGATTGTATTTGATTATATCTGATTATTATGCTCAAAAACTGTGATATTTTATCTATTTTCGTGCCAACTCTTTACAAATCTGCTCAATTATTATATAATGAGTATACAAAATTAATCGTCCTATGTCAATATCCAAAATGGAGGTAAAGCCAATGAAAATATTGATTCTTAATGCAGGCAGCTCGTCCCTTAAATATCAGCTTTTTGATATGGATTCGGGCGAGGTGTTGGCAAAGGGTCTTTGCGAGCGTATCGGTGTTGACGGTATGGTCACCCACAAGCGTCCCGGCAAAGAAAACTACAAAGCGGAGCCCACCCTTAATAACCACGAGGATGCTCTTGCAATTGTAATCCAGCTTCTCAGCGACCCCGAGCTGGGAGTAATTGAGAGCGTAGAGGAGATAAGTGCTGTGGGTCATCGTGTTGCCCACGGTGGCGAGAAGTATAAGAAGTCTGCCTTGGTTGACGACGAAATGATTGCTTATCTCGAATCCATTGTTAATATCAACCCCTTGCACGGACCACCTGCAATCGTTGGTATGAAGGCCTGTAAGAAGCTTATGCCTGACGTTAAGATGGCGGCGGTGTTTGACACCTCCTTCTATTCAAGCTTCGAGGATTATAAATACATATATCCTATTCCCTATGAGCTTTACGAACAGCACAAGATTCGTCGCTACGGCTTCCACGGTACTTCTCACCGTTACGTAGCCGCCAAGTGTGCCGAGCTGTGCGGTAAGCCCATAGAAGAGCTTAAGATAATTACCTGCCACCTTGGAAACGGCTCCTCAATCACTGCGGTTGACGGCGGCGTTGCAGTGGATACCTCAATGGGCTTCACTCCTCAGGGCGGCGTTATGATGGGAACCCGTTCGGGCGACATCGACCCCACAATAGTTCCTTACTTGGTAAGAAGTCTCGGCTACACCATCGAAGAAGCCGAAAACCTTATAAATAAGAAATCGGGTCTTTTGGGTGTTTCGGGCGAATCTCCCGATTCCCGTAACGTTACCGACCTTGCAGCCGCAGGGCATTACCGTTCTCAGCTGGCTCTCAAAATTCAGTACTACGGAATCAAGAAATACATCGGTGCTTACACCGCTGCAATGAACGGACTTGACGCTGTGGTATTCACAGCAGGTATCGGTGAAAACGATTCTCTTATTCGCCAGAAGGTTTGCGAGAATATGGAGTACTTAGGCATTAAGTTCGACGATGCCAAGAACGCAGGAACTCCCCGTGGAGAAACCGCAGAGATTTCCGCCCCCGATTCCCACGTTCGAGTATTCACCATCGCAACCGACGAAGAGTATATGATTGCGCAGGATACTGCCGCATTGGTATAAACAAAAAATTATAAATTATTATAAAGGAGCAAAAAACTATGTCACCTTATGAAATCAAAAAAGAAATTTGCGAAATCGGTAGAAGAATTTACAACGACGGCTTCGTTGCTGCTAACGACGGTAACATTTCCGTTAAGGTAAACGATAATGAGTTCTACTGCACCCCCACAGGCGTATCCAAGGGCTTTATGACCCCCGATATGATCATCCGCATCGACGGTACAGGTAAGAAGCTTGAAGGTAAGCTCAATCCTTCTTCCGAAATCAAGATGCACCTTCGTGTATACAGAGAGCGTCCCGATGTTAACGCAGTTGTTCACGCTCATCCCCCCATCGCTACCGCTTTCACAGTAGCAGGCGTAGAGCTTGACCAGTACATCCTCCC
>JAZNQM010000089.1:0-2398 GCA_045590175.1 Acutalibacteraceae bacterium | reverse complement strand
TTCTTATCCCTATGATAGTACTTTTCGGAAGTGACCTTGTTCTTTATCCCGGTAACACACCTATTGGCGTAATGTTTGCAAATGGTGGTGCAAGTGCAATCTGGGGAAGCTACATCAGATATATCGGTGCAGGTGCACTTGCCGCAGGCGGTATAATCAGCCTTTTTAAATCGCTTCCTCTTATAGTACGTACATTTAAGGATGCACTCAAGAGTATGTCAGGTGATAAAAATGTTCAGATAACCCGTACCTCTGACGATATTAATATAAAAGTAGTACTTCTTGCAATCGCAATTCTTACACTTCTTGTATGGATTGTTCCGCAGATTCCCGTAACGTTACCGGGAGCAATTATTGTTGTGGTATTTGGTTTCTTCTTCGCTACAGTATCATCACGCATGGTTGGTCTTGTAGGAAGCAGTAATAATCCCGTATCGGGAATGGCGATTGCGACATTGCTTTTTGCAACTCTTATTCTTAAAGCAACAGGTGATGGCGGTGTTCACGGAATGCAGGGAGCAATCGCTATTGGCTCAATCATCTGTATTATTGCAGCAATTTCAGGTGACACCTCACAAGACCTTAAGACGGGATATCTTCTTGGTGCAACACCTAAGAAGCAGCAGCTTGCAGAAATACTTGGTGTAGTTGCCTCTGCATTTGCAATCGGAGGTACACTTTATCTTCTTGACAGTGCATGGGGCTTTGGCTCGCAGGAGCTTGCCGCACCTCAGGCAACACTTATGAAGATGATTATTGAAGGCGTTATGAATGCAAATCTCCCATGGGGACTTGTACTGATTGGTGTATGTATCGCAGTTGTGGTTGAAATTGTAGGTATTCCCGTTCTTCCTTTTGCAATCGGCGTATATCTCCCCGTGCAGCTTAATGCATGTATTATGGTTGGTGGTCTGATTCGTCTCGCAATGGACAGAGTAAAGAAGGAAGAAAAGGAAAAGACCGCTATTGTAAACGATGGTATTCTTTTCTGTAGCGGTATGATTGCAGGCGAAGGTATTGTTGGAATACTCCTTGCACTTTTGGCAGTATTCGGACTTGACAAGGCAATCGATATATCAGCTAAGCTTGGACTTTCCGCAGGTGTTTCTTCTGTTGCAGGACTTATAGTGTTTGCACTCGTTATTCTTTCGGTTCTGAAATTCTCATTGTGGAAAAAGAGAAATAAGTAATTATGAAAAAAGATATATCAGAAAACTATCTTGAACGTTGTCCTGTGCGCAGCCCTCTTTTAAGCTGGACTCAGGACGACGAGGGAAAAGTAACTCTTGAAATTGAAAACACCGGTTTTTTCAACAGAGCTGCTCAAAAGCTTTTCGGCAAGCCAAAGATATCATATGTTCATCTTGATAAAACAGGAAGCTTTGTATGGCCGCTGATTGACGGTGAAAAAAACATTCTTACCCTTGGAGAATATGTTCAGGAAAAATTCGGTGAGGAAGCCGAGCCGCTTTACGAAAGGCTTGCAAAATTCTTTCAGATATTGGAAAGCTATAACTTCATAACGTTTAGATGAAAAACAGTTCAGTTGCAAATGCAACTGAACTCAGCGTGTCGATAAAGTTATCGACACGCTGGCAGACATCGAAAAAGAAAGGTAAATTTGTTCAACACGAACTCGTCGGCGTACGTGGGTACGGTAGAGGGCGTGTTGGACGAAAACAAGCAAAATCCCCTGAAAAGCGTGCTTTTTAGGGGATTTTTAAATGTTTGTTATAGGGAATTACTTTCTTATATAGCGGTTCGTCGAAAATCGCCGAACCCTACAAAAAATTTGATATTCAGTTTTGCTTGTGGTTGACCGACTTTTTCGACAGTCTGAGGCACCCTTTAGGGTGCCCTTTTGTTTTACTTTATTGTATAATTTCCTTTAATCATAAATATGCAATCTGTAGAAGTTTTTACGCCTCTGCCGTCGTCAAGCGGTGTTATCAAAAGATGATTACCCTGTACATTTGTACCGTCAGCAAGGTCAAACCCCATTGTTACGTCACTAAGTCCGCCCTTTTGCGTTCCGATAACGCTGCATGTTCCCATTCTGAGAATAAGCTCTGTTCCACTACCGCAAATTACGGATTTCCCAGCTGAAACATTTACTACCTGAAACTTAGTTGCAGGATAAACAACGCTTTCAATATAGCTGCGTGTTACAAGCGGGTCGCCCTCTGTTCCCGGGTCTGCCGCATATGCCCCAACCATAAATAAGGCGCAAAGTGTTCCAAGTGCAATTAACATTCTTTTTTTCATAAGTAACTTCCTTTCTTAGACGAGCCCAAAGCTCACCGATATCGCATCGTTAACCTTTATCATTTGCAGTTCATCAAGTCTGCCGATTTTTTCCCGCAGGCGCTGTTTATCTATTGTACGCACCTGTTCAAGC
>JAZNQM010000088.1:0-2092 GCA_045590175.1 Acutalibacteraceae bacterium | reverse complement strand
GAGGATTTTTGGCTGTGCGAGACATAAAACGCAGTTAATCCTGTCGGATTAACGAGTATTTTAACAAAGCAAAGGCGAAAATCCAACCTTTAAAATCAGGTTCGAATTAGTCGTGTTTGCTTAAACTAAGACCCACTCTCCAAAAAGAGGGTGGGTCGTTTTTATAAATCAAAGCTCTAAACTCAATTCAACATTGGGAATCAGCGGATATTCCTTTCCGCCGATTATTGCGGCACCACCGTCCGAGTCGGTCAAAACAGTGAGTTTTCCGTTATCATAAGTTACGGTGACAATTCCGTCTGCCAGAGGAACTGTACCCTTTAACTGTTTATATAATCCCGGATTGGGAGAAACGGTGAATTTGTGTTTTTCATTTCTTAACACATCAACACCCAACACATACTTGCCCAACAGGAATATAGGACCTGCACCCCAGGCGTGGCAGAGAGAACGGTCGTATTTACCACCATACATTCTATAATGCTCTATTCCCTGCTCCTCGGGATTGAAGGTTTCCCACATAGTGGTAGCACCCAAGCGAACCATACCGCCCCAATAGGAGTCGATATACTCCTCAGCGAACTTAATTTCTCCTACCTCGCAAAGTGCCCACAGCTCATAAAGCTTGAAGTACGGTGTTGTAACGGCAGGAACGCTGTCGTTCTTGAAAACATTGTCTATTATCAGCTGTGTTTGTTTTTTATCTGCGAAGCCATACATAATTGCGAAAATGTTTGCATGTCGTGTCACATTCTTTTTGCCGCTTTCGTAGGAATCAATAAAGGCATTCTTTTCTTTGCACCAGAAATATTTGATAATATTCTTGCGAAGCTTATCGGCAGATTTTAGATATGCATTTCCGTCCTTACCTAAAGCCTTGCATATCTGAGCCATAGCTCGATGGGTTTCCCAGAGGAGAATCTGCATTGCACAGAAGGGTCCTGTTTTGTCAAAATCCGCCCAGTCAATAAACACCCAATCTCCCGAATGTACGATAACGAAGCCGTTATTATCAAGGCGGGAGGTTATAAATTCATAGAGTGCTTTGACCCTCTCATAGACATCCTCCAAAAACTCCACATCACCGCTGTATTGATAATAATTAAGTATACTGATGATAAGATATGAAGAATAGTCATTGATGGCGTTTATATGCTGAACATAGGGCGGTTTGCCAAGGAGAGCCAAAAGGGTACGCTTTGCGATTTCCTTGTCACCGTATAGATAGTAACCCATAAAATAGGTTTGATAGGCATCTCCGGACCAAGCCCAGTGATCACGCTTTATGCCGTCTAAATAGAAAGCTCGGCTATTGAGATGCAGGGTACGACTGCAGACCGAATAAATCTGCTCAATCATTGGATTGTCACAGGAGAAGCTACCCTTATCATCGACAGGTATGTACTCGTGGTCTACTGTGAATTCGACGTCATTGCCCATTTCGGATACAATATGTATATATCTGAAGGCGGCACCATTTACGGTATAGCTTTTCTTACCACTGAATTTATTGTAAAGCAGGGTGTATTCGTGGTCGCAGGCTTCCTCTTTTGATTCGCCGAAGTAGATTGCAATATTGTCCTTAGGATCGGTATTCTTTAGCTTCACCACAGCATAGGTTTCCATACCGAAATCATAGAGATAACCGCCGTCCTTAGCCTCTTTGGATACAGGCTCCAATCGCTGATAGCTAAAAGGGAAAACCTCAACATTATCTTTGGGGCTTTCATATCTCGGAGTGCATCCTACCTTCAAGGATTTGTCAGGGTATCTTGAACTGCTGGCAAGGAAACACTCCCAGCTTTCATCGGTTTTAAGCTCCTCGCTGTTGATATAAATTGCGGGTAAGCCCTTTATATTGATTGCACGGACAATTATCGTATGCTCACCCTCCGGCAATTCTATTTCTTTATTCAGAGCATAATTTATAAAGCCCAGTGCCAAAAAGCCTGTGCCGTTACAGTGAACCGTGAGTCGGGTTGGCTTCGAAAGGGTTACTCGCTTTCTGAATACCACCGCCGGATAAACAGTAGACGGTGCCCAGAACACAGGATAATCCACCTCTTTCTGACATCTTTTCTCAGAAAGCAAC
>JAZNQM010000087.1:0-3767 GCA_045590175.1 Acutalibacteraceae bacterium | reverse complement strand
ATCGGCGGGTCCATTATGGACCAGGATTTCGTTGAGTCCTATCTCGGTATGCGCGTTGAGTCTGGTGACGAGGTTGAAATTCTCCGCCGTATGGAAGAGGGTATTTATAACGAGGAAGAGTATCAGAAGGCTCTCGCCTGGACAAAGGAACATTGCAAGGAAGGACCCGATAACAATCCCGAAGAGGTCGAATTCCTTGGTGAAACCCGTCGCATCAAATTCAATGACGAAGAGAAGCAAAAGCAGTGGGAATTCACCGTTAAGATGTATTGCATAATCAAAGACCTTATGGCAGGCAACCCCAACCTTCCCGACTTTGCAGAGGAAGAAAAGGTTGGTCATAACGCTATTGCAGGCGGCTTCCAGGGTCAGCGTCAGTGGACCGACCATTGGCCCAACTGTGATTATCCCGAAGCATTGCTCAGCTCCTCCTTCGACTACGAAGGTGCCCGTGAGCCCTACACCCTTGCTACCGAGAATGATGTTCTCAACGGTCTTGGTATGCTCTTTATGAGATTGCTTACCCATCGTGCACAGATTTTCGCCGACGTTCGTACCTATTGGTCCGGTGAAGCAACCGAGCGTGTAACAGGCTACAAGTTAGAAGGCAAGGCTGCTGAGTCCAACGGTATTATTCACCTTCTTAATTCAGGTGCCGCTTGTCTTGATGCCTGCGGTGAGTGTACCGATGAAAATGGTAACGCCATTATGAAGAAGTGGTGGGAGGTTACCGACGAGGATATCAAGAAGATGACCGATGCCACAGTTTGGTGTGAAGCAGGCTTCGATAACTTCCGTGGCGGCGGTTTCTCCAGCCATTTCGTTACCAGTGCTGAAATGCCTTGTACTATGATTCGTCTGAATCTTGTTAAGGGTCTTGGTCCCGTGCTTCAGATTGCTGAAGGCTGGACGGTTAAGCTTCCTGATGAGGTTACCGATAAGCTTATGGCTCGTACCGACCCCACCTGGCCCTGTACCTGGTTTGCTCCTCGTTGCGACGGTAAAGAGGGTAGCCCCTTCAAGACCGCTTATGAGGTTATGAACAACTGGGGTGCTAACCACGGTGCCATTTCCTACGGTCACATCGGTGCCGACCTTATCACAATGTGCTCAATGCTCAGAATTCCTGTATGTATGCACAACGTTCCCGAAGATGATATCTTCCGTCCTGCCGCTTGGAATGCCTTCGGTATGGATAAAGAAGGTGCTGACTACAGAGCTTGTCAGAGCTACGGTCCTTTGTATAAATAATCAGTAAATTTGAGGAGGACTGTTTCGGTCCTCCTCTTGCTTTTTTAATAAAAGCACTGTATAATTAAAATATCAAATTGATAGAGGTGTTATTATGTTAAAAGGCATACCTAAAATACTTTCCCCCGAACTTTTGAAGGTTCTCTGCGAAATGGGACACAGTGACCGTCTTGTAATTGCCGACGGAAATTTCCCTGCAGAATCAATGGGTAAAGATGCCATAGTTATCCGCATGGATGGCCACGGCATTCCCGAAATACTTGATGCAATACTTGAGGTGTTCCCCTTGGATACCTACACCGACAAGCCTGTTAATCTTATGGAGCTTATGCCGAGAGATGTGGGTAAAATTGCCACCCCCATTTGGGATGAATACAAAGACATTGTTGCAAAACACGACGACCGCGGTGCAGATGCCGTTGGCAACATCGAGCGTTTTGCATTTTATGAAGAAGCTAAGCAGGTTTACTGCATAATCGCTACAGGCGAGTCGGCAGTTTACGCCAACATAATGCTCCAAAAGGGTGTTGTATAAAAACATAATAAATAAAAACAAATCGGTGAGTCGAAATACGGCTCACCGTTTTTACTATAATATGATGCTGCTGTTGTTAGCTATCAAGTGTTATTGTTTCCCCGGGATTTATGGTGTAATATTTCGAATCAAAAGTAAAGTACAACTTATGACATGATGGGTTATACACCATCGTTTGCTCCGCATTAAAACTCAAGTTTCTGAAGGCAGATACGTAATTGTAGATTTCACCGTTAGTGGCATACCAAACGTCATTGCGGGACGAAACTTTTTTAAGAAATTCCTCCATCACATCCCAGTTGTTGTCGTTATCAAACTCGAAGGAATGACCATAAATGTAGAAAAGATAGGGGGATTTCTTATGTTCAAATTCATCAGGATTTGTGTTTAAGAAGGTGTCTGCTAATTCCATCAGCTTTTCGTGGGTATGCTTGCAGGTTGGATGCCAGTTGTACCAATCCTGCGGAAGGTCGAATTTCAAGGTTTTTCCGCCTGTGCGGGCATATTGAATTCCGCCTGCACGAAGGGAAGTGGTGATGTCATCATCAAGCTCGTCGGGTTTACCGAAGGGGTATGCGTAGCCCCTGACAATTCTGCCGCTAAGCTTTTCTAATTCTTTTCTGTTTTCCAAAACCTGATAGGTCATATAGGGGAGAGGAGTAGTGGTCAAAAGGAGATGATCCAATCCATGGCAGGCTATCTCGTGTCCTTTATATAGAGAGCCAACTACCTGCTTCGGCAATCTCCATTTGCCATCGACTTGAGGCATAGCACCCGAATTAAGGTTGAAGGTGGCTTTTATGTTGTATTTGTTGAATAATTCGACCAACCTTACGTCAGCTTGGTTACCGTCATCATAACTGAAGGTAAGGCATTTTGCTTTGCCTTCGGGAAATCGTATATAAACGCTGCTCATTTCAAAAACTCCTTAAAGCTTATCCCTTTTTGTAGGTCTTGATAACTTCTCTAAGGTAGTCGAAGGTTTCGCCGTGGGGCTTGTCGGTCCAGCACTCCATAGAGATACATACATTGTCGTCACATATCGGGATAAGCTCTGACCAGAATGCATCATACAAAGCCTTCTCCTCGGGAATCTCGGGCTTGGGACTGCGTCTGTTTGTGTCGGAGATATGTATGTGAGAGATGTAGCCCTTATAGTTTTTAAGCACCGCAACATCTTCGTTTTCTTTATTGAAATGACTGAAGTCAACAATCATTCTGATTTCGGGGAGGTCCAGAGCCTTAACAAAATCGAAGGTTTCGGTGGTGGTGGTGAAAACATCGGTCTCACCGCTGTTAAGAGGCTCCATACCGATTATATAGCCATAGTCCTTTGCAAGGGGTGTCAGGAATTCACCGCAGAAATCAGCCAGGATTTTTCTGGTTTCTTCCTTGTTGCGGTTTTCGTTGGTGGCTCTCGCCTTACCACTACCGAAGGTGATGTGGCGAAGATCGGTTTTCGAGAATCTCTCAAAGGAACGCTTAACGTATTCTTTACCTTGCTCCCTCATTTCGGGAGTGTCAAAATAATTCTCTGAAATAAAGCCGTTGCAATGGGTAAGAGGAAGCTCAATGGACTTTATGAAGCTATTGATTTTATCAAACTCCGCCTGCTCTAAATTTGCAAGCTTTGAGTAGTTACCTTCCCAAAAATCTCCGCCTTCTTCCTTCAAGACCTTTTTAACCTCATCAAGACCTATTTCAAAAGGTAAACACATTCCAACTTTCATAAATGAACACCTCGCAATATTTTGTTAACTTAATAATATCACACATATATATAATTAACAACAATAAATCGTGCAGAAAATATTGCATATCGTTCAAGAATATGTTATATTAATCAAGCAAAAAGGAAAATTTATCTCATATCATCAAAATTTGAGTAGGTGAATTACTTTGGAAAGCTATACCAAGACCACTGTGTGGAGTGATATTTTCAACGGCAAAATGACCAAAGAAAAAAGAATGATTGAGTCCC
>JAZNQM010000086.1:0-2887 GCA_045590175.1 Acutalibacteraceae bacterium | reverse complement strand
GTTAATACCAAGGCTGCATGGAAGGTTCCCACCAGTGAAGAGGCTGCCGCCGACGTCAGACTTTCCTTCTATGAGCAATCTATGTTCACCAACTACATCCCCGACGGCTCCAAGGTTCTCTATACCCGCTGGATTGGTGAGGACATAAGGTCTGCCGCTTATCTGTTGCCCGACGGAAACGTAACCGTGGTTGTTGAAAACAACGGACAAAATAACGGTGCTGTGTTCAACGAGTACCAAGGTGCTCAAAAAACAGTGAGCATTTCATTAAGCGACGGTATTGACCGTGTGTTCAAGAGAATTTCTTTCTTCCCCGATAGCCAGCAGGTAAATGCCAACGCAACCGTAAACCGTCCCGACAAAACAATAAACGCTACAGGCGGTAAATTTACCGATACCTTTGGCACCGATTATTCTGTTCACATTTATACAACTGCTCCTGCTGTCAAGCAGGTGGAAATGAAGGACGTAATCCTCCATACCACCGCAGGCGCTCAGCTGCAGATAGAAGGCACACCTATTGATTGTGCCGCAGAGGATGAAATTGTATACAGCATCACTGAATATACAGGCTCTGATGCAGGTACTATATCAGAGAGCGGTCTTTACACAGCCCCCGCTACCGCCAAATCCGGAGATATGGTTGCAGTTCGTGCTGCTCTCAAATCCGACCCCAAGGTGTTCGGTGTATCCATTATATATGTGGACTAATAACTGTTTTCAGTATATCTAAACATTACGACCAAGTCCTTACAGGCTTGGTCGTAACTTAAAGTATATTAATTTATCGGAATTGAGGTAAAAGATGAAAAAAGGCAAAAGAACACTCAGCTTGATTTTGTGCCTCTGCTTGTGTTGTCCCGTTTTTAGTATGTTTACCAATGTATCGGGTGCAACCGTGCAGATGGATAATCTACGCCAGCTTCCTACGGGCACCAACCTGATAGCTAAAAAACTGCCCTACCGAGTTGACTATAAATCGCCGAGTGAGTCCTATGTCGCAACCACCTATTTCCCCGAAAACGCAAGCCTCACCGATGGCGACTTATCTACCGACTGGCACGATGCCCAATATTTATTTGCAGACTATAACGGCGGCAATCCCGTTGTATATACAGGTGGTGAGTGCAGGTGCGACATAGTGTATTGTCTCAACAAGGTGACCGACATATCTAAGATATGTCTGATTAACCATCAAAACGCTTCATTGAGCACAGAAAGATACGAGATTTACGCATCTTCTGAATTGAGAAGCCTGTTCCAACCCAAAAATAAAATAGCTTATGTATCGAATCCTGATTCTAAGGATAGACAAATCATAAGTTGCAGCATTCAGAATGTATCCTATTTCGCAGTCAGAGTTATCTGTCCTACCCAGATAGGTGATACCTCAGAAGTTCTGAAGGTAACGGCATCCGCTAACAATCACTATCCTCGAATCAATGAACTGGCTATATATGGTACAGAGGGGGAAGTTTCCCCTTCGTTTTCTGCCGAAAACTCCTGCAGCAAAACCATACTGACCGAAAGCTGTCCCATCGAGGGAGATATAGAATTAACCAACGGAGATTCCAATTTCTTTTACGGTTTGCCCGCTAATGCGTACGGAATGGTTTATAGTTATGGATATGAACACGTTGGAAAGATTTCCTCCACCAATCCTGATGCTCTCACCGACGGAAACGTTGCATACGGCAGTGCTGACTGGTTGGTGCACGAAAAGAAGTTTGCCACAAAAGACAGCAGCGGCAACGTTACCGTCACCGGCTCCGACTCCCACTATGTTGACGTCAGGATTAACGCTTATTCCAGCTATAATCTTGGAATGATTTACATAAAGCACCACGACAACAAA
Source organism: Acutalibacteraceae bacterium (assembly GCA_045590175.1). GTDB lineage: Bacteria > Bacillota > Clostridia > Oscillospirales > Acutalibacteraceae > UMGS1532. The sequence goes on along the minus strand of JAZNQM010000086.1, from coordinate 1,032 downwards.
GCACTCAGAACCATGCACTATAAGGTGTTTGCCTCCACCGACTCCGGCGATCGTACCGCATCGGAAAAACTGATTGCTGAGGTTCGCAATAACAACGGCTCCCAGGAGCATTATTTTGTGGTGCCAAAGGACCAGACAATAAACGCAAGATATTTTACAATCCGAATTTACGACCCCTGCTACGATTATGACGACCCAACCCTTTCGCCTTATGAAGCCGACGGAACTACCTTAACCAACAGCTATGTCCGTCTGCTTGAGGTGGCCGCCTTCAGCCGTGAGGCTATCAGCGGTAAGCTTCAGCTTGACAACATCAGCAAGCTTGATGACAGCAACTACGGATACATAAAACCGGGTACCAGGGTGGAGTCGTTATATTCAGGCTTCTCGGGTCGCGGAAACCTTCGTGTTGAGGATTCCAATGGTAATATTAAAGCACCCAGTCAGCTGTTGTGGTGCGGTGATTAGGTTATTGCCGATACGGGCTATGGTGATATCGCCACTGCCGGCTTCAAGTTCTGCGGTGACCTTGACGGAAATGACAAACTCACTCTCAGCGACGTACTGCGTATCGGTGATTCTATAGCAAAAAAAACCACCAATACTACCCTGGCTGACATTGATGGCAACGGTGTAGTTGCCGTAACCGATATGGTTTGTCTTACAGATGCAATTCTTGGGAAAAGTACCGGAAGCATTGGATTAAACACCCAACTCCCCGGTACAAAGTATGGGATACCTACCGATGACGTATATAAGGTTTCTGTGGATACAGGAACTTGCATAAACGATAACTTCAGAGGCTTCGGCACCAACAGCTTCACCTCCATACTTGCTCCCGAGGGTATGAAGGTATACAGTGGATACAACAAGGTTTACCACGAGCTTACCGCCAAGCGTCTTGCAAGTATGAAGCACCCTGTATCCCGTATCTGGTTCCAGGTTGACTGGATTGTAACCGACACGCTGGGTGATAAATATAAAAATTACGCAACTAACTGGCAGTCTAACCCCGACTACATTAACTATAAA
>JAZNQM010000085.1:0-5556 GCA_045590175.1 Acutalibacteraceae bacterium | reverse complement strand
GTGTGTATCAAAAAACTGTCGGCTTGATGATATACAAAACTTTGTTTTGATGATATGCAATTCCTTGCGGAATTGATGCAATAAGGGCGAAGCCCGTCATTCCCCGAAGGGATATACAATGCTCCGCATTGATTTATTGCCGCTTTTATGCTATGCTTGTGCTACAATAGGGACAAGTTGAATTTAGTCTGTTTATATGATAGAATATACTCAACTCAAAGTTGAGAACAACTAAAAAATACCGTTATTGTATCGAAAATTCAAATGGTTTATACTAAATAGCAAGGAGGATAGTATATGAAATATTTTGGAGAAAGGTTAAAAAAACTTCGTTACGATAATAATGTCACGCAAGATACCCTTGCCGAATATCTCGGTATTTCTTATCAAGCTATTTCTAAATGGGAAAATTCATTGGGTTTTCCAGACATTTCACTTATTCCTGCCATTTCTAATTTTTTTGGAGTATCGTCTGATTTTTTATTAGGGATTGAACTTGAAAAAAGCGAAGAAAAAATTGAAAATGTTTTGAACGAGGCTCGTGAATTTACTCATACAGGTGAAATAGAAAAAAGCATTAATTTGATTGAGGAGGCTTTAAAAAGTTTTCCTAATGAACACCGTCTATTATGCGATTTAATTGAATATAAAGTTATGACTTGGAAAAGAGAAGATTTAGAATGGTGTCAGGATATAGAAACTAAAGCCAATTTAATTTTAAGAGATTGTAATATTGATAAAATAAGGCATAAAACAATTGTAAATTTAGCTTTTGCATATAGCTTTAGTGGCTTGAAAGATAAGGTTTTGGAAATTGCGGAATTATTACCTGATGTTGCCTATTCAAAGAAACAATTAGTGAGTCTTTCTGCACCTATAAGGGAGAGGATAAAATATAAGCCTGATTGTATTTTAAGTTGGTCGGAGTGTTTATTAACAGATATACTTACCATTTCAAAACACCACATATTTTATGGTGATATTGAAATAGCAATTGAAGTGTGTAATAGAGCATTAAAAATAATTGACGGAATTGGAGCAGAAGGATATCTTTTGTATATGCAAGCAGCGGCTTATGAAGATTTAATGTTAGCATTTGGAAAACTAAAAAGAACAGATGAAATGTATTCTGCTATAGAAAAAGTTATTGAAATAGATAAGCAGATAGAAAAAACTTTATGTGATGGTGGCAAAGAGTATGTTTCCCCCTTGCTAAAAGGTCTTGCTTTCAGTAAAGAAAGCATAACTTTTAACCATCCAAGTAATAGTCTTGAAAGACTTTATAACTATATCAATAACTCTAATATATTAAAGCCATATTTTAACGATGATAAATTTATAAGCGTTGTTTCTAAATTAGAGAAAGAAATTAAAGATTTAAAGTCAAGGCAGGAATAACTGTCATACCATACTATAATGTATCCTTGTAAAATACGGAAAAGTATGGTATGATTTCTTATATAGAGGTATGACTTTTGTCATACTAAAAAACTGTCGTTAATAATTCATTCAAGGTGAAATATTATGAATCGTATTATTACAGATATATCGAATTACATATTTGTTTCTGACGAACCTGAAAAGGTTGATGCTATTTTTTTGCCTGGCGGTTCTCATCCTGAACAACCGGAATATGCTGCCAAACTGTACCATAAGGGATATGCAAAATGGCTTATTCCATCGGGCGGAGTAAGTGTAAAGCGTAATAAATGGCCCGGTGTTCGTTCCAAAATTGATATATACAATGGTAATTACTCAACCGATTGTGAATTTTTCACGGATGTGTTTATAAAAAACGGAGTTCCGTTGAACGCAATAATAGGTGAGGATAAATCAGGGCATACAAGGGACAATGCTTTTTTGTCAAGAAAAGTTGTTGATGAAAAAGAAATAAAAATTAAAACGGCGTTAATCGTATGTAAGGCGTTTCACGCTCGTAGATGTTTAATGTTGTATCAAATGGCTTTTCCAAATGTTGAAATTAAAGTTTGCCCTGTGCATTGCTATAATATAACAAAAGATAATTGGTATAAGAGTGAGCAAGGACTAAATCGTGTGCTGGGCGAACTTGCTAGATGTGGTAATCAATTTGTGGATGATATCAAGGAATATTTAAGATAGTATTATCTCTCCCTCAGTCAGCTTCGCTGACAGCCGCTGACGGCGGCGGTCTCCCTTTGTCACTTCGTGACATTTCCCTCACACTGTGAGGGAATCTACCCTCGTCAGAGGGAGCCAAAGGTTAATTTGTTTCTAACTTAACACAAGCATATAATACACTAAAAGGTCGGTGATGAGATGAGATTAGGTGTATTTACAGATTCCCATTATAGTTCGGCAGAGATTACTTGTGGGAAGCGTTATAACCGTGAGGCTTTTAATAGAATATCTAATGCGTTGAGCTTTTTTTGCGATCAAAAATGTGATGTGATTATTTGTTTAGGTGATTTAATAGATAAAGAAATTGAGCACAGCAAAGAAGTTGAAAACCTAAAGAGGATTTCTGATTTGTTTTCAAAGTGCGAAATTCCAATATATGTTTTAATGGGTAACCATGATGCTTTTGCATTTAATGTTGATGAATTCTATGATATATTAGGTACAAAATGTCGACCGATTAATTTGTATAATGAATCTTGTAATCTTATATTTTTAGATGCTTGCTATTTCAAGAACGGGAAACATTACAAACCTGGTGATTCAGATTGGACCGATACTTTTTTAAAAGATATAGATACCCTTGAAAAGACTATAAAAGAAGCATCGGGCGACACACATATTTTCATTCACCAGAATATTGATCCTTCTGTATTAGAAAATCACAGAATCTTTAATGACGTCTGTGTTCGTTCAATTCTCGAGAATAGTGGCAAAGTCAAAACCGTTTTTCAAGGTCACTACCACCCGGGGAAGAATAGCGAATTGAATGGAATTAAATATATGACTTTTCCTGCGCTGTGCGAAAATGAAAATGCATATTATATCATTGGGGTATAAAGAAAATCAAACTTTTCGACCGGTTACATTTTGAGTGTCGGTCTCAAACGAAAATCCGTTCTCGTAAGAGGGCGGATTTGTTTGTATTATTCACTATTCAGTAATGTGAACGTATTTTCGAATGAATAACGAATAATAGGGCGTCGCCCTAGCACCCCGTCGCTTTTATGTTATAAGAAAAAGCCGTGAACTTCACGGCTTTTTGTTGTCCTCTATGTCTTTTATGTGTTTCTTCAAGACAAGGTTTATATACTGCGAAAGGGAACGATCATCATATTCGGCTTCTTCTTTGATTTTTGCAAGAATGTCACTGTCAATAGTTATGCTTATTTTCTCTTTCAAGGGTTTCATATTTATCACCTCAAAAATATTATAGAATAAAATATATTTAAGTATTGACAAGTAGTATAAAGTAGGATAAAATAAGATAAAAACGAAAGGGTGAATTTCAGTGAAAAAATCTTAGCTTCAATCTTAGCTGTTGTTATGTCATTGTCAATTTTACCGACAGGCATAATAGCAAGCGCAGACTCAGTACGCACAGATGGTGTATACAACTACATCTTGGACAATGGTGGTGCTATTATTGATAGTATTAACGCCGTGTTGGTAGATGAAGTAAATATACCTTCAAAGTTAGGCGGCTACAATGTTATAGGCATCGGCGGCAAGGTGTTTTACCAACAGGAAAAACTTAGAGAGATATCTATCCCCGATGGTGTAAAAAGCATAGGTGAATCAGCTTTTTACGGCTGTGACAGACTTGAAAGCGTAGACATACCCGATACTGTAACAAAAATCGGTGAATCTGCATTTGCTTGGTGTACAAGTTTGTATGAGGTAACCATTCCTGCTAATGTAAGCAAAATCGGTGCTTTGGCATTTCAGGGTTGTTCAAATTTAGTTACCGTAAACTATAAAGCTGCTAATTGTAACACAATGGGAGTAGCATATGACGACTATGACTTCATAACTGTTTTTGATGGTTGTGAAGAGCTTACAACAATTAACGTTGCAAATGGTGTTGAAATTATACCCGATTATGCTTTTGCAAATATATCTGAACTGGAAGATGTAAAGTTTGGTAACGATATCAAAACAATAGGTGAAAATGCTTTTTATAACTGTGGAGATATCGAAGAAATAGTTCTTCCCGAAGGTTTAGAAATCATTAGAGATGGTGCATTTAGCCACTGCGGAAACTTAGAAAGCATCACTCTACCTAAAAGTGTGGAGAGAATAGGCAAGGGTGCTTTTAATGATTGTGCAAAAATAGAAAAGGTTTCTTATAGCGGCACTGAAAGCCAGAAGGAAGACATTGCAATTCTTGAAGATAATGATTCATTAAAAGCTGCTAAATGGAATTTTACCAACTCTTCAGAAAAGCACAGTTACGAAGACTATGTTTGTAGCATTTGTGGAAAATGGGATACCAGCAGTCTTACTTCAACCGAAACCATCAACAAAAGAGAATACTGTGTAATATCCAATGATGCTGCAATTCAGACCGGACCTTACGGAAAATGTAAGACCGTTAAGCGTCCCGCTAAGGGCACAATAATTAAGGTTACCCAGAGAGTATACAACGCTTGGGGTAATAAGTGGTTCAAGTGCAGCGAGGGATATATTTATTCCAAGGATGTTAAGAAACATGAATCTTGTACTTGGGGCAGTGCAAAGGTAACCAAGAAAGCAACCACCGATAAAAACGGTAAAAAGGTTAAAAAGTGTACCGTTTGCGGAAAAGTGAAGGAATACACAATTAAGAAGATAAAGAGTGTTAAGCTTTCTACCACCTCTTACACTTATTCGGGCAAGTCTAAGAAGCCAAGTGTCACGGTAAAGGATTCGTCAGGAGATAAGCTTAAGAAAAACACAGACTACACCGTTAGTTATTCCAAGGGCCGCGAAAAGGTTGGAACCTATAAGGTTACTGTTAAGTTTAAGGGTGAGTACAAAGGCTCTAAAACCTTGAAATTCAAAATCAACCCCCGCGAGACTAAGATTGAAAAAATCAAGGCATATAGCACAAAGCTGAAGATTAAGATTTCTAAAAAGAAGAGTCAGACAAGCGGATATCAGATTCAGGGTTCGTCTTCTAAAAAATTTACGAATGCAAGAACAATAACACTTAAGGGATACAAAAAAGTTATGTATACCTTCAGTGGTCTGAAATCCGGCAAAACTTACTACGTTCGCGTTCGTACATATAAGACAGTAGATGGTAAGAAGTACTATTCAGATTGGTCAAGCTACAAGGCGAAAAAGACGAAATAATACTAAACAGCAAAAACGGATTCCCAACCGGGAATCCGTTTTCTAAATATCGGTTTCGTTACAATTCCTTAAAAGGAAAAAGAATCGTTCTTTCTCTGCTAAAAATTCAAATTCCTATTGAAATTTTCTTAAAGTGTGGTATAATAACTTCACGAAACATTTGCGGAATTGAAAAGTTCGCACTTGGTTTAGAACAGTCGTTTGTTCGAGGCAAAAATATAATGAAATAAATGGAGGCATAGCTCAGCTGGTTAGAGTACTTGCTTGACATGCAAGGGGTCG
>JAZNQM010000084.1:0-3337 GCA_045590175.1 Acutalibacteraceae bacterium | reverse complement strand
AGATTGCAGGTGGCTCAGGCGGCGGTAAGCCCGACTCAGCTATGGCAGGCGGTAAGGATATCAGTAAAATTGCCGAAGCCCTCGAAAAAGCAGAAGAAATCGTAAAAGCAAAGCTTAAATAAAAAGATACGCTTGATGTTCAATGAACATCAAGCGTATTTTCTTTTATGCTAATACTGTATTAAGTGCTTGTTGATAATCTGCAACAGTAATCTGATTATCACCGTTAACATCCGCCGCAACGGTACTGTGTACATTCAATTCACAATTATTATTCATTGATTTCTCAATATATGAAACGTCAAGAACATCAATTATGCTGTCGCCATTAATATCGCCGTTTATAATCAATGTATAATCCGTTCTGGCTTCTCCTTCGTAAATAGTAATCGTAGAACCCGTGCCCCATATATGTTTTTCGTTACTGTATTGACTACCCAGAGCAAAATTAGTTTTTTCATCGGTTACTGTAACCAAACTATAAATATCCGACAAATTATATACATCTGTGTATATTCTTTTATTTACGTGGTCTATACGTGCATCATCCTTTGAAACAATGTCATAGGTTTTATACAGTATCCCTTTAGCTATTGCATAATCGTGAGCCACGCTACCATTAAGACAATATATCCTTAATCTGCCGGGAGTATAGTTATAAAACGCATTATCCTCGATTGTTGTAACCGTTTCAGGGATTGTTACGGTTTGAAGGTTAGAACAATTACCCAAAAAGTACGAATTAAGCGTAGTCATATCACGAGGAATTTCGATTTCAGTAGGAATGGTGCCATTTACCGAAATATAAATATTCTTAAGACCCTGCATTCCGTCGGGGTTATTAAAAGTAAGATTCAACCACATATCCATAGAAGCCACGTCAATTGACGTAATATTTTCAAAACTACCATCAATAAATTTAAGTGACTCAGGAAGCTTGATTGTTTTCAACAAGGAGTAATCCACCACTCCGTCAGCTATACCAAGCGTACCGCTTTTTACCTGAAGATTCTGTGAGCTCGTACTAACAAGATATTTTCCGACATAAAGATCCGCTTTTGACAAATTCTTATAAAAATAATCTGTACCGGCAAAGGCTTCGAAACCTATTTTTTCCACGTTATCGTGGAGAGTTATGTCACTAAGAGCTCTTGCACAGCAAAATGCCATATCAGCGATTACTGTTGTCTTTTCGGGTAAGGTGTAGCTTGTTGTATAGGAATTCCCAAAGAATACCAGCTCTTTATCGTCCTTAGTATACAATCCCCCGTCTTTACACATTTTGAATCTGGGATTGTTAGGATCACAGGTTGTTTTTTCAAGGGTGTCAGGGAATAAGCACGCTAAATAATTTAACTCTACCAGATTATAGGGTATATGAAGTGTTTTAACGTTATCAACTCCGCGGAAAGCATAATCCCCCACTTCTTCAAGGCTCTTAAAATCAAGGGAAGTAATCAACGAACAATCCTCAAACGCATATTCTCCTATACTCTTGAGACCTGTACCGAAGGTTATCTCCTCAAGATATGCAGAATCCTGAAATGCCTCGTCGCTGATTTTCACAAGTGAATCGGGTAAAACAAGCTTCTTTATTATCTTTTCACCCGAATAATTGGTTCTTGCAAAGGCTCTTTTGGCTATGTCAACGGTACCATCCCTGACTACAAATTCATCCGCTTCGCCTAAGAAGTTTATAAGATGATTATCTATATAAAAAGCTCCATTTTCCCAATTGTTTGCATCATCATATATTGGCGTATTTTCAAAGGCGTGGATGTCAATTTGCACAGGTACGTCAGGGATGTTTACCTCAGTAAGATTGGGACAACCATTGAATGCGTATTTCCCTATATGCTCAATTTTATCCGAAAAAGTAACGGATTTAATTGACTCGCAGTCATAAAAAGCAGTATCCTTTACTTCTGTTACATCACCTAAAAGAACCAAATCTTCAACGAGAATACCATTATGATACAGATTTTCTGCTTCACCCAAGGGATTGGCTACACCTATAGCAGAAAAGTCTATTTCACACCAGAATTGAAGGTCTGAAATATATACGTCCGAAAAGTTTTCTTCAGTACCCCAGAAGGGGTCGTCATCAATACTGAGTAATGTAGTGGGAATTGTCAAGGCTTCAAGGCTGTCACAATGCCAGAATGCCCTCTTGCCGATGGTCTCAACACCTTCGCCTATAATTATGGATTTAACATCTTTACACCCTGCTAAAGCACCGTCTGTAATCCCTTTAACCGGTAATCCCTTATATTCACCGGGAACTAAAAGAGCACCTTTTACAGTTGTACCACAATCTGTAATGTTATATCCGATAACCTCACTGCCGTCTTCGTTTAAAACTTCAGCAAAAGTAAAATATTTATTTGTTTCAGTTGTCGGGAATGCACACATTACGCAGTTGCCGTCTTCGCCGTAAATATGCTCACCGTAAGCTCCGCCCATAGTACAGATATTTTCTCCACATTCGGAGCAACTGTAATAGATTTTTGATTTTTGTAAGCAATTAGCCGCGTCCCTTGTGGTATAAGTAAATGTTGGGGCTTCAGCGGTGCAATTGAAATGAACTGTTTTATAATCGAAATGTTGATCGATTTCAATTTCCATTTCAGTTATCATTGTGTTGAACTGTTCTTCAGTACCTTTGAAAAGGATGTGGTCTATTTTGTATGACCAGTCAGAATATGTATAAGAACTATCAATAAAACGCACGTTAGCAGGCAAGCTGATTACCGCAAGTTCCATACTAAAAAAGGCATCCTTATCTATTGTAGCTACCGGATCAGGAATATGAATTTCCTTTAACGACGAACAATTATTAAATACACCTGAACCGATCTTTGTAACAGTTGCAGGAATGGTTATTTTTTCAAGATTTATACACCAACTGAAAGCACCCTGCCCGATTACGGTCATATTACTCGGCAAAACTACCTCTTTAAGAGAATCACAACTATTTGCAAGCCACTGTGCATCAAATGGAGTTTTACCACCCACATTGCGTATATCTCCGTAAATAACACTATCGGGAATTACGAGCTTTTCAATACCCGAAAGGCTAAATACAGAATCGCCTATATGTGTAACAGAATTGGGAATATCAATATTTTTTAAATTTGTACAACCTCTGAATACATAGTTTGCAATATATTTCAAACTTGAAGGCATAACTATTTCTGTCAGCCCCGAATCTAAAAATGCACCCGTACCTAATCTTTCAATACCCTCCGGCAGAGTAACAACGGTGATTCCGGTACATTCTTTAAATCCGTAAGAAGTGACCTGACGAACAGGCAAACCCTCATAGGTGGCAGGAATT
>JAZNQM010000083.1:0-1874 GCA_045590175.1 Acutalibacteraceae bacterium | reverse complement strand
ACGAAGATGCAAACATGGGATTTTCCTACGATGATATTAAAGACCATTGGGTAGAGAAAGCCGCAATTGCACTTTCTCAGATTCAGGTTGGTTTTGCAGGGGCATCCCTTAACCCCGATTCAGACGTAACGCAGGAGGATTTTCTTCGCCTTAGTGCATCGGGAATATACGGAAATTACTATCATACATATTCTACGGAGGAGCTTTATGAAGCCCTTATTCGCGAGAAAATTATTTCCGAGAATGAAAAAGCACCCTCGTCACCGATAAAGCGTGAGGATGCATTCGTGTTTATAATCCGTATGATTAATCTTGAAAAAGTGGCAAAGCTTGAAAATATCTATAAGGTGGATTTTGCCGACAGTAATCTTCTTTCCGAGGGCAAAATCGGATATTGTGCAATCCTTAGCGGATTTGGCGTTATCACAGGTGACGGCGGATATCTTCGCCCGAACAGCAATCTCACCCGTGCCGAGTCAATAGTGATGCTATACAGATATTTATTGACAATTTAACCTTTAAAAAGGACCAAAATTAACCTTGGGAAGGTAACCCCACTCTTTTGTTACCCAAAGAAGCAAAAGTTCCGGGGTTCCGATTCCCCGGACCCCAAACCGGCCTAGCAGGGCTAAAAAAATTAATATGCCTTTCATGTCAGCGAAGCAAGTTTTGTTTTTGCGGATTTTAAGCCTTTGTACCGCCGTCTTCAAAGGAAAACTTATTTCCTGTTCCGCCTGAAATCGCTCGCCAGCAGCGGAAAATGATGCGAGCGATTTCTCGGTAGTCGACTCAAAATCCGCAAAAACGCAGCTTTGGTGCTTATTCGTTATAGTCGAACCAAAGTAGTTTTAGAAGCTTCAAGGCTGACTGGCAAAATTCTGTCCACATCATTTTCCTTTGCAGGTGGACAGAATTTAGAAACAGCTGACGCTAAGTGCCGAATCTGTTTCGGTGGCACAAAAGAGTAATATTTTTCAAAACAAACTTACTATCTAAAAGATTAGGTAAGGGTGTTTCTTAGCCCGACAGGAGCGTTTTAAGGGTCCGGGAAATCGCAATCCCGGAACTTTTGGTTCTTTTGGTTACAAAAGAAGGGGTATGTTAAATTTGTTTCTTTAATAAAGAAAATATGTTTGCAAACTCTATTTTGACTACTTGCTTTTTTTCGTGCTTTATGCTACAATACCTGTAATGACTTTTTTGGAGGGAAATCCATGCAGATAAAAGAATCAGCGGAAAATTACCTTGAAACCATATATATGTTAGGAAATAAAAAAGATTTTGTACGCAGTATTGACGTGGCAAATGAGTTGGGCTACTCGAAAGCAAGTGTTTCCGTGGCGATGAAATCCTTTCGCGAAGAAGGATATATCGTAATAAACGGGGACGGCGGAATAACTCTGACGGAAAAAGGACACAAGATTGCCGAAAAAATGAGCGAAAGGCATAATATCATCGCAAAGGCACTGATGTTTTTGGGAGTGAGCGAAGAAACAGCCTATGCCGACAGCTGTAAGATTGAGCACGACATCAGCCAGGAAAGTTTTGACAAGATAAAAGAATTTTTGCAAAGCCGTAACTAAAATTAATGTTATATAACGGTATTGTTAAAATTGTGTTACCGTTATTGCAAATACACATTATATAGTGTATTATACAATTAGATAACAAAAAGGGGTGACCGACATGGCAATAAATCAGACCACACATATTAACATCGGAAAATCTCACGATGCAGAGATTGAAAACATCATTTGCAGCGTTCACGAGGCATTGGTTGAAAAAGGATATAATCCCATCAGCCAGCTTGTGGGCTATATTATGTCGGGCGATCCTACCTATATCACAGGGCATAAGGGTGCAAGAAGCCTTAT
>JAZNQM010000082.1:0-9793 GCA_045590175.1 Acutalibacteraceae bacterium | reverse complement strand
TATTGTAAATACCTACAACGGGAGCTCCAACCTTTTGGGCCATAGTGTAGACCTTCTTGATTTTTGCGGCCAAGGCTTTACCCATTGCACCGTTTGCTCCCTTAGTTCCAGCAAAGGCGAAGGTGAGGATGCCGTCTACGTGACCGTAAGCTGTTATGACGTCGCAGCCTGCTTCTCCGTTCTTTAAGAATTTATCGAGTTCGGTAAAGCTGCCGTCGTCGAACAATTCTGTCAGCTGCTTTACAGCCTCGGTGTTAAGCACGGCGGTTTTTTCCTCCAGCTTTTTCTGACCGAGTTCAAAATTCATATATATTCCTCCGTTCATTAATTGCGTATATAATAATTCACATTACAATTCAAAATATATTATATACCAAATTAACCCAAATAGCAAGAATTTATTTCAATATTTTCAAGTTTTTATAAAGTGTTAAATTTCGTATTGCTTGAATAAGAAATATTAATTATTTTACACAAATTTTGCAGTAATACAAAACCACTTAAGACTACGCAATATGCTAAAAAAATCATACGATTTGATATTGCATTGCGAAATCGTTAGTTGTATACTTAACGTAAGCAAAATTGCAAATTTGATTGAAAGGGTGCTTTTTATGTTGATTGAAGAATTAAAAAAGAGAAAACTGCCTTCACTCAAAACCCGCGAGGAAATGGTAGAGATTATGCAAAGAGAAGTCTACGGATACCTCCCCGACTGCTCTTTTACTTACACGGTATCTGAACCCGAGATATTAGAAAACAGATACGATAAGGGCAATGTGGTTTTCTCGGTTGTAAATATGACCATAACCACAGACTACGGCAGTCACACCTTCCCGGTATATCGACTGCTTCACCAAGACGGCAAAAAGCGTCCCTTGATAATTCTTAATAACATCCACCCCATAACAGCCTCGCAATACTTCCCTACCGAGGAATTGAGTGAGTTCGATATTGACTACATTTCCATCGCGTTTAAGGAGGTTTCCTCCGACGACGGAGACTTTTCCGACGGGCTTGCTCCCCTGCTTCTTCCAAAGGGGCAGGACACCGACACCACCTGCGGCAAGATTGGTATCTGGGCTTGGGCGGCGATGAGGGTGCTTGACTACGCCTTAACCCTCCCCTCCACCGACGGAAATAATGTTGCTATACTCGGTCATTCCCGTCTTGGTAAAACCGCACTGTATACAGGAATGATGGACACCCGCTTTAAATTTGTTTTCTCAAACTGTGCAGGCAGTGGCGGGGATGCTTTGGCACACGGAAGCCAAGGCTTGAAAACAGATCCCGACACCCTCCCCTGGGGTCATCCCGATAAGAGTGAAAACATAAAAGCCCTCACCCGACAATTCCCCTATTGGTTTTGTAAAAACTATTTGAAATATGCCGAAAAGTCTTATTCCGACACCTTCGACCAGCATTTCATTTTGGCTACAATAGCTCCGAGATATTTAGCCGTGGCTTCGGCTTCTCTTGACTATTGGGCAGACCCTGTATCCCAACAGCTTTGTGCCCTGGCAGCAAGCGAAGCCTGGGAAAGCCGAGGCTTGACAGGTCTTGTTGGCAGTGACCATATTTTAAAGCCCTACGAGGCGTTACTTGAAGGACACGTTGCATACTTCAAAATCGACCACAAGCACTTTCTCTCGCGACATTGCTGGCATAATTACATCAGGTTTATAGAACTTCACAAAGACGAAGATTAAAACACAGAGCCCCACACTGAAAAATGTGGGGCTCTGTGTTTTAAGTCTTTAATCCAATTCGTCTTCTACTACAAACAATTGTCGGTCGGTGACTTCATTATCGCTTAGCACGTCTACTACGGCACAGAATTCATCCGAAAAGGAAGTTAATATTTCAAGCTGTGGTTCGATATATTTTTTCATTTCTATTACCTTCCCGCCTTTCAATTTCCTGTGGTTGCAAAGGCTGTGCAATCGCTGAACACTGTGTAATTTTCGCCTTGCAAAGAATAGGTTATGTAGAGCTTGAGCCAACGCTGTCTTTGGGATCCAACCCCCGACAGCACAACCATCAGCGGGCCCTCCTTCAAATTATCGGTATACGCCTTTGTGGAAATTCCGTTTTCCGGGTCTGCAGCAGTGGTTTCTAACAGATTTAAAGAGGCTTCAAGATTGGTATAGGTAATACCGAAAGAGGTCAGCTCGGCTCCTTCGGGGAGATTGATTTCTCCTGTGAAGTATAGGTTATGAGAACCGTCGGCTCTTATAAGATTATTAACAAAGCTGTTAAGTACAATGGGCTTAGCAACGATTTCTACCTCACCGTACACCGCTTGGAGGCTGATGTCACCCGGCATATAGAAGGTGTATTGGGATTTATCGGAAATGGGACTGCCCGATACTGTATCCTTCCAATAGCTGAAGTTGGATTCGTCCGTTGGGATAACGGTTATCCTTGCATCAAACAAGTGCGAGCCCTCGTATGTGCTATCAAGGTCGGATACCTCGAGTTTATACTTATCGGTGGTGTTCTTTTGGTATATCGCCTTAATGGTTTTGGTTTCGGTGATATTTTCCGTATCCTCATTCCATCCCACAAACCGATACCCGAATATTATAGGCAAAGCCGCTTCTGCCTCCGACAGCTGTTCGGCGGTGGGTGTGACCGAATCGTAACCCTCTACACTATAAACTACATTAGCAGAGTTATCCGCAAAATTAAGCTTGATTGTTTCTACCTTTGTGCCGTATACCTGGAACTCGGCAATACGCGCCTGCAAGCCTGTGTAGGTAGACATTGTTTCGGCGGAATTAGATAGGCTGTATGGGTTAAGAATTCTCAATGCAACATATCTGTATTTGCAGGTCCGACCCTCGATAGTGGTGAAAATCTGTGTCATATTGTTGCCAACGTTGCTATATTCAGCGATTTTTTCCATCTCTTCGAATTTGTCCGACTCTCTTGATGCATAAAGCTCATAGGCACCCGTCATACGGGCGGCGGTATGGGAGCTGACAAATGCTATGGCATCAATATCGTAAAGTGCACCCAAATCATAGACGATGTACTGGAAGCGTAACGAACCGTCAATACAGTAGTTATACCTTGTGGTTCCGTCCACCGTTTCTTTGGAAACCAAGAAATCCGTGCAAGCGGTTGCACCCGTTCTGAATTCCTCAGAGGTGCTGACAGTCCCGTCGTTTATGGCGGTTGCGGTACCTTGAATGCCAAAGTTTCCGCGGGTCCAGGCTGCCGTTTCGGAAGCTCTGGAATATTTATAGTAGCCCACCCTCAAATCCGCGTTGGCAGTAGGATTGGCAACTGCAGTCAGACCCGTTGGCAGGGTCTTGCCCGAATACTCGGTTATAGAGAATTTAGGCTTCGCACTCTCGGGTGCAGAAATGCCGTAAACCTGAAACTCTGCTATGCGGGCACACATATTTGTAAGGGATGATGAATCATCGGTGTAGCTTAATTTGAAGGGATTAAGAATTTTAACACCAACATATCTCACTCGGAGCAATTCTCCTTCTCTCACCTTAAAATGCTGGGACTGGGTTTCGTTTGTGTTTTTATAAGACAGGAGCAAGTCCATATTGGTTATTTCTCCGCTGGTTGCCGAGGCATAAAGCTCATAAGCACCGGTCATACCGTAGCCCGTGTGACTGCTGATAAATGCTATGGTATCCACGTCGTAAAGGTCACCTAAATCATAGACAATATACTGGGCTCTAAGGCTACCGTCCAAGCACCAATTATAGGTGAAGGTGCCGTCTCCGTTATCAGATTTCGAAACCAGAAAATCGGTACAGCTTGAGGAGGGACCTGTTCTCGCCTCATCGGTTACCGACTCATTGGTCAAAACCGCTTCTCCACCCTGCAGCGTGATAGCGGAGGTGGACCAACCGTCAGAAACGGAATTTCTGAACATCTTTCCGTAGGTCAGCTTTATGGCAGAGTTAGTTATCGGATTAGCTATGGCTGTGATACCTGCCGGAAGCTCCTTCCCGCTTTTTTCGGTTATCTCCATCAGGGGTAACTCATCCGAAGTCACGGTTATCGGGTCGCTATACACTGTAACGCTTGTGGCATTAACCGTAACTTCGGATTTCGCAACAAAGCTAACCGTACCTTTTCCGTTGAAGGTAATGCTATTACCCGAAATTTCTGCAAATTCCCCGCCTTCGATTATCTCTAATTTTGGAGTTGCAGAGAAATTTTCGGCATAGCCTTCAAGCTCACCCTCAACCTTAAGGGTACTGCCATAAGCCACTAAGTCTCCGTCTTTAATATTTGTTACACTAAGACCTTTAGGATACTCCTTCATAAGGTCGCAGTTGTCCGAAAGAGTCGCGGCGTAGCCCCAAAGGTAATATTGCTCCTGCTGGAGCTTTGTGGTCAGAGTCCAGGGAGTGAGCGCAACTCCGCGAAGCTGTGCGGCACGGTTACTGTTTCTGCCGTAGTAGTCATACTTAGGGCTGTAAATTGCGTTATATGCTCCCGTAAGGCTCATTATATCCTTAACGCCTGCATCCTCTCCGCCTTCAGGCAGAAGTCCACCGTTGTAATAATCCTGAGCGCTGTATGCAACGGTTATTTCGGGATATTTGTTGCGGGCGGCACTAAGACTGCTTTTATCTATATCGTTGATAAGCAGATAGCATCGGTCGGTCATATCGTATTGATGCACCAACTCCATTGCTCTGTCCAAAGCCTCGCTGTCCTTAAGCTCCAAAGCGAGAATTAAATCGGTTTCGCTCTTAACACCCGCCAACATTTCCTCCAAGGTGTTGAGCTTGTAGGGTGTGTCAAACGTTACACCGTTGTTGTTTTTTACGAGATTGAGGGCTTTAAGTTGGGAAAGCGTGCTGTTTTTCACGGTAAGGTTTTGGTCGCAGGTGTTACCTGTGGTTGCATCGTGGGTAAGGATTACCTCTCCGTCGGAGGTACGGTAGAGGTCAATTTCCACCGCATCCGCACCATTTTCCCAAGCAGCAATTGCACCCGCCACTGTGTTTTCGGGGGAGGTTGAGGGTATGCCGCGATGACCGATATTAAGGGGGCTTCTGGTTACGGTGTTTTTATCAATCAGATTGGTAGCTATATCTAAAAGCTCCTCGGTGTTATCCGAAACAACTCCCATAACACCCGAAAGCAAAAGCTTATAATTCTCGGTTGGGGTAGAACTCTCGGCACCGGTACTCCATACCCTCACGTATCTTTTATAGAGTTTGGAAACCGTTTCCTTTTTACAAAGCTCCCAAGGCAAAACAACTACAGTTGCCATATATTTTGAAGCGTTGGTAGTTATTTCAGCAATATCACTGTCGGTGATTTCTTCGGTATAGGAGCCTGTTAAATCCAATGCTCCACGAACAGTAGGATTATTTTCGCGGGCATATTTGAGAAGCTCTTTATCCCCTGTCATAACCATAGCATCATAGAATTGAAGCTCCTCAAAAAGCGATGCCAGGGCATCCGCTGTAGCGGTATCAGATATTCTGAAAACGGGCAGAATCTTATAGTCAAGGGCTGCTATAATCTCCTCGGCGGTTGAGAATGCAGAGCCGCTCATATCAAGAACGTTAAGCCCGCTGTCAACCGTAAATACAGCACTGGAGGGTAAATTCTCGCCGCCCAACATTTCAATGAGTTCTGCGGCAGAGTTTACATCTCTTACCAACGCAAGGTCGCCCACAATATTAGTTTCGGGTTGAGCTACCGTTACATAGTCTTTGGCTTCATCGGTTGAAGCTTGCTCGGTTTTTCCATATATGCTGAGGGCAGACAAACGTATACTGTTGTAGCCCGCGGTGGTTGAATCGTTGAAAGCACTCATAGGGTCGAGAATTCGAACACCCACATATTTAGCTGTTAAATCCTCGGTGTGGTAATGCTGCATAAATGTATCTACACTGCCCGCGGCGTCAATTCCGCCCAGGTAATCATTCTCAAAATGATAGAGCAGATTACCGCTGTCAAAAAGCGAATCGTAGCTGTCAGCGGCATAAAGCTCATAGTTAGAGGGACGAAGATAGGCGGTGCTGTACTGACCCCCAAAGAAGATATCGGAAATCTCGGTACCCTCGTGGAAGGTGTATACCAACTGTGTGTACTTATAAGGGTTAGCAAGATGGGGAGCATAAGCCTTCTCCCCTGCTGTACCCCTTTTATATGTAAATGCACCGTTGGAATCGAAGCCGTACACGATGGAACCGGAATAAAATTGACCTGCATTCTGGGTATTGCTGAGGGTGTCGGTAACACTTTTTACAACAAGATTACCCTTATCGTCCAGTACCTTCTCTCCATTTGCGGTTTCGTATGTGGTCTTTTGGAGAGTTGTAGGTTTATAGTCATTAAAGGACATTGCCTTTGCAAGAACACCCTTGTTCCAACGGTCGGTGGTGTATTTATCGGATGAGGCATTATAAGTGTAGGTTATGCTCTCGGGAACCATTCCGA
Organism: Acutalibacteraceae bacterium; assembly: GCA_045590175.1. GTDB lineage: Bacteria > Bacillota > Clostridia > Oscillospirales > Acutalibacteraceae > UMGS1532. The sequence continues at coordinate 3,358 of JAZNQM010000082.1, read as the reverse complement.
AGTTTATCCACTCCGAATCGGTACTTACCTCTGCGGCAAGGGATTTAAGCCAGGCGGCATCATTGACACCGTTGGTTATTCCGCTGTACCATCTGGCATAACCGTTGACGCCATCCTCTAAGGTGCTTTTGCCTGCGGGAGTTACGTTTGTACGAAGCTCGGCGTAAGGTATGGTTTCCTCAGCCACGGCGGTTATACCTAAAGGTAAAACCGACAGCACCATACAAAGGCTAAGTATTACGGATAAAGCTCTTTTCATTATCATCAGTTCCTTTCACTGATTTGAATTTTTCGGATTCTACTGCTTTTATATAGTTTTCGGGGCTCATACCAATATGCTTTTTAACAAATTTGCAAAAATAGGAATACTGCTCAAAGCCCAGACTATGCGAATATTCCTGTAAAGAGCCGTTAAAACAAACCAAATCTCTTTTTATGCGTTGTACTTTTTTACTGATTATATATTGCTTGGGAGTCAGCCCTGTTCTTTTTTTGCACTCATTCCTGAACTTAATCTCGTTACATCCCGCCATTGCGGCATATTGCTTTATGTAGCCGCTGGAGGCTTCGTTCACCGTCATTGCCTTGATTGCATAGTCAACGGCATCCTCAAATCGGATATCCTTTTCTTTTCTGCTACACATTCTGCCAATTCTGAAAAGAACACTTAAAAACTGACAGGTGCAGATTTCCTGAGTGTTATAGTCAATATTATTACATTCCTCGATAAGGCTGTTTAGTTCATTCTCAAGAATCAAGGATTTCCCAACACTAAGGCTTTTGCACTCGGGCACGTGAAAATCCGACAGAGGTATTGAACTAGAAAAATGAACCCAATACCAGCGGCAATATGGGGTACTGAAAATTTTGTAGGGTGTACGTCGGGGCAGTACCGCAATGTCCCCGGGCTTTATAGAAAAGCTTTTGCCGTTAATTTCTATAATTGCACTGCCGTCCATAACATAAACCATCATATTATCGTACCAGTTGGCACTTCTCTCAATCGGTTCGTCTTCGCTATACTCATTAATTCCGCAGGTATGAACACTTAGCAGCTGTCCGTATTTTGTTTTTTCATATTGCTCTTGTTTGGCTCTTGTGAACGCGCCTAAAATGGAATACATATATTTTCTCCTCTTAGTTTAATTATAAAGCGATGGCTTTTTCTATGTAAATGTAAAAAACATTATTTTGTTGTACTTTTTGATATGTTGAATTACGTTAAAACCCCACCCGCCACGAGTGAGGTTAATAGTATTATTTGCAACCGCAGGGATTAAAGAGGTTGGTTATGTCTATTGTCTTTTTTTCTCCGTTGCCGAGAAAACCCAGACGTTTTATAAGCTCCACCCCTACAGGCTCGCTGAAATAGGCTTCCATAATTCCGCGGTTTGCAGCGATAAAAAGTGCAGAACGAAGCATACTGTCTGCCATAGTCAAGTCATTTGACGGAACTATATTGCGGATGGTGATTGCTGTGTCGGTTATATCATAAAGGCAGGTACCGAGCACTGTTTCACCGTCGAAGGCACTGATGGCCGCGGCTGTATCTTTACGAAACGAAAGATTATTTTCGTTATATAACTGTTGTACTTTTTCAGAGGTAAGCTCTTTAACTTCTACCATTTTACTGCTCCTTGGGTTTATTGACCGAAATATTGGTTAAGTGCTTCATTTCTTTTTCGTTAAGGTCACGCCATTTACCTACCGGCAGCATACCCAACTTAACACCTGCAATTTCAACGCGTTTAAGCCGAATAACTGTAAGCCCTACAAATTCACACATACGGCGAATCTGACGGTTTCTACCCTCGGTTATTACAAACTGAAGCACCGTTCTGTTTTCACCCTTGTCGATAATATGTACGTCAGCAGGAAGAGTTTTTCTGCCGTCCAGATCAACACCTGTTGAGAGGGTGTCAATCATATCTGCAGTAACATTTTCGCGAACAGTTACGCGATAGCTTTTGTTTACGTGACGAGAAGGATGGGTCAAAGCATTGGCAAAGTCTCCATCGTTAGTCATAAGGAGAAGTCCCTCAGAATCTCTGTCGAGTCTGCCAACAGGGAAAAGTCTTTCGGGAGCATCTGCCACCAGCTCGGCAACGCATTTTCTGCCCTGCTCGTCGCTCATTGTCGTTACGTAGCCGCGGGGTTTATTGAGCATTATATACATCTTTTTCGAGGTGTTAAGCACACGCTTGCCTGCCACAACAACCTTATCTCTTATAGGGTCTACCTTGTCTCCTATTTCGGCACGTCTGCCATTCACTTTAACGCGACCTGCCGCAATCATTTCCTCGGCACCGCGGCGGGAAACGACACCTGCCTGCGATAAAAATTTCTGCAATCTGATTTTATTATCCTTCATAATACACTTCCTAAAGCTTAAGCATAATTTTAAAATTCTGCAACCAATCATCAAAAGCATTTTTTGTGGGTGGTGTAGCCATTGGTACTGCCTCAGCCGTTTTAAGACTAAGACTTTTCAAAAGGTTGCCATCTAAATAATAGTCGATTTTTCCTACCGCTTCCCCCAGACTTAAAGGAGCAAATGAAAACTCGGGGAGAGAGATTTTATATGTAACCCGTTCTTGCTCATTGGGGGTGAGACCTATTGTAAAATCTTCGCACTCCAGCACAGCTTCTGAAGTTTGACCTGATATAACCCGAAGCTTTTTTGCTTCTGTCGGAGCAGAAAAGGTGACGCTGTTTATTTTGGAAAAGCCCAGATCCAAAAGCTGCTTATGATGTGCCCAGGTATTGCTGTCTCCAAGGGTCACGGCTATCACCTCGACACCGTGACGAGTGGCAGCAGAAACAAGACATCTGCCCGATTTTGAGGTGTAGCCGGTTTTTATACCGATTCCGCCGCTATATATATCAAGAATTTTATTATGGCCCGAAAGCCTGCGGGTATAGGGCGGATTTCCGTATTCAACACTGATGGATTTGGTTGCCGCCACCATACGGAACAAGGGGTTTTTCATAGCGTAGACCGCAAGCTTCGCCATATCTGCCGCCGTGGAATAATGATTTTCGGCATCAAGTCCCGAGGGAGTGACAAAGTTGGTGTTATCCATCGATAACTCCCTTGCCTTCTTATTCATCAAAAGGGCAAATTCCCGAAGGCTTCCGCCCAAAGCTATTGCGGTGGTTGTGGCGGCATCGTTGCCCGAAGGGAGCATCATTCCGTAAAGCAAGGCTTTATAAGATACGGTATCCCCTTCCAAAAGCCCCATTGAGGAGCCCTCCACCGTGACCATTTCCTTTGTGGTAATCACCGTGTCGTTAAGGTCTGCCATTTCGCACAGCAGCAATGCGGTCATAATTTTGGTTGTGCTTGCCATTGGAAGAC
>JAZNQM010000081.1:0-21049 GCA_045590175.1 Acutalibacteraceae bacterium | reverse complement strand
TACTACATCTAAAAAGATCCTTGCCGATACCGGTATTGATCCCGATACACGAGTTAAGGATTTGACAGACGAAGATATTTCCAAGCTGCGTGAGTATATTGACCATAACCTTCAGGTTGAAGGTGACCGTCGCCGTACTGTAGCGCTGGATATCAAGAGACTTATCGAAATCGGAAGCTATCGTGGAACTCGTCACCGTAAGGGTTTGCCCGTAAGAGGACAGCGTTCTAAGACTAACGCTCGTACCCGTAAAGGTCCGAAGAAGACAATAGCTAACAAGAAGAAATAAGCGGGAGGAAATAATATGGCTACTAAGGGTAAGAAAACTACCGCAACCCGCAGACGCCGCGAGAAGAAAAATATTGAGCGTGGCGCTGCCCATATCCAGTCAACCTTCAACAATACCATCGTTACCATCACCGATACACAGGGTAATGCTCTTTCTTGGGCATCTGCAGGTGAACTTGCTTTCCGTGGTTCCAGAAAGTCCACTCCCTTCGCAGCACAGAGTGCAGCAGAAACAGCTGCAAAGGCTGCTATGGAGCATGGACTTAAGACTGTTGAAGTATTCGTAAAAGGCCCGGGTGCAGGTCGTGAAGCTGCTATCAGAGCACTTCAGTCAGCAGGTCTTGAGGTTAGCATGATTAAGGATGTTACCCCGATTCCTCATAACGGCTGCCGCCCGCCCAAGAGAAGAAGAGTTTAATTATTTTTGGAGGTGTAACAGATGGCAAGATATACTGGTGCAGTATGTAAGCTTTGTCGCCGCGAGGGTCAGAAATTGTTCCTTAAGGGCGAACGCTGCTATTCAGAAAAGTGCTCTGTTGGTATAAGAGCGTACGCTCCCGGCCAGCACGGTCAGGGTCGTAAGAAGAACTCAGAATACGGCATTCATCTCCGCGCAAAGCAGAGAGCAAGACGTTTCTACGGTGTTAACGAAACTCAGTTCCGTCATTATTTTGAAGTTGCTGAGCGTAAGGTTGGTATTACAGGTGACAACTTGTTAAGAATGCTCGAAAGCCGTTTGGACAATGTTGTATACAGAGTTGGTTTTGCTTCTTCCAGAGCAGAAGCCAGACAGCTCGTTGGCCACGGTCATTTCGAAGTAAACGGTCACAGAGTTGACATCGCTTCCTACCTCTGCAAGGCTGGTGACGTTATCACTGTATGCCAGAAGAGCAGAAGCCTTGATAAAATTAAGGCAGTCATTGAAGCAAATTCAGGACGTCCTGTTCCCCAGTGGATTGATGTAAATGCTGATAACTATGAGGCAAAGATTATTGCTCTGCCTAACCGTGATCAGATCGATGCACCTGTTGAGGAGCAGCTCATCGTCGAGTTCTATTCTAAGTAATAATCCTTAAACGCTCAATTGTGCTCACCGTACGAAGCACTTGGAGCAGGAACTTAAAATTACGCGTACGGAGAAATGGAGCTTTAGATGTTAGTATCAATTGACAAGCCCAAAATTGAAATGCTCGATATGTTGCCCGATGGCACATACGGCAAGTTTATTATTGAACCTTTAGAGAATGGCTACGGCATCACCTTGGGCAACAGCCTTCGTCGTGTATTGCTTTCTTCTCTTCCGGGTGTAGCAGTTACTTCTGTTAAAATCGATGGTGTGCTCCACGAGTTTTCAACCATCCCCGGTGTTAAGGAAGATGTTACTGAAATCATCCTTAATGTAAAAGGTTTAACCGCAAATTTAACCAGTGACGGTCCTAAAACTGTTCAGATTGAGGCAACAGGTCCTTGTGAAATCACAGGTGCTTCAATAAAGGCCGATTCTGAGGTTGAAATTCTTAATCCCGAACTGCATATTGCAACTCTTGACGAAGGTGCAAAGCTTGTTATGGAGCTTGTAATCGACAAGGGCAGGGGTTACGTTTCTGCCGAAAAGAACAAGAATGCCCAGACAGTTATCGGCGTAATTCCCGTAGACTCTATCTACACTCCTGTTGTTAAGGCTAACTTCACTGTTGAAGATACCCGTGTTGGTAACGTTACCGACCTTGATCGCCTTATCCTTGAGGTATGGACAAACGGAACAATTTCTGCCAAGGATGCCGTTTCATTGGCAGCCAAGATACTCACTGAACATCTCAAACTTCTTGTAGATCTTTCCGGCGGTCAGTACAGCGGAGAGATTATGGTTGAGAAGGGTGACATCGGTAAGGAAAAAGTCCTTGAGATGACCATTGAGGAGCTTGACCTTTCGGTTCGTAGCTTCAACTGCTTGAAGAGAGCCGGAATTAACACAGTCGAGGATCTCACCAACAAATCCGAAGAGGATATGATGAAGGTTCGTAACCTCGGCCGTAAATCACTCGAAGAGGTTATCGCTAAGCTTGATTCGCTGGGCGTTTCCCTCTGCAGTAATGAGGAATAATTCTATCACTAATAAAAAGGAGTGAGTATAAATGCCAGGTACAAGAAAGCTCGGTAGAACCAGCGACCACAGAATAGCAATGCTCCGTGGTATGGTTACCTACTTGCTGGAAAATGGCAAGATCGAAACCACCTATACACGTGCTCAGGAAGTACGTTCTATGGCGGAAAAGTATATTACACTCGCAAAGGAAAGCAGCCTCCACAATAAGCGTCAGGCTATGGCTTTCGTAACAAAGGAAGCAGTTGTTAACAAGTTGTTTAACGAAATCGCTCCTAAATATGCAGATAAGAACGGCGGTTACTGCCGTATTACCAAGATTGGTCCCCGCCGCGGTGACGCAGCTGAGATGGCAATCATTGAGCTTATCTAATTGTGAGTTATTAAAGAACCTTTCCTTTTTGGAAGGGTTCTTTTTTTTGTTGGTGAAAAATTCATTTTCTGCATAAACACTGTCGGTACACTTTGCAGAAAGCAGCCTTAAAAAACTGTTCAATAAACACTTATTAACACGACGTTTTTTTACAACTAAGTAAAAAACGTCGTGTTTTTGTGCATTCTGTCAAAAAAATAATGCTAAATTTTATTTAAATTACTATTGATTTTTACTTACTAATGATATATAATAGACACAAAGTGGTGCAAAATCCCCTAAAAGTGATGATAAGTGTCATAAAGTGGGAGAGGAGGTGTAGCAATGGTTTACGGCGAATATCCTTATAAGATTGATAAAAAGAACAGAATATGTATTCCTACCGATTTCCGCGAATATTTCGGAGAGAAGTGTATGGTGTGCCGAGGATTGGATGCCAAACCTTGCTTATACATCTACTCTATGGAAGAATGGGACAAGCTTGATTTGTATATCAAGAGTATGCCTGTTGCCACATCTCGTACCGTAAGAAAGTTCGTTTTCGCCGGTGCTGCCAAGCTCGAGTTCGACGGACAGGGAAGACTTTTGCTTCCTGCGCATCTGCGTGAATATGCAGGACTTACCGAGGAAGTAATGGTTGTTGGTCAGTCTGACTATGCTGCAATCTGGAATCCCGAGAAGTGGGAAGAGGAAAAGATTGTCTGCTCACCCGAGTATGCAGTTGGTTTGCTTGAAGCTTGGGAAAACAAGGAGCTGTAAATGGAGTTTATACATAAGTCAGTAATGCTACACGAGTCTATCGAACTGCTTAATATCGATCCCGATGGTATCTATATAGACGGTACTGCAGGCGGTGCGGGACATTCCTCTGCCATTGCCCGTAAGCTTCGTAACGGTAAGCTGTATGCTCTTGACAGAGACCCTGATGCAGTTGCAGTAGCGACAGAAAGATTGGCTGGGCTTAACGCCGAGGTTATAAACACAAACTTCAGATATATGAAGACTGCCTTAAAAGATAAAGGCGTCGAAAAGGTCAACGGTGTGTTGCTGGATTTGGGAGTTTCCTCCTGGCAACTTGATAACAGAGCCCGCGGATTTTCCTATCATGCCGATGCTCCTCTTGATATGAGAATGAGTCAGGAAGGAACAACCGCCGCCGACTTGGTTAATACTTTGAATGCAGAAGAGTTAACAAAGATATTTAGAGATTTCGGCGAAGAAAAGTTCGCATGGAAAATTGCAAATGCTATAGTGTCCAGAAGGGAAACGACGCCAATTCTCACAACGGGACAGTTGACAGAAATCATAAGCGACTCAGTTCCTGCTAAGGCTAAAAGGAACGGACATCCCGCGAGAAAATGCTTCCAAGCATTAAGAATAGCGGTCAATGAGGAGCTTGATTTGCTGGAAGACTCCCTCCTTGATGCCTTCGATATGTTAGAGGTTGGCGGAGTATTAGCGGTAATAACCTTCCATTCTCTGGAAGATAGAATTGTTAAAAACACCTTTGCTGAACTCTGCAGAGGATGTACCTGTCCACCCGATTTTCCCGTGTGCGTATGCGGCAAAACTCCTCGGGGACAGTTAGCAACAAGAAAACCAATAATTCCAACTGATGAGGAATTAGAAGATAATCAAAGAAGTCGCAGTGCAAAACTGAGAGGAATAAAAAAATTATAGGGGTGTTGAGGAATTGAATAACATAAAGTATTTTAATGACAATCTTGCTCACGATTATGATAGATTTATGCCCAGAGAAACCGCAGACACTCAAAAAGAAAAGATTGTCGATTTCGCTGAGAGCTCCAAAAGAGCCCCTAAGTCCAAAGCGAAATCCGTGTCAAGCTCCAAAACCTTTCCGATAATTATGACGGTTGTAATAGTTGTTGGTATACTTTGCAATATCTTTTTAAGAGCTGAGATTTCCCGTGTAAGCAATGAACTTGGCACCGCCGAAACAATGACCGAACGACTTTTAAGCGAAAAGACCAGATTGAATGTTGAACTGGAAAAGAAAACTGCGGTTGGCAATCTTGAAAAGCGGGCAATAGGTCTTGGTATGCAGAAGCAGGAAAAAACACAAATGAATTATATATTCACCTATGACGATGAGGTGCAGGAAGTATCTGCTGATGCAGAATAATTATACCTCGTAGGCGAATATAATAGGTTGACGAGAGCCATTTATATGACTCTCGTTTTCGAGCATTTTTGAAAGGAGAAGAATTATGTCGAAAAATCCCACGAAGCTGATGAAATTTCGAATGACAGCGATTGTTTTAGCTATTGTGATTATTATGTTTTGTGTAACCGGCGTTCGTCTTACTAAAATTATGATCATCGATGGGGAAGAATACAAAGAAAAAGCGTCTCAACAGCAGCTTTACGATACCCAGACCACAGCACTTCGTGGTGATATATACGATTGTAATATGAATCTGTTGGCAACAAGTGCCACTATGTGGAATGTGTATGTAACTCCAAACGATTTTTCCGCAGTATATAAAGATGACCCCGAGGGCTTGGCAAATGCCAAGAAAAATATTCCCGAAGGTCTTGCAAAAATTCTGAAGCTTGACGAAGAAAAGATAGAAAAGGCAATAAATCAGAAATCAAGCTATGTAGTTATCAAAAGAAACATAGGCAAAAAAGTTGCCGATAAGGTCCGTGAGTTCATAGCCGAAGGCGAGTATGCAGCCATTCTTGGTTTGGATGAATCCAGCAAAAGATATTATCCCAACGATAGCCTTGCATCTTCTGTATTAGGTTTCGTAGGCGACTATAATCAAGGACTGTTCGGTGTTGAATACACCTACGACACAAGATTAACAGGAACTCCGGGTAGAGTTGTAGCTTCTAAAAATGCACAAGGTGCTGATATGAAGTTCAGCTATGAGTATGTGGAAGAGGCAAAAAAGGGCGACACCCTCATATTAAGCATAGATACTTACATCCAGGAGATTGCCGAAAAGTATCTCGACCAGGCTGTTGAGGAAAACAAGGTAGCCGAGAGAGGTACCTGTATCGTTATGGACGTCAACACAGGCGCTATAAGGGCTCTTGCGGTTTCGGGTGACTTCGACCCCAATAATCCTCAAGAGTTACCTAAAGAATATAAAGAGCTTTTAAAGGGTCTTAAAGGCAAAAAATACGATGAGAAAAAAGCAGAGCTGCAAAATAAAATGTGGCGTAATAAAGCCGTTTCTGATACCTATGAACCGGGCTCTGTTTTCAAAATAGTTACTTGTGCCGCTGCTTTGGAGGAGGGTCTTACAAGCAAGGGAACCTCGTATAATTGCTCGGGTCACATAACTATTTCGGGTCAGACCTACCATTGTCATAAAAAAGAGGGTCACGGATTGCAGACCTTAAGTGAGTCAATGCAGAATTCCTGCAACCCTGTGTATATAAGTCTCGGTCAGCTGCTGGGAATTAAAACATTCTCAAAGTATTTCCGCTCCTTTGGACTTACTGAAAAAACCGGCATTGACCTGCCCGGCGAAGCACTGCCTACTTATCACAGCGAAGCAAATATGGGTCCTGTTGAATTAGCATCAACAGCTTTTGGCCAGACCTTTAAAATCACTCCTATTCAGTTGATCACCGCTTGTAGTGCGGCGGTAAACGGCGGATATTTAGTTCAGCCGCATGTAGTGTCTGAAATAAGAGATGCAGATAATAAAACAGTTGAAACAATCTTTACGGTCAGAAAAAGACAGGTTGTTTCTGCTGATACCTCTAAGATTATGCGTGATCTGCTATTCGATGTTGTTGAAATCGGCGGCGGCAAAAATGCCTATGTTGCGGGTTATGAAATCGGTGCAAAAACAGGAACCTCCCAGAAAGTTGCAGAAAATATTTCTGCGGAAACCGACAACCTTTACGTTGGTTCTTGCTTGGGTGTTGCACCTGCTAACGACCCTGAGATTGCAATTCTTTTCCTTCTCGACGAACCTACAGCAGGCAACTATTACGGCGGTACAATTTCCGCTCCGTCGGTTGGCAAGATTCTTTCCGAAACCCTGCCTTATCTTGGATACGAGCCCAGCTACAGCGAGGAAGAGCTTGAGTCAATGTCAAAGGCTGTGGCGGATTACAGAGACATAAGCGTATCAGAAGCTCAGAACAAACTTGCTTCCGAAGGCTTTACCGCAAGGGTAGTGGGTGACGGGGAAACAGTTGTTTCTCAGATGCCCGAAGTCGGCTCTAAGATTTATGACGGTGGTGTTGTTGTTCTTTATACAGACGGAGAAAAAGCCACCAAACAAGAAGTGCCCGATTTTAAGGGCAAGACAGTATCAGAGGTTAACGAGGCGGCAGCGTATGCAGGCTTTAACGTGGCTTTTGAGGGAACATCCCTTTCAGACGTTGGCGTTGTTGCATACAGTCAAAGTGTCAAAGCAGGCAAGAAACTACCTATAGGTAGCACCATAACCGTTAGCTTCAGAAATGATACTATTGTAGATTTTTAAAACAATAAGGAGGATTAATGTGATATTTTCTAAAATATTTCCAAAGCTTGATTGTGAATATAATGATATTGAAATTACCGGAATCACTTCGGATTCACGAGTAGTAAAAACAGGCTATGTCTTTGTGTGTATAAGCGGACCTAATAATGATGGTCACAGTTACGCAGAGTCGGCATATAAAAACGGAGCTACGGTTGTAATAGCCGAGAAAGATATTAATCTTCCTAATCAGATAATTGTTGAGGATACACATACCTTATTTTTTGAAGCTTGCTCTAATTGGTTCGGTAATCCGCTTGATAGTATGAAGCTTATAGGTGTTACAGGAACCAATGGCAAAACTTCCGTATCCTATATGGTTAAGACCATCTTAGAATCGGTTGGACATAAATGCGGACTTATCGGCACCATTCAGCATATGATAGGTGATGAGACTGTGGATTCTAACAACACCACACCGGGTGCCTACGAGCTTAATGAACTTTTTGCTAAGATGGTGGATGCAGGTTGTGACCACTGCATAATGGAGGTTTCCTCCCACGCACTTCATCAGAAGCGTATATGCGGCGTAACCTTTGATGTCGGTATGTTCACAAATCTGACTCAGGACCATTTGGATTACCACGTAACGATGGAAAACTATATGCTGGCAAAACGGGAGCTTTTCAAGATGTGCAAGACAGCTGTTATCAATTATGATGACCCTTGGTCTAAACGTCTGGTTGAGGGTCTTGATTGCGATGTAGTCAGCTATTCTACTACAAGTGACGATGCCACATATTCCGCCAAAGGTATAATATACCGTGCCGACGGTGTGGATTTCGATTTAGTCGGCTATGGAATAATTGGCAGAATCAAGCTTAAAACAGGCGGTAAGTTCTCGGTTTACAACGGACTTTGTGCTGCAGGATGTGCACTTTGTCTTAACGTACCGATATTTGAAATCGGAAAGGCACTTCAAAGCTTGTCCGGAGTAAAGGGTAGGGCAGAGGTCGTTCCGACTGGCAAGGATTTCCACGTCATTATCGATTATGCTCACACTCCCGACGGTCTGGATAATATTCTGCAAACCTTCCGCGAGGTTCCCAAGAACAGACTTATTGCATTGTTCGGTTGCGGCGGCGACAGAGATAAAACCAAGCGTCCGCAGATGGGCGAAATAGCTGCACGACTTGCGGATTTTGTTATTGTAACATCTGATAATCCACGAACCGAGGACCCGACGGCAATAATTAAAGATATTGTTGCAGGAATGAAGGAATTCAAGACCCCTTACGTAGTAATAGAAAACCGTGTTGAAGCAATTAAATATGCAATTTCCCACGCCGTAGCAGACGATATAATCGTTCTTGCAGGTAAGGGACACGAGGATTACCAGATTTTAAGCACAGGAAAAATACATCTCGATGAACGAGAGGTTGTTCAAGAGGCATTGGAGGAATTATAATGAAGGCAACATTGTTTATAACTGCCGCTGTAGTTGGTTTTGCGGTTACAACTTTATTGGGCTTTATAGTTATACCTTATCTTCATAAGCTTAAGTTCGGACAGACGATCCGTGAAATCGGTCCTGCCTGGCACGAGAAAAAGAATGGCACACCCACAATGGGAGGTATAATGATTATCATAGGCTTCATCGTCGCAACGGTAATCAGTTTTTGCCTTTCTGCTTTTGCAACAAAGGACAGTATTTGGAAAACGCCATTAGAGATGTCCTATGTTTTTGCGGGAATAGGTCTCGCTCTCGGTATGGGTTTTGTCGGATTTATCGATGACTATATCAAGGTAGTAAAAAAGCGTAACCTTGGACTTACTGCGAGTCAGAAAACACTGCTGCAACTTTTGGTTTCTGCGGCATATTTGACAAGTCTCGGGCTTGGCGGTATGACCACCACCTGGCTGCCGATAGTGGGAGATATAAGCGTTGTTGACGGCATCGGACTTATTTTCTGGCCGATAGCACTTATGTTTATTTATGGATTTACAAATGCCGTGAATCTTACCGACGGTCTCGATGGTTTAGCATCCTCTGTGACTCTTGTTGTGTGCTGTTGTTTTATGCTTGCTGCGGCAAACCTTCAATTGTTAGGTGCCAACATCCTTGCTTGTTCCGCGGCAGGTGCTTGCCTTGGCTTCCTTGTATGGAACAGTCATCCTGCAAAGGTGTTTATGGGTGACACGGGTTCGCTTTTCCTTGGCGGTGTGGTTGTTGCGTTGGCATTTGCTATCGGTAGACCGATACTCTTAATACTTGCAGGAATTGTGTATATTATTGTGGCGGTCTCGGTAATTCTGCAGGTTGCCTATTATAAAAAGACCAAAAAACGCCTTTTCAAGATGGCGCCTATACATCACCATTTCGAGCTCTGCGGCTTCCGTGAACAGAAGATAGTTTTGCTGTTTTCAGCTGTAACAGCAGTGGGATGCTTTATAGCCCTCTTACCCATTATTCTTTAATCTAAAATGGAGGTAGCCCTATGTCTTCCGCTGAAAATGTCAAGAAGAAAACAAAACTGAATAACGGTTGGATTGTAAAAAACGGAAGTATGGACCTACCTTTTCTGTTTTTGTTGCTGACCATTCTCGGGGCGGGACTTATTATGCTGTTTTCTGCATCATATTCCTTCGCCTATACAAACGAGGGTAACAACTATCACTTCATACTCAGACAGTTGTTTTATGCCGTCATCGGTGTTGCTGGAATGTTCATTGTTTCTAAAATAGACTATCACAAACTAATGAATTTCTCCTGGCTTTTATATGGCATAACTCTTGTGTTGCTGGTGTTAGTTTATCTTATGCCTGCTAACAAAGGAGTGCATCGTTGGATATATATAGGTTCATTTGGTTTCCAACCTTCGGAAATTGCAAAATTTGCTATTGTTCTTATTTTTGCACATATGATATCGATTAACTTCAATGCTATGAAAACCTTCAAATTCAGCGTACTGTTTTTAGGCTCATTGCTTGGCATTGTGTGTCTATTGGTGGTTTTTGAAACCCACCTGTCCGCAACAATTCTTATATTCACCATTGGAATAATTCTTATGGTTGTGGGCGGACTCAGAAGAATATATATTTTCGGAGGTATAGGCTTGGGTGTTGCCGCAGTTGCTGTGGCGGCAATTTCGGGTGTTGTAAGCTATGCCGCTGACCGTGTTCAGTATTGGTTAGATCCCTGGTCAGATATTACCGGTAAAGGCTATCAAACCGTTCAGTCTCTGCTTTCGATTGGATCGGGCGGTTTGTTGGGCAGAGGAATCGGACAGTCTATGCAAAAACACCTTTGGATACCCGAACCCCACAACGACTTTATATTCTCTGTAGTCTGTGAAGAATTGGGGCTGTTGGGGGCAATGCTTATTGTTGGTCTGTTCTGTGCACTTGTTTGGAGAGGATTAAAAATTGCACAAGGTGCGGCTGATAAATTCGGCTCATTGCTTACTATCGGTATTGTGTGTCAGGTCGGAATACAGGCCATGCTTAACATAATGGTTGTTACTAACACTGTACCAAACACAGGTATAAGCCTCCCGTTCTTCAGCTATGGTGGTACAGCTTTAATGATTAATCTGGTAGAGATGGGTGTGGTCCTGTCGGTTTCCCGATTCAGTAAAATAACCAAGAAATAGGAGATAATTAATATGCATATTCTTTTTGCAGGCGGTGGCACCGCAGGTCATATCAATCCCGCATTGGCGGTTGCCGGTTATATAAAGGAGCTTCACCCGGATGCCGAAATCAGTTACATCGGAACTGCCGAAAAACTGGAAGCAAGGCTCGTACCGGAGGCTGGCTATGAATTCAGAACCATAGATGTTGCAGGTTTTCAGCGTAGCTTTAAGCCCAAGAATATAATAAAAAACGTTATTGCAGTAAAAAAAGCCTTCACTTCTTCCTTAAAGGCAAGAAAAATTCTTAAGGAATTACAGCCCGATTTGGTTGTAGGCACGGGAGGATATGTAAGCGGTCCCGTTTTAAGAGAAGCGTCGAAGCTTGGCATTAAGACTGCTATTCACGAGCAAAACGCCTTTCCCGGTGTTACAACTAAAATGTTGGCACCAAAGGTCGACAGAGTTATGTTGGCAATGCCGCAGGCAGAAAAGTACCTCAACTGCAAAAATAAACCCATTATAACAGGAAATCCCGTCAGGGTAGAATTCTTGAAGCTTGACCGCGATTTATCGAGAGCAAAATTGGGGCTCGACAACCGTCCGATGATTCTTTCTTTTGGCGGTAGCTTGGGTGCGGCACCGCTTAATGCCGCAATTACCGATTTGATGGCTACCCATTGGGAAAGCGGCAAGTTTATCCATTTCCACGCAACGGGTAAAGCGGGTTACGATAATACCATTAATACCTTAAAGGAAAAGGGAGTTAATGTCGAAGCCGAAAATCTGAGAATAACTGAGTATATCAGCGATATGGCAGACTGTATGGCGGCGGCAGATTTGGTAATCGGCAGGGCAGGTGCGATAACATTGACCGAAATTGAAGCCGCAGGAAGAGCCTCGATTCTGGTGCCTTCACCTTATGTTGCTGAAAACCATCAGTTCCACAACGCAATGACTCTTAAAGAGAAAAATGCGGCAGAAGTAATAGAGGAGAAGGATTTAAGCGGTGAAAGCTTAACCCGTGCGGTAGCGGAGATATTTGCCCACTCAGAACGTGCAGAAATTATGGGCAAAAATGCCGCAGAAACCGCAATTTTAGATGCAAACAAGCGTATTTACGATTGCCTTATGGAGCTTTATATAGGCTAAGCGAAATAAATATAAAACTGTACTATTAACAATTCTCAGTACTCCTGCATAAGATAAACTGAAAAAATTTTTTCAGTTGTCGAATGGAGTGCTGATAATGGAAAAGATTATAATAGAGGGCGGAATTCCTCTTTGCGGCGAGGCACGGGTACACGGTGCAAAAAACAGTGTACTGCCTATTCTCGCGGCATCCTTGATTGTTAGCGGAATAAGCGTTATACATAATTGTCCCGACCTTTCGGATGTCAGAGCGTCAATCAAAATTTTAGTAAATCTCGGTTGCCGTTGTTCTCGGGAAGAAGACACCTTGATTATTGATGCAACAGATGTTAATTGCTGTGTCATTCCCGAAAATCTGATGCGGGAAATGCGTTCCTCAATAGTGTTTTTAGGAGCTATAGCAGCAAGGTGTAAGAAGGCATACATAAGCAGTCCGGGTGGATGTGAAATCGGACCAAGACCAATAGATTTACACCTGTCTGCTCTAAAAGAATTAGGTCTTAAAATCAATGAGGTTCACGGCTGTATAGACTGTGAGTGCGACACCGGGCTAAAGGGCAAAAGTATATATATTCCCATACCAAGTGTCGGTGCCACAGAAAATATTATGATTGCCGCCGCAACAGCAGAGGGCACCACTAAAATTTATAATGCCGCAAGGGAACCCGAGATTGAGGATTTGGCAAATTTCCTTAATAAAGCAGGAGCTAAAATCAAGGGTGCGGGAAGCAGTGATATTATCATTGAGGGAGTAAAAGCTCTGCACGGAGTTGAACACACCGTAATTCCCGACAGAATTCTCACGGCGACGTATATGTCCGCCATCGCAATAACAGGCGGTAAAGCAATAATCAAAAACATCTGCCCCCGGCATCTGAAGGCAATTATTTCAGAATATGAAGGGCTCGGGTGTAAAATTAAAACAAACCGCAATCAAATGCAGGTAAGCTCAGATGCACCACTTAACAGGTTAAAAAAGGTGCGAACTCAGTATTACCCCGGTTTTCCTACCGATGCGGGTCCCACGCTTATCGCCACCACAAGCATTGCCAAAGGCACAAGTGTTTTTGTGGAAACAATATTCGAGAACCGATTTAAATTTGCGGATGAACTTAATCGCCTTGGTGCAGATGTCAAGGTAGAGGGAAGAACCGCAGTTGTAGAAGGTGTAAGTGAATTGCAGGGTGCCTCGGTTAATTGTACCGACCTTAGAGGCGGTGCGGCATTGATGGTGGCAGGCTTTGCGGCAAAGGGTAAAACCGAAATAGGAGAAATTCAACACATAATCAGAGGTTACGAAACCCCTGAAATATATTTTAAGGAATTAGGCGCAAGAATAAAAAGGATAAAGGTATGAGTGTAAAGAAAAGACCCAAAAGAAAACTTCGTAAAGGCTTTATAGGCGCAATGCTGTCGGTGATAATGGTTGTGTTTATCATTCTTCTCGCAACCGTGCTTTTGCCGATTAATAACATCTCGGTTAAATACAGCGGCAAAAAATACACAAGCAAGGAAATCCTCGCATTGTCGGGGATTAACAAGGGTGATAATATCATAATGACCCTGGAGAGCGTTGTTAATAAAAAGGTTACCGAAGGTCTGCCCTTTATCGGTTCGGTTGAAATCGTGAAGGAACTGCCAGATACAGTCACCTTAGTTGTTAGCGAAACCAAAGCAGCATATTGTGTTAAACACAAGAAAAAATACATCTCAATGGATTCCGGGTTCAAGATTTTGGAAACAACAGAAAAGAGAAACAAAAAGCTGACTTATATCAGCGGTCTTAAGCTTAGCGAAGCCGAAGAGGGAAGGATTGCAGTATTCAAAGACGCAAATACTTTCAACAACGCCAAAGAGATAATGGAAACAGTGAAAAAAAGCGGTAACAGTGTGAATTATCTTGACACTACATCACAGTTTGATATCAGACTGACGGTAAACGGAAGGTATGCAGTCGAAATCGGCACCACCGCTGACCTTACCGAAAAGCTTAACTTTATGAATAAAATGATTGAACAGATAGAAAAGAAACATAATAACGATAAGGGCACTATTAACCTCAGATATTACACCGAAAAGAAAGAAGGATATTTCACAAGAGGAGAGAAAAACGAAACATATAATTAACAGAGAAAGCAAAGTTACGCGACAACAAGGTTGATGTGTAATATTTTATAAATAAAAACAGAAAATGCCCTTGAAATTTATATAAGTTTATGTTATTATTTAATTGTATTATTGGATGATAGTAAATATACATACTGAAAGGAAGTTATAAAAATGCCGTTTGAGATAGCTCAGGAAACAGAAGACATTGTTCAAATAAAAGTTATAGGTGTAGGTGGCGGCGGGGGTAACGCTGTTAACAGAATGGTAACTGCAGGTGTTAAGGGTGTAGAATACATCGCAATCAACACCGATAAAGCAGCCCTTCTTGCCTCTAAAGCCACAAGTAAGCTCCAGATTGGTGAAAGAAAAACCCGCGGCTTCGGTGCTGGTGCTAACCCCACCCGCGGCCAGGAAGCTGCTGAAGAATCAAGAGAAGAAATCTCTGCAGCCCTTCGCGGTACTGATATGGTATTCGTTACCGCAGGTATGGGCGGCGGTACCGGTACAGGTGCTGCTCCCGTTGTTGCTCAGATTGCAAAGGAAATGGGCATCCTTACCATCGGTATCGTAACCAAGCCTTTTGCTTTTGAGGGTGCAAAGAGAATGAAGCAGGCTGAGCAGGGAATTGAAGCTCTCCGTCAGCACGTTGACAGCCTTATCGTTATTCCTAACGAAAGACTTAAGTTCTTCTCCGAGCAGAAGATAACCCTTCTTAACGCATTCGACGTTGCCGATGACGTTCTCCGTCAGGGTGTTCAGAGCGTTTCCGAGTTAATCAATGCTACTGCTATGATTAACCTCGACTTCGCCGACGTTACAACCATTATGTCCGATGCTGGCTATGCCCATATGGGTGTTGGTCATGCCTCGGGTCGCGAGAAGGCAGAGCAGGCAGCATTGGCAGCCATCAACAGCCCCCTTATCGAAACCAAAATCGACAACGCTACAGGTGTTATCATCAGCATCACTGCTTCTCCCGATATCGGTCTTGACGAGGTTGACCAGGCTTCTTCTCTCATCGCAAAGACCGTTCATCCCGATGCAACCATCATTTGGGGTGTTCAGCTTGATGAGAACCTTGAAGATGAAATGCGCATAACCGTTATCGCAACAGGTCTTGGCGATGACAATGCAACCGGTGATATGTCCGGCGAGCTTCAGGATATTCTTGCAAAGAACAGTGATTCTTCTGCAGATGAGGATTATCTTGACGTGATGGATATCTTCAAGAAGTAATATTTTAAATTTCGGCATCCGTACATTAATATGTGCGGATGCTTTTTTATCTTTATTTTGTGTTTTAGTTGTGATATAATTGTATTAGGAAGTGATACTTATGAATTTTTTAAACCTTGCCGAAAAAAGATATTCGGTTCGCAGTTTCAAAAATGAACCTGTGAAGGCTGAGGATTTGGAAAAAATTCTCAAGGCTGCCAGGCTTGCCCCAACAGGCTGCAATTACCAGCCTTATCGAATTCTGGTTATTAAAAGTGCCGATGCTCTTGATAAGCTAAAGAACTGCTCAAAATGCCATTTCAATGCCCCCACAGCTGCCCTTGTTTGTTACAATAGGGAAGAATGCTGGGTTAGAAAATACGATGGCAAAAACTGTGGTGTATGTGATGCTTCAATTGTCACTACCCATATGATGTTATGTGCGGCAGATATCGGTGTGGGAACTACCTGGGTGATGCACTTTGACCCTGTAGCCATGAGAAGGGAATTTGACATCCCTCAAAATATCGAGCCTGTAGCTTTGCTTGTTATGGGCTACCCTTCCGATGATGCCAAACCCCTTGACCTACATTCCAAATATCGACCCGACGACGAAACTGTCATTTACGATTCATTTTAAGGAGTAAAAATATGAAAAAACTAACTGATTGTTATACCTTATCCAACGGTATTGTAATACCTTGTGTGGGATTTGGTACCTGGCAAACTCCCGATGGCGAGGTTGCTGTGAATTCCGTTGCAGAAGCTATCAAGTGCGGCTATCGTCACATTGACACTGCCGCAGTCTACGGTAACGAGGAGAGCGTCGGTTTTGCCATAAAGCAAAGCGGTGTTGACCGCAAAGAGCTTTTTGTAACAAGTAAGCTTTGGAATAAGTGCAGGGGCTACGACAGCACATTTAAGGCTTTTGAGGAGACCCTTTCAAAACTGCAGCTGGACTATCTTGACCTCTATCTTATTCATTGGCCTGCTTCCCATAGTCAATTTGAAAATTGGGATGAAATCAATCTTCAAAGCTGGCGAGCAATGACTGAGCTGTATAAAGCCGGTAAAATCAAGGCTATCGGTGTATCGAATTTCTTGCCTCACCACCTGGAATCTTTGCTCAAAACCGAG
This sequence comes from Acutalibacteraceae bacterium, assembly GCA_045590175.1. Classification (GTDB taxonomy): domain Bacteria; phylum Bacillota; class Clostridia; order Oscillospirales; family Acutalibacteraceae; genus UMGS1532. The sequence continues at coordinate 4,588 of JAZNQM010000081.1, read as the reverse complement.
GTTGCGCCTATGGTTAACCAAATCGAATTTCACCCGGGCTTTATGCAGGAAGAAACAGTAAAAGCTTGCAAAGAAAACAACATCCTTGTTGAAGCTTGGAGTCCCCTTGGAACAGGCAAAATGCTCAGCAACGAAACCCTTAAAGCGATAGCTGAAAAATACAATAAATCTGTGGCACAGCTTTGTATTCGTTGGTGCTTGCAGGAAGGAACACTACCCCTGCCCAAATCGGTCACTCCCTCAAGAATCTTGGAAAACACCAATGTTTTTGATTTCGAGATATCAGCGGAGGATATGACCACTATTAATTCAATGGCATACTGCGGCGGCTCGGGTCTCCATCCCGACGAGGTTAAGTTTTAAGGTTTGGTGAACTTGAATTGAACAACCGCAAAAGAAAAATGATAGCACCGATTATCGTGTCTATCATTATGGTAATTTATTATGTAGCATACTTTGGATTGCTGATATGGTTGGTGAAGGGCTTTTTTAAAATACTTTTAGGAGTTTTACCCTTAGTCTGTTCCGTATTGACAATTGCAGTGTGTATAGAAAGAATAAAAGAAATAAAGAAAGGTGAAGAGGATGATATTAGTAAATACTGATTATATAAGCGGTAAAGAGCTGGAAACGCTGTCTTTAGTAAAGGGCAGTACCATTCAGTCCAAGCACATAGGAAAGGATATAACACAGAGCTTTAAAACTTTAGTTGGTGGCGAGCTTAAGGCGTATAACGAAATGATGAACGATGCCCGAGCCCTTGCTACAAAGCGAATGGTTGAAGAAGCCGAAGCCCTTGGGGCAGACGCTGTTGTCAACGTGAAATACTCATCTTCATCCGTGATGCAAGGAGCCGCAGAGGTTATAGTATACGGAACTGCAGTGAAGTTTAAAGAAAAGTAGTTTGGAAAAATCGCTGAAAAAACTAACGGTAGATAGAAATTTCTATCTACCGTTAGTTTTTATTTACGTCTTTTGAATGTGATAGCAAATATCAGACCGATTGCAAGTATCAGCACAGTGCCTCCAAGCGTAATCCAGGAAGTAGTAGTTATAGGATTCTGTGGTTGCTGTATTTGTTGTTCCTTGCTGTTCTGTGGGGCTGTATCGTCGGGACGGTGCATTTGACCCCCAAAGCCATCTTGCTCGGTGTTGGCGGTTTCACTGCTATCTGCCTCAGCAGAACCATCGTTTGGTGGTGTCGGTATATTACCGGGTCTATCCTTGTCGCCCATAGTGTTCTGCATTGAACCCATATCGCTTATCTGAAGTTCGCCTGCATCAATGAGTGTAGAGTTGTATTGTGTGTCGGTCGTAGATCCGATTTCCCCTTTCAGCTGTGCACTTACGCTTTCTGCACGTAGCAGACAGAAACTTTTAAGTGTATCAATGCCTTTCTTGAATTCGTCGAAGGTGCAGAATTTAGTAGGGTCCTTCTCGATATAAGGGGAAATTATAGCCTTGACCTTGTCTATCATTTCGGCAAAATATCCGCTGTCAAAATATGAGGAAATAAATTCCCCAAAATATTTGTGATACTGCTCTGTGTATTCCTCACTGTTGAATATCCAGGCGAGCATTGGCCTGTCAGAAATGTTGCCGCCCGATACAGGAGAATCAATGGGATAGTTCACAAGAGATGTGGCACCGCCCATCGACTGAAAACCTCCGAAAGCGAGATTGTAATCCCAGGGAAGCATCTGCAATTGCCCATCGTTTTCATATAGATAATAGTTATGAATCATTGAGCCTGTGTAACTATCGAAATTCAATAGAAAATTATGCACCACAAAATAGCGTATGACTGCATCTACATCAACAGTATTGCTTATATTCTCACCGCTTGAAAGCTTTTTCAACGCCTCGATTAACCTAACCTTGTCACTGTCGGTAATATCTGTTTTGGCATTTTCGAAAATATTGGAATAACTCTCAATATTATCGTCAATATATTTCAGCAGAACGTCATCACTGCCGTTACGCATACCACCAATTTTATCTGGGCGGTTATTTTGGAGATTATCGGTGTTTTGGCTGTCTGCTTCTGACTCTGTACCATCAGAGGGCGGTGTTGTATTTTCGGGCATTTGTTCGCCTAAGTCGGTTGTATTGCCAGTGGGCGGTGTCATACCTTCTGGCATCTGTCCTCTGTCTATGCCCCATTGCTCGCCAAATATATCAGGTCTTCCGTTCGGTCGAACATCACCCATATCGTTATGTGACTGAGTGACTGCATTTTCACTTTGGTTTGATGGAGGAGTGACGTTGTTGGTTTGAGCTTGATTACCTCTTTGGGCATTGTTCACATCCTTGCTGTTTGATTCGGACTCATTGATGAACTTGTCTATATCGAAATTCCCACCGTTTCCTCGTCCGCCGCCCATATCCATACTGTCGGGTTTATAAAGCTCGCCGTAATCCTTACCGTAATTACGCTGCAGAAAGGATTCCTCCATGCCCTCTACCGCAAGATAAAGCCCCCAATCCTTACCATTTACAGTGATGTATGAAAAACTGCAAAGGGGAGAGGCAACGCCCATTTCCTTCATTATCTGATAGCTGAGATAATCCTTCATATATGTATTATCCTGGATGATGTTGTTAAGGCATAGCTTATCAAGACCGTAGTAGGTGTTGGTGCTGTCGTAATGGTCGAACTCGATTTTGTAGCTGTATCGGTCGTTGGTAACCTGACTGAGTGAGGTGTTGCCTTTACCGCGTATCGCAACGTTTTTATACGATTCACTGTCAATAACAACGGAGCAGGTATAGTACTCCTCGCTTTTGCAGTTGGCAATAAATTCATCCCAGTCATCCATTATAATATCAATGGTATGAACCCTTGTGGTATCAAACAACGTCTTTTCATAGCCCATTACGCTTGTGGATTTATGAATTCCCAAACTCTCTGCATTCATAAATAGTACGGTAAGAATCAGAGTGAGTGCAAGGACAACACAGCAGATTTTGTCAAAATACTTGTGTGTCGACATATCGAACCACCTTATCCCATATACTCGCCATTATAACTGACTAAAACCGCACTGTTCACACCCGGCATATCGCTCAATGTGTTGATGAAATCGGTGTCGTCATTCAGCATACGAATTTCGAGATTCAGTTCAATGTTACTTTTGGTTGCGGTTTTGCTTTTTATAACGCATTTTTTTACGCAGCTTCTTATGAAGTCCACCGCTTCCTTTTCGCTTGCTCCATCACTGCAGGAAAGCACTACAATATAGGGATTGCAGTGTGATTTCTTATTTACGAAAATAAGAAGAATAGCACCGATAACAATGCTTCCGATAACTGCAAGAGGAATAAAGCCTGCTGCAAGCACAATACCTACCGCAATCGACCAAAAGAGGAAAGCAATATCAAGAGGCTCTTTTATAGCAGTGCGGAAACGAACTATAGAAAGAGCACCAACCATACCGAGCGAAAGAACAACATTGGAGGTTACCGCCAAAATCACAAGGGTAGTAATCATAGTGAGTGCAACCAGAGTTGTGCCAAAGCTTGAGGAATACATAACGCCTTGATAGGTTTTTTTGTATACAAAAAAAATAAACATACCTATGCCGAATGCCAATGCCAGTGCCAGCACCATATCCAGTATGCTCACGCTTGCGATGTTCTCTAAAAAGCTTGATTTGAAAATGTCGTTGAAAGTCATAATATTTACTCCTTAGTATTTTGGTTTTAACCGTATATTCTGCATACGGCATATTTTGAAAATGCCCCTACACGGCAGTTTGGAAGTTGTACTGCATCCTTGATTATATCTGGAAGGTATTCGTTCCACTTTACCTCGAGAATGATAGGGGAATTGCTGACAGGAACAGTAATGCAGTTTGGATTAAGAAAGTCAGTGCAGTCAATTCCCGTGCGGATATTATAGTCAAGAGTTACTCTGATGTTTCCCGGAGCAAAAACAAAAGGCTCTCTTATATAATCCACTATGGTTTTAGGTCGCAATCCCTGGCTCATTATCTTGCTGTACAGCTCTATAATCAGCGGAATACCACGGTTTGCCATTCGGGAAAAATCACCCTCTGTAATCGCCTTCACCTCAGCTTGTGTCAGCGGAGTGCTTTCCTTTAGGCAGAGACCGTTCACCTTACTTTTCTTTTCTAAACGAATAAAGTCGGTGTTGTTGTTATAGTAGCGGATACGAAACTTTTCGCGTATGTTAACTCCGTCAAGTTTTTCCCTGAGTGCCTTGTCAGAGGTATTATCAAAATACAAGCTACGAATCTTATACCTGCCATCAACAGCGTTCCTATCCTGTTGCATAACTGCCGATAGCCGCTGACGAAGTGTGAGCATATCGCTGAAGTTGATTTCGTGCTTCCATTCGTGTCTGAATTTCATTACTACGCTCCTTTCTTGAATGCTTTTGTATCATAATTTTACAGACAGATTTATGGGGCGGTATTGTAAAATTATTAACAAAATATTAATTTTGCTTTTCGCTTTTAGAATGGAAAAAACGGCTTGAAACCGAGAGGCTTCGAGCCGTTGAAACTTACAAGTAAATATTAATGGGTCAACAATAAAGCTTGCGGCAAACATCCAGGAACCGCCC
>JAZNQM010000080.1:0-6012 GCA_045590175.1 Acutalibacteraceae bacterium | reverse complement strand
CCTGTGAGGATTACATCCTCGGTGTCGGTGTTGCGACAGAAGGTAAGCATTGCGGTTTCACCCAGGTCGTTTACAACCTCTTGAGCGTCGAAATTCTCGGCAGCGTCAGAGGGCTGCGGGAAACGAACAACAACCTGATGCTTTTCGTAGTCCACGAAAACCTCGTAGTCGGTTATGTTTTTGCTTACCAGACGGGTTTCGATGATTTCCTTTGCGGAGTCCATATTTTCGTCTGTGATTTCAGTGTCCTTGATGTCGGGGGAGAAAACTGCCTCTACACCACCGCTGATGTCGATACCCCAACGGATATCCTTTGCACCTTTAATGGCAAAGTGGAAGGTGTTGGTGTCGCCGTAGTAGTTGTCGATGCTGATGCCGAAAAATGCTGTATAGCAGAATGCAAGCAGCAAAGCAAGTACAACGAAAAACTTTACTTTACCTTTTCTTTTCATTCCTTAAGCCTCCAATTAAATATTGTAAGCGGTCTTTATACATAAAAGCCCACAAAATTACTAATCTATTATATAGTTTTTTGACAACCTTGTCAACAAATTTTTGCATTTTTTAAAAAATACTGCGATTTGTTGGAGATTATTCTGCCAACAGTTTCTCAAGTGCGGCATATTTTACGGCTACCGAAAGAAGCTCGGCGGCGGTTGCCAATTCCTGAACGGTGGGGTAGCTGGGTGCTACGCGGATATTGGAGTCGTCGGGGTCGATGCCGTATGGATAGGGCGCACCTGCATCGGTCAGCACTACACCCGCCTCTTTACAAAGGGCAACAACACGCTTGGCACAGCCCTTCATTACATTAAGGCTGATAAAATATCCGCCGAGGGGTTTGGTCCATTCGGCAATGCCGAGTCCGGAGAGTTCTTTATTAAAACGCTTTTCAACCGCCTCAAACTTAGGATTCAGTATTGCTGCGTGCTTTTTCATATGAACACGGATATCGTTGATGTCCTTGAAAACTCTTGCGTGGCGAAGCTGATTCAGCTTATCGGGACCGATGGTTTGGAAGCTCATACGCTTTTTAAGGAAAGCGACGTTTCTTGCACTTGCCGCCTCGGCTGCCACACCTGCTCCGGGGAAGGTAATTTTCGAGGTGGAGGCAAACTTGATTACCATATCCTCGTTGCCGTACTTTTCACACACTTCAAGAATGTTGGGGATTTCAATCTCGTTATCGGTGAGATGATGAACACAATAAGCATTGTCCCACATAATTCTGAAATCCTTTGATGCAGGCTTTAATGCAGCAAGCTTTTCGATTATCTCGGCACTGTAAACCACACCGTTTGGGTTGGAATATTTCGGCACGCACCACATGCCCTTAACGGCAGGGTCGGTGATGTACTGATTGATTTCGTCGACGTCGGGTCCGTCCTCGTTCATCTTGATATTAATCATTTTAATACCAAAATACTCGGTAATTTTAAAATGACGGTCGTAGCCCGGAACGGGGCAAAGGAACTTGATTTCTCCCTGCTGTCCCCAAGGGGTGCCTCCCTCGTAAGAACCATGGGTCATAAACTGAGATATGGTATCAAACATCATATTGAGGGAGGAGTTGCCACCCACAATAACCTGGCTGGGTTCAACGTTCATCATATCTGCAAAAAGCTCTTTAAGCTCGGGCAGACCGTCAAGACCGCCATAGTTACGGCAATCTATACCCGTTTCGTTAAGATAGCCCGAATCGGTGCCGACCTTATTAAACATCTCAGAGCTTATATCCATCTGCTTGGGACTGGGTACACCTCTTGCCATATTGAGGTGAAGCTCCCTTAAACAAAACTCCGAATATCTTGCCTTAACCAACTCAAAGGCATCCTGCAACTGCTCACGGCTCATATCCTTATACTGTAGCATTTTCGTTCACTCCTAAAAACTAATTAATAATATAATAATACAAAGATGGGAAATATGCAATAAAAATATTTTATAGAATTGATATTCAAATATTTTTTTCTAAATATAGACCTTGTTTTACTTGACATATCGACTTTAAGGCATTAAAATAGTACTGATAATAGTTTACAATAGGGCAAGTAGTTGTTTTGCAAACTGCCTATTTGCGAATGACGGCTCCTTTTTGTATATAGTATCAAGGCGAACACGCGGCCTTTTCCACGGATATTCACTCACCATGGACAACAGCGGATAAATATATATGGAGGTGCATTTTATGATGCCAACACTACTGGCAGTAGGTATTGCCGCAGGCACCGCCGTTGTGGGTATTGTAATCGGTTTTGTTTCCGGTTCAATTCACAGACGCAAGGTTGCCGAGTCAGCAATCGGTTCTGCCGAAAAAGAAGCTAACAGAATCAAAAGCGAGGCTATAAACAAAGCCGAAGCAATGAAGAAGGAATCCCGTATTGAAGCCAAGGAGGAAGCTCAACAAATCCGTGCCGAGGCTGATAAGGAGATTCGTGAAAGACGCAGTGAAATCCAGCGTCAGGAGCGTAGACTCCAGCAGAAGGAAGAAAACCTCGACAAGAAAATGGACAACTTAGAGCTTAAGGAAGAAAAAATCCAGAAGCGTGCCAAAGAGGTTGAGGACAAACTTTCCGAAATTGAACAGATGAAAAAAAGTCAGTTTGAACTTCTCGAGCGTATTTCGGGCTACACGGTTGAACAGGCAAAGGCAAGACTTTTGCAGGATCTCGACGGTGAGTTGACCCACGAAAAAGCCGTTCGTATCAAAGAGGTTGAAAACCAGACTAAGGAAGAAGCCGACAAGCTTGCACGCGCTCTTATATCTCAGGCAATTCAGCGTTGTGCCGCCGACCATTCCAGCGAGTCAACCGTATCGGTTGTATCTCTCCCCAATGACGAAATGAAGGGTCGCATCATCGGCAGAGAGGGTCGTAACATCCGTACTCTCGAAACCGCAACAGGCGTTGACCTTATCATAGACGACACCCCCGAAGCCATCACCCTTTCCAGCTTTGACCCCGTGCGTCGTGAAATTGCAAGGGTTGCCCTCGAAAAGCTCATTCTCGACGGAAGAATTCATCCCGGCAGAATTGAGGAAACAGTCGAAAAGGCAAAAGCCGACGTTAACCGCGTTATCAAGCAGCAGGGTGAACAGGCAGTATTGGATGCGGGTATACATAATCTGCATCCCGAACTCACCAAGCTTATCGGTAAGCTTCATTACCGTACAAGCTACGGTCAGAATGTTCTTAACCATTCCCTTGAGGTTTCCTACTTAGCAGGTCTTATGGCAGCCGAGCTCGGCGAGGACGTAACCTTGGCTCGCAGAGCAGGTCTTCTCCACGATATCGGTAAGGCTCTCGACCACGAGCAGGACGGCTCCCACATCCAGTTGGGTGTTGACGTTGCTAAGAAGTACAAGGAAAATGAAGCCGTTGTCCACGCCATCCACGCTCACCACGGTGACGTTGAAGCCAAGACAGTTATCGCCTGTCTTGTTCAGGCGGCTGATGCTATCTCGGCAGCCCGTCCCGGTGCCCGTCGCGAAAACATCGAAAGCTACATCAAGCGTCTTGAAAAGCTTGAGGAAATCGCCACCTCCTTTGAGGGTGTTGACAGCTCCTATGCTATTCAGGCAGGTCGTGAAATCCGCATTCTGGTTAAACCCGAAATGGTTTCCGACGACCAGATGGTGCTTCTCTCCCACGAAATCGTTAAGAAGATTGAAAACGAGCTTGAGTATCCCGGACAGATTAAGGTACACCTCGTTCGTGAAAACCGCGCTATTGACTATGCAAAATAATCCAACTGAGGAGTTTTTATTATGACAAGATATGAATCTGCAAAAGAGCTTTATGCAGCTTATGGCGTTGATACCGATGCCGCAATCGCAAAGCTTAAGAATGTACCTGTTTCTCTGCATTGCTGGCAGGGTGACGACGTTATCGGCTTTGACCACGACGGTCCTTTAACCGGCGGCATTCAGACCACCGGTAACTACCCGGGCAAAGCAACCACTCCCGAACAGCTTATTGCCGATATGGAGAAGGCTATGTCCCTCTGCCCCGGCAAGTTAAAGTTGAATGTTCACGCTTGTTATGCTATTTTTGAGGATGGCAAGTTTGTTGACCGCGACAAGTTAGAACCCAAGCATTTTCAGAAGTGGGTTGACCTGGCTAAGAAACATAATATGGGTCTTGACTTCAACCCCACCTTCTTCTCTCATCCCAAGGTTAAGGACGGTCTAACCCTTTCAAGCCCCGACAAAGCAACCCGCGATTTCTGGATTGAGCACGGTAAGGCTTGTGTAAGAATTTCTCAATATTTCGCTGAGCAGACAGGCATCCCCTGTGTTATGAACATCTGGACCGGCGAGGGCTTCAAGGATGTTCCTGCCGACCGTATGGGTCCCCGCGTTCGCTATAAGGAATCTATCGAGGCCATCCTTTCGGAGCCCTTCGACAAGAAGCTTGTTAAACCCTGCGTAGAGTCCAAGGTGTTCGGTATCGGTGTGGAAGCATACACCACAGGTTCTGCTGAGTTCTCCCTCACCTTCGCCGCTACTCACGACGGCTGTCTGCCCTTGATGGACAACGGCCACTACCATCCCACCGAGGTTGTTTCCGACAAGGTTCCCGCACTTCTTGCATTCTTCGACGAGATTGCACTCCACATCACCCGCGGCATCCGTTGGGACTCCGACCATGTACTTCTCCTTGATGACGAAACCAAGGAAATTGCCAAGGAAATCGTTCGTTGCGATGCATTAAACCGTGTTTATATGGCTCTTGACTACTTTGATGCCAGCATCAACCGTATAGCCGCTTGGGTTATTGGTGTTCGCTCCTGGCAGAAGGCTCTCCTCTCCGCTCTTTGTACTCCCCACGCAGAGCTCAAAAAGCTTCAGGATGAATCCCGTTTCACCGAGCTTATGATGATGCAGGAAGAAATCAAAATGCTTCCTCTCGGCGACGTTTGGGCAGAATACTGTAAGGAATGCGGTATCCCCGCAGGCAAGGATTGGTTCGAAGAAATCGAAGCCTACGAGAAGGACGTTCTCCTTAAGAGATAATATAAACATTTTTAAGGGACTGCCTAAATTAAGATGTAAAAGGCTGATTTTTAGGTGCTTTTGATGTGTATACATCAAGCACCGGAAAGATCCTAAAAAAAGAATATTACCTATAATTTATCAAGTCTTGCAGAAGCATATAACTTTTGCAAGACTTTTTCCTTTAAACATTATTCGCCCCTCCTTATTTCTCTGTGTAGGCGTTGACTGTCAATGTGTAGCTACCAACGGTATTTGAAGTGCCCTTGATATAACACGGGTTAAGCGTGGACTTAACCTTTAACCAATCGCTTTCGGGCAAACTTAAAGGGCGATTGGAGTGTACCAACCGCCCCTTTTCTTGGGTGAATTAATCTTTAGTGTAGAAAAGGTTTTATTTATCTTTTTTTGTTACGCTGTTTGTCCTCACTCGAAAATTAGGTTGTTGATTGTTTTGAGGTGGTTGTGTTACCAACTGTTTTGCTGGTTCTTAGTCCGTTTTCGTCATAGGTATATGAGATGCGTTTCTCTCCATTATAGGAAATGGATGTGAGTTATCTCCCCATATACAAATTAGTAACACAAAACTTGCCACTCAAGTTCTTTAGTCTGTTGAATCTTCTAAGCAAACATTGACCGTTGTTATATTTAATTCTTCTACTCTAAACGCAGAGGTCTTATATTCTTTAAAATCAATACTCTTGTTTTTAGAATTGTACACACATTCATATTTATGATAAGCAGTTAAATCAAGATCAATTGCTTTTTGCACCTTAACTACATTGTCAATATATTCAATCCACTGACAAGCATTTTCATTTCCGTTGTATAAAACCAAATAATCATCATTAGCATATAGTACCCTCAAATAATCTTTTTTCATTCCATTTTGTGTTTACGTTACCAATCCTTGGTAAATACCTATTCCAAACAACTCATGAACAACATAATCACCTATTTGCATATCAACAATTGTCTGAACTTTCGTCCCCAAACGATATTTACTCTTATATTTAGTT
>JAZNQM010000079.1:0-4206 GCA_045590175.1 Acutalibacteraceae bacterium | reverse complement strand
CGTGGAATATTCTTTATTCATTAAATCCAACAATAGCTGTGCCATATTTGTATATGGACTTGCGACCCATACGTTCGAAGCAGCTACGGGAGTAATTTCAACGCAGGTACTGTGTATGTAGTTATGTGCTTGTTCTTCGGGAACCCCATAGTGCATAAGCCCTTTTGTTATCACATCATCGTTGAAAATTGCCGGATGAGAATAACCTTTTGAGAGAAGCTCACAAGCCTTATTAAGATACTTTTCCGGCATACCTTCGGTATAGCAAAATCCTACCGCGGGATAAACTAATCGAATATCATCGATTACCTGCATACACATTTCGGTAAGCTCATTCGCAACGATATTGCCCTGCTCGTCGCGACCGCCTACCATATAACCACTTGAAAGTCCATTTGGAACGCGTATGTTTATCTGTATACCCAAACAATCAAGCAAAAGCTGTGCATATTCTTTTGTGATCGTTCCGCTTTGTATATCTTTTTCGTAAAATTTAAGTAAATAACGGTCCGGATGTCCTAACTGAAACTGTTGATAGGAGAATGATCTAAAAGGGTTCAGGGACAAGCAGTGGGTAATAAAGTTTACCGACTGCACCGCCTCATAAAAAGAATCTGCGGGATTTGCAGGGACTTTTTTGCATATTTCGGCAATTTTTTCAAGTTCGTTTTGCCTCATAGGGTCGGTGGCTTCCTTGCTCATTTTAAACGCTAAAGCAGCATAGCTTTCCGAATGCTTAATTATCGCTTGTAAACGACGCTTGCAGCATTTGTAATACGACACCTTTTCTTTATTGCAGTCAATTAAATATTCATCAATGCTTTTTATAATTCCGTTAATGCCCTTTGATAGTAATACTTCATAATCAATAGCCATGTGCGAATCTTGACCGATGCCTGCTTGCTCACTGCGGTTGATTGCGATCGGCTTATATATACCTTCCCATTCCTGTTGTTCTATTGCACAAAGGGGGAAATCGCGCTTTCCGACAATGAGCTCGCCTTCGGTTATAGAGGGGGAAAGCTGTGAAAAAGCAGAATCAAATGCTTCGGCATAGCGTTCTTCCTCGGGCAAATCGGCGTGCTGTTCATAATTTTTGTAAAAAAGATAATAAAATTCACTACTTAAATTAAGGCCCTCGAATACCCTCTTGCGTAAAAATTCTATTCTTTCCATATCGCACCTCATTTGATTTTGTGCTTGCATTATATTGGAATTTGTGAAATAATAATAGTATAATATAATCAAAAAGATGTATAATCGTTTCAAGGCGGTGTTGATATGGTAGATATAAAATTTCATTGTGACGAAAAGAACAATTTTAAAAAAGAGATTTCTGTACGTGCGTTTACCTATACCGATTATTCTATAGAAATGCATAATCACGATTTCTATGAACTAAATATCGTTTTGGCAGGTACGGGAACACACTGTATTGAGAACGGGAACTTCCGCGTTAAAAGCGGAGATGTTTTTGTAATACCGCCTATGGTCGCTCACGCCTATATAGATACTGAAAACTTGGAAGTTTATCATATCCTTTTAAAGAAAAGCTTTTTTGCGCAAAACCAAGCCGAGTCAAAAAAGGTAAACGGGTTCTTGCGATTTACAGAAATTGAACCTTTTTTGCGCAGTAATTTTTCCGATTCCTGTTTTTTGCATCTTGGTCAGTTGGAATTAATTCAATTAAGAAATGATTTGGAATTTATTGATGATAACAGCGAATTTTCCTGGGAAGAATGTGCCGCTATGAAGTATCATACCGTTTGGAAACTTTTGTACTGGTTTTCCCAAGCTTTATATAGGCAAATTAACTTGTTGAGCCGTTCGGCTCAAAATAAATATGAAGTTCAGATTATTAACGCATTAGAATATATACATCATAATTATGGCGAGAAAATCACAATTGATGTTCTTTGCAACCGGGTGTATTTGTCTCGTTCCACTTTTTTGCGAAATTTTAAAGCAGTTTGCGGAGTTTCGCCTGTAGAATATTTAAACAATTACAGATGCAAAAAGGCAACCGAGCTAATAGAATCCGCTAATTGTTCGAAAACCGAAATCGCCCACAGCTGCGGATTTTATGATTTGTCGCATATGGAACGAATGCTTAAAAATTATCGGTGAGCATTAATTTAAAAAAGTATAAATCTCCTTGTTTTACAGATACTAACAGTACAAATTTGTAAAACAAGGAGATTGATTTATATATGAAAGCAACTGGAATAGTTCGTAGAATAGACGATTTAGGCAGAGTCGTTATCCCCAAAGAAATCAGAAGAACAATGAGGATACGCGAGGGAGACCCCTTGGAGATCTACACCGACAACGATGGGGAGGTCATTTTCAAAAAATACTCGCCCATCGGGGAATTGGCGGTGTTTGCCGGCCAATATGCCGACGTTTTGCTCAAAGGAACCGATCTTCCCATCGTCATTTGCGACCGGGACGTGTGCGTGGCGGCGGCCGGTATTCCCAAAAAAGAGGTGTTGGAGCGGCGAATCACTTCCCAGGTGGAAGAATTGATTGCACAACGTCACTCCTACGTTTCCTCGACGGGCGACGGCAAGCACTTCGTCCCCCTGGAAGGGGTGGAGAAATCGGCTTCGGTCATCATCCCCATTTTATCGGCCGGTGACGTGGCCGGTGCGGTGTGCCTGCTTTCTTCCGAAAAGGGAGACGAACCCACCACCGCCGATGTCAAACTGGCTCAGGTGGCCGCCGCATTTTTGGGCCGCCAAATGGAAGAATAACCCGACCGCAAAGGCAGCACTCTTCGGAGTGTTGCCTTTTGCTTGCGTCTTTACTTGACTTTTCCACCGATACTGCACTATAATAACATCATAAGAAGTATCGCAAGAAAGATGGGATTTGGTTATGAACATACTGGCTCTGTGTGATTTTCGTGCTTCTCACAGCGGCAATTTTCTCAATTCGATTTTAGCATTGGCGGAAGCAGCCAAAAAGCAAGCTCATCAAACCGTTTTCATGTTTCCGCTTCGGGACGACGGCAGCCAATGCGACTGGGTGGATTATCTCAAAGGATTCGGATATCCGGTGATATTGTTTGACCGGAATGCATCCAAGGAAGAAAACACCCGGCTTTTGATGGAGGTTTTGGACCAATATTCCATTGATCTGATTCATTCCCATTTTAGTTGTCTGCACCCCATTTTATTGTGGGATCGGGAGATTCACAAAAAAGTAACCATCCTCTTTCACGATCACATGGATTACAGTGCAGAGGAGCCCTATCTCCCTCAACTTCGCAAGCAACTGAAAACCGCCAAGCGGTATAAGGAATACGGCCTTGGTGTGATTTCGGTGATGAAGAAAAAGCACCGGGGATATTGGTGCGTTCCCGACAAATGGTACGTTCCCAACGGCATCACCTTTCAGCGAAATGTGGAGCGTTCCCTCACCCGGGAAGAATGCAGGCAACAACTGGGCATCCAAGAAAATGAAAAACTTTGTCTCTTTTTGGGGTGGAGTATTTACGGAAAAGGGTTGGACGTGGCCATCAAAGCCTTTTTGGAATTGCGAAAAAAGCGGACCGACCTTGTTCTTGGCGTGGTCGGCTTTGGCGACACCCCAAGCCAAGAAGACCTGGAAAGAATTCAAAAGAGCGTTGGGCTGAATCCTCAGCAAGAAGGCATTCGTTTCCTACCCTCGTTCGAAGATATGTTTGCACTGCACCGAGCCGCGGATGTCTATCTTTCGGCCAGCCGCATCGAGGCTTTTTCCTATGGTGTTTTGGAAGCCATTTCACAAAACGTTCCCACGGTGGTCAGCGACATCCCCGGCACAAAGTGGTCGTGGAAATATTCCAAGTGCTTCCACTTCCCAAATGAAAATGTGGCCCGATGTGCCGAGGCCATTGAAAAGGCTCTCCCCACCCGGGATCTTGCCTCCAATTACGACCAGATCATCCAGAAATATAACATCGATGACTGGTGCCAGCGTATTCTCCGGATTTACGAACAATACCAAGCAAAAAAATAGCTCTTTCTTTTTTTCGCCAGCAGCCCCGCAAAATGAAAATATTTTTTCAGTTTTACTCCTTTCTCTATTGACATAGTATGGAATGATTGTGTACAATAGGAACAGACAAATTTCGACTTTTTTGCAAAGGAGTAATTGAATATGGATCAACAAATGCATTGCACTCAATGTGGTGCAACTCTCGCTCCCGGTGCTGCCTTCTGT
>JAZNQM010000078.1:0-1982 GCA_045590175.1 Acutalibacteraceae bacterium | reverse complement strand
GTCCACCGTTGGCACCTGCATCACCGCCGCCGCGGATGTTGATAATCTGTCCGTCGTCGATGCCTGCGGGGATGTCGATTTTACGCTCGGTTGCTCTGCGGACTCTACCATTTCCGTTACAACTGCGGCAGGGATTATCTATAATTTTACCCGAGCCGCCGCAATGGTCACAAACCCTTGCAGTCTGCATTGCTCCAAAGGGGGTCTGCTGGGTAACTCTTACCTGACCCGTTCCGTGACAGTGTCCGCAGGTCTTGGGGCTTGAACCCTTTTCGGCACCGCTTCCGCCACAGTCGGCACAGGTTTCGATGCGGGTGACCCTTATGGTCTTTTCGCAGCCCTTTGCCGCCTCCTCAAAGCTGAGGGTAATGGATGCGGAGGTGTCGTTGCCGCGTCTGGGGGCGTTGGGGTTTGCTCGACCGCCGCCGCCAAAACCACCGCCGAAGAAGGAACTGAAAATGTCGCCCAAATCTCCGAAGTCACCAAAGCCGCCAAAACCACTGCCGCCTCCAGGACCGCCTGCTCCGTAGTTAGGGTCAACACCTGCGTGACCAAACTGGTCGTAGCGGGCACGCTTGCCCGAGTCGGAGAGGATTTCGTATGCCTCGCTCGCCTCTTTGAAATGAGCCTCGGCTTCCTTGTCACCGGGATTCAAGTCGGGGTGGTACTTCTTTGCCGCTTTTCGATATGCTTTTTTTATCTCGTCGTCACTGGCACCGCGGTCAACCCCCAGCACCTCGTAGTAGTCTTTCTTATCTGCCAAAGCTATTGCTCCTTAAAACAGTATGTAGTGCAGAGCGGGGAGACCGCCCTGCACCTTTAAACAGTGATTAGTTGTTGTCGTCGGCATCCTTGAAGTCTGCTTCGTAAACGTTGGGGTCACCCTGGGGCTGACCTTCGGGACCTGCACCTGCAGCACCCTGAGCCTCAGCGGTTGCCTTATAAATCTTTTCGCTTACGGCGTATACAGCCTTCTGAAGCTCTTCCTGCTTCTGCTTGATTGCCTCGATATCTTCACCCTTGAGGGCTTCCTTCAATTCGTCAACAGCCTTCTGAATGTTAGCCTTTTCATCCTCTGTGATCTTATCGCCAAAGTCGGCAATGGTCTTTTCAGAGGTATATACCATCTGGTCGGCAGCGTTTCTGATGTCGATTTCCTCTCGACGCTTCTTATCCTCAGCGGCATACTGCTCGGCTTCCTTAACAGCCTTGTCGATGTCGTCCTTGGACATATTGGTGTTGGAGGTGATGGTGATGGACTGCTCCTTGCCTGTGCCGAGGTCCTTGGCTGATACGTGAACGATACCGTTAGCATCTATATCAAAGGTAACCTCAAACTGAGGAATTCCGCGGGGAGCGGGAGCAATTCCGTCCAGATGGAACACGCCGAGGGTCTTGTTATCGCGGGCGAATTCACGCTCACCCTGAAGAACGTGTACCTCAACCGAGGTCTGACCGTCTGCAGCGGTGGAGAAAATCTGACTTTTCTTGGTGGGGATGGTGGTGTTGCGGTCAATAACCTTGGTGCTTACACCGCCCATAGTTTCAATACCGAGAGACAGGGGAGTAACGTCCAAAAGGAGGAGACCCTTAACGTCGCCGCCTAAAACACCGCCCTGAATTGCGGCACCGATTGCAACGCACTCGTCGGGATTGATACCCTTGAAGGGGTCACGGCCGATAAATGCCTTAACAGCTTCCTGAACGGCGGGAATACGGGAAGAACCACCCACCATAAGAACCTTGTTGATGTCGTCCTTGGAAAGTCCCGAGTCGGAAAGAGCCTGACGAACGGGACCCATTGTAGCCTCAACCAAATCAGCGGTAAGCTCGTTGAACTTTGCGCGGGTGATGGTGGCTTCATAGTGCTTAGGACCTGTGTTGTCTGCGGTGATGAAGGGAAGATTGATGTCTGCCTGAGTCATACCGCTAAGGTCAATCTTTGCCTTTTCGGCGGCTTCCTTGATTCTCTGCATAGCCAT
>JAZNQM010000077.1:0-3176 GCA_045590175.1 Acutalibacteraceae bacterium | reverse complement strand
TCCATATCCATTGTTTCTGAACCGTAGCACCAACAAGGAGTTACGGACAAGGTGATGTCAACGCCCTCCTTCTTAAACTTATCGGCACAAGCGGCGGTTTCGGGAACTCTACCAATGGTAGTGTCAGCCATAACAACCTTTACAGGCTCACCGTTAGAATAGAAAAGGTTTTCCTCAAAGAGCTTCTTTGCGGCATTTGCCATTGCCCAAACCTGTGGCTCCAGGCTTTCGCGAAGCTGACGGGGACCTCTTCTTCCGTCAACAATAGGACGGATTCCGATTACAGGATAATCTCCTACGTATCTTTTTTTTGCCATAATTTTTGCCTCCAATATGTTAAATTTTAAAGTTTTAAACTTTCAGTAAATAAGGTGAAAACTCAAACGGCCACACCACACCGAATGTGTGATGTGGCCGAAAACTTAACCATTTACAATATTATAATAGTATTATTTTTGTTTCAATTCAATAGACAATATTGTCCATAATTGAGAGCAATATTATGCTATTATCCTTCGTAAACCAGGTTCTTAGCAACCATATCGTCAACGTTCTCTGCATTCCACCAAGCACCGGCGATGGAAACAGTCTCGCTAACCTCTTTGCCTTCGAGGGCAAATACAGCCTGCTCAACCGACTGATAGCCAATCTGGTAAGAATCCTGTGCAACAGAACCAACGAGCTTAGGACCTTCAGTCTTCTTCATCCATTCGATCTGCTTGGTACCTGCATCGAAGCCACAGAACTTGATATCGTCGTACTTGTCGCCTGCTGCTGCAATAGCATCAGAAACCTGCTTAACAACGCCTTCGTTGGACATAAAGATAGCGGAAACCTTCTTCTCTGCAAGAGCTTCAAGAGCGGTCTTATAAGCATTGTCGGCGTCGCCGGGCTTAACTTCTTTTTCAATTGTTACCTTGCCCTTGGTGGAAGCGTCAGCCTCGCAGAGCTCGATGAACTTATCGTTGAAGCCTGATGCACGGTCGATACCTGTCTGGGTTTCGTCGTGCTGAATGATACCTACAACATACTTGTCTGCCTTTGCGATGTCAGCCTTGATAGCCTCGAAGAACTTTTCGGCTGCAAGACCTGCTGCGAGCACGTTACTTGTAGCAACAGAAGACTTGATGGGGTTCTTGCTCTGTGCATCGAGAGCCTTAACGTCGTTTGCCCAGATACCACTGTCAAACTGAACTACGGGCATACCGCTGTCAAATGCCTGAGCCAAGCTGTCGGTGAAGCCTTCACCGATTGTTGCAACAACGAGAGCTGCGGAATCGTTAGAAAGAGCGGTCTGAACCATTTCCTGCTGAGAGGGAATGTCTTTTGCACTTTCACTTGCGGGACCGCGGAAGGTTATGTCATAGCCGTATTTTTTACCGGCATCCTCTGCGCCAGCCTTAACTGACTGCCAGAATGCGTGGGACTCACCCTTAGCTACAACAGCGATGGTTTTCTTTTCTCCACCTGCATCGCTTGGGGCTTTGTCACCGGCGCAGCCTGCGAGGGAACCTAACATACCAAGTGCTACAACTGATGCCAAGATTCGGGTTAAAGTTTTAATTTTCATAGAGTTTTCCTCCTTATAATACCCCTGTGGGGTTTGATACAAATTAGTTTATTCTTTTACTTCAGCAGGTTCTTTTTCTGCTTCGGGAAGTTTATTTTCTTCGGGCTTTGCGGGGTTTTTTTCAATCTTAACCTTGTTCTGGTTCTTAGTTTTGATAACGTCCATAAGAACAGCAACAACAACGATTATACCTGTGAGAACGTAGGTAACATAGGTTGAGTTGAGGTCCAGGTTGAACTTAACGAGAGCAAAGTTGAGACCGCTTCTGATAACAACCAAGAGAATAGCACCGATAACTGAGCCTGATACGGAAGCTACACCGCCCGCGGCACTTGTTCCGCCAATGTATACGCCTGCAATAGCGTCAAGCTCCATACCGTTACCTGTTGCAGTTGCAACGGTGGCGAAGGAGGCTGCCCAGAAGATTGCAGCGAGGCCTGCACCGAGACCGCTTATTGTATAGGCAACAATCTTGAATCTGTCGGTGTTGATACCCGAAAGGCGGGTGGCTTCTTCGTTACTACCGATTGAAAGTATGTAACGACCAATCTTGTTCTTATACATAAAGTATGCACAAACAACCGCAAACAGTATAACCCAAATAAGACCTGTGGGGATTGCGTTCCAGCGGGAGAAGGTTTTATTGAACCAGGTGCCTGTGGGGAAGAAAATGTTAGGCACTGCAACAATCAAAGCGCTAAGACCACGGGAGAACATCATTGTACCCAGAGTTGCGATGAAAGCAGGGAGCTTAAGCTTGGCAACCAGAAGTCCGTTGATGAAGCCGAACAGAGTTCCAATGGCTATCATAACCGGAATGGTTAGCCAAAGAGGCATGCCCATTGTATAAAGCTTACCTGCAACAACCGCTGCCGCGATACACACAGTACCGATAGAGAGGTCGATTCCGCCTGTGGCGATAACGAAGGTAACGCCAAGACCCATAACTGCGTAGGGTGCCAAGGACTGAGACATACTGATAAGGTTACCCTGTTTTACAAAGTTGGGGTTAATTATTGTGAATATAAGAACCAATACAGCAAGTGCTGCAATGATAATCATATTCTGCCCTACCTTAATCGGTTTGCGGGCTGATTTTTCTTTAACTAAGTTATTCATATAGCTCAAACCTTTCTATTTAATCTCGCATTGTTGCGTACTTCATAATTTCTTCCTGAGTTGCATCCTTGATGTCAAGCTCAGCGGTTACTCTACCTTCGCACATAACCACAACGCGGTCACTGAGTCTCTGGATCTCCGCAAGCTCAGAGGAAATCATTATAATGGCTTTGCCTTCAGAGGCAAGTTGCTCCATCAACTCGTACATTTCACTTTTGGCACCGATATCAATACCTCTTGTGGGTTCATCAAATATGAATATATCGGAGTTCCTTAACAGCCATCTTGCAACGATAACCTTCTGCTGATTACCGCCGGAAAGGTTTTTAAGCTGCTGCTCCATTGAAGGAGTCTTGGTTTTAAGCAGAGCGTTCTTTTCTTCAGCAGCCTTTTTGATTTTCGCATCGTTTATCCAGCCGCCTGAAATGTAGTCGTCCAAAGAAGCGAGCACAGAATTCTCTGCAACCGACTTATCGAGAAGAAGTCC
>JAZNQM010000076.1:0-7182 GCA_045590175.1 Acutalibacteraceae bacterium | reverse complement strand
TCCCCTGCTCTCGGATATAATCTGGATGCTATTCTGTCCGACGGTCAGCGTGCCGTTCAATTTGTCAGATACAACGCTAAAGAGCTCGGAATTGACCCCAATAAGATCGCAGTCTGCGGCTTCTCGGCAGGTGGCCACTTATCCATGATGGTATCCCAAAACGAACACGAAACCAATATTGTCGGCGACAGAATCGGAGAAATCAGCAATATCCCAAATGCAGTAATATTGAGCTATGCCGTGACAACTATGGGCACTGGTACCTACTCAACAATGCCCCCCATTCTCTCGGGCGGCGACTCAAGCAAACTGACTGATATTATCAATAAATATTCAGGTGAGTTAAACGTTACCGCCAAAACACCCTCGACCTTCATTTGGTATGGCGAAGCAGACACAGCAGTTTCTCCACAGTACAATTCAATTGCTTATTACAACGCACTGCAATCTGCAGGAATATACAGCGAAAAGTACTCCTACTCAGGTATCGGGCACGGTGTTGGATTAAATGCAGGATCGGGCGAAACCGCGTGGCATTACCGTTCAGTAAACTTCCTTAATAAAATCTTCGGATAATTTATCGGCAATCAAATTTCAATAAAACTAAAAAGCTGTAACCGCTGAATATAACGGTTACAGCTTTTTATATACTTTTATCTAATCCTAAATCAGTTTACGTCCCATCATAACACCCATAACAGATGCCATCATAAGACCCCTTGTCCAGCCGCTGGAGTCACCTAAGCAATGGAGTCCTTCGATACTGGTGTTAAAGTCATTATCCATTTTAACTCTATTGCTGTAGAATTTAAGTTCAGGAGAATAAAGCAAGGTTTCGGTTGAAGCGAAACCGGGTACAACGTGGTCTAACGCCTGAATGAAATTAATGATATTAACCATCGCTCTGTATGGAATTGCAGCGGTTATATCGCCTGCTACTGCATCCGGTAAAGTAGGCTTAAGATTAGACTGTGCCAGTTCTTTAGGCCATGTGCGTTTGCCATCCAATATATCGCCAAAACGCTGAACAAGGATGTGTCCGTCAGCAAGCATATTAGAGAGCTCTCCGACCTTTTGTGCGTATTCAATAGGCTGATTGAAGGGTACGTTGAAGTTGTGAGAAACGAGTATTGCAAGATTGGTGTTGTCAGACTTGTGTTCCTTATAGGAGTGACCGTTGACAACAGCCAAATCATTGTCGTAGTTTTCCTGACTCACAAAACCTCCGGGATTCTGACAGAAGGTACGAACCTTATTCTTAAAGGGTTGAGGATATCCAATGAGTTTAGACTCATAAAGCACCTCATTAACCTTCTCCATAATCTCGTTACGAACCTCAACGCGAACACCGATATCAACGGTACCGGGTTCATGGGCTATATCATGCTCGGTGCAAATATGCTCAAGCCATTCAGCACCACGGCGACCGGTTGCAACGACGGTATGGTCAGCAAAAATTTCGAGTTGTTCTTTACCGTTGTCAAAATATCCGCCAACACACTTTTTATTATCCAAAATCAAATTGGTACACTCAAATCCGAAAAGGATTTTAACACCATTGTTAAGGAGATACTGCTCGATAGCATAGTAAATCTCTTGAGCTTTTTCAGTGCCGAGATGTCTTATGGGACAATCAACAAGCTTTAATCCGGCCTGAATTGCCCTCTTTCTTATTTTCTTAACCTCATCGGAATTACTGATGCCTTCGATATGCTCATCGGCACCGAATTCGAGGTATATCTTATCGGTATAGTCAATCATTTCTTGTACAACCGAATCACCGACCATCTTGGGAAGATCGCCGCCAACATCAGAGCTCAAGGATAACTTACCGTCAGAGAAAGCGCCTGCGCCGGAAAAGCCTGTTGTAATATGGCAATAAGGCTTACAGTTAACGCACTTCTGTGTCTTATGCTTAGGACAGCGACGCTTTTCGATTGCCGCACCTTTTTCAACGATGGTTATATCCTTTTTGGATCCTTTTCTAATCATTTCAAGAGCAGTAAAAATACCGGCAGGGCCTGCTCCCACAATCAAAATATCTGTTTTCAATTTAAACACCTTTTTTATAAAATCAAATTATCTTTCCTCGCGGAAATAAGGCAAACCTAAGTGCTGAGGGGGCTGATGCTCACGTTTTTTACGCATACTCGTTATAATAAGTACGACTATTGTAACAACATACGGAAGCATTTTAAATAGTTCCTGAGTTTCAGTTCCGAGTCCTTGAATGTAGTTATTAGCATTGCAAAGAGCACCAAACAGGAACGAACCGACGATAGCCATTGATGGTTTCCAGAGAGCGAATATTACCAGAGCTATAGCCATCCATCCGCGGTCGCCGAAAGCATTGTTGGACCAAACGCCACTGGCATATGCCATAACATACTGAAGGCCACCGAGACCCGCTATTGCACTACCAATACAGGTGGAAATATATTTATACTTTGTAACATTTATACCGGCAGCGTCAGCGGTAGCGGGATTTTCACCAACCGAACGAAGGCTGAGACCAACGCGAGTACGATTTAAAATATAAGATGCTACTATTGCTATTATGACTGCTGTGTAGGTCAAGAAATCGTGAGAAAGAAACAGTTCTCCAAACCAACCCAAATCATCAGCAATAGGTAGTTTTGCAGAGAAAAACGAGCTTGTCTTAGTAAGAGCAATTGAAGGAAGCTCACTCTTGGTGATATTAATTAAAGATGCACCTAAGAAGTTTCCTAAGCCAATACCTAAGGTGGTCAGAGCAAGACCGGTTACGTTCTGATTTGCGTGAAGAGTAACGGTGAGAAAGCTATAGATAAGTCCCATAATTGCAGCACCTGCTATAGCACAAAGCAAGGGTATCAAAATTGCAAGGAAAGGAACCATATTTAGTATATCATTACCGCAGGCATTTTCGTAAAGGAATGAGCCTACAACACCGCTGATGGCACCAACATACATAATACCCGGAATACCAAGATTAAGATGTCCGGCTTTTTCGGTGATAATTTCACCGACAGAACCATAAAGAAGCGGTACACCAAGAAGGATAGCACGACAAATGAATTGTATTATAATCATTATTTTACCTCCTTCTTATTGCGAAATTTAATGGAGTAATTAACAAAGAACTCGCAACTAACCAACATAAGAATAACTATACCTACCATAATTTCAGAGAACGAAGAGTTGAGAAGTGCGGTATCAGCTACCTTAGCAACCCCTAATCTTAAGAAAATTACAATAGCAGTCATAATTACCATTATAAATGGATTGAACTGTCCTAACCAGGAAATCAAAATAGCTGTGAATCCCTGACCTCCGACACTATTTACATTAATACTATGGTCTTTACCTGCAACAAGCAACATACCTGTAACACCGCATAATGCACCCGATATAACCATAGTGCGAACAATTACCTTTTTAACATTAATTCCAACATATCTTGCTGTATTTTGGCTTTCACCAACAACCGAAATCTCATATCCCTGCTTACTGTACTTAAGATAAATATACATAACGATTGTTATGATTGCTACAATTAAGATATTAACAAAATAGTCGTTGTTTCCTACTGAAGGGAAATTGCCGGCTGACACAGGATTAATAACATTGGAACCGCCACCAACGATATATACATAATAGGCTATCAGCTGAGTAGCAATATAGTTCATCATAAGGGTAAACAGAGTTTCGTTTGTATTGAATAAAGCCTTAAAAATGGCGGGAATAACACCCCATACCGCACCGGCGACAATGCTGGAAACAGCAATAACTAAAAGGAGCAAGGGATATGGCAGAGTTTCGCCGAAATTAATCATACAAAAAATTGAAGCGAGACCTCCCATAAGAGCCTGACCTTCGGCACCACAGTTCCAAAACTTCATTTTGAACGCAGGGGTAAGAGCTAATGCTAATGCCAAGAGTATTGCAATTTCCTGCAAATACTTCCAAAGCATAGTCGTATTACCGGCGAAGAGTCTGCCGAATACTCCAACAAACATAATTCTATAGGTGTCAACAAAAGAATTTGAAGTTACAATCATCGACAAAAATCCAACAACAAGAAAAGCTATAACAATTGTAGCTATACGAATCAGCCAAGCTTTACCACCGGATAAGTCATCTCTTTTAACTACGTGGAAAAGAGGTTCACGGTGGTTTTTAATATTATCGGTATTAGTCATCGTTACTTTCCCCTTCCTGTAGTGATTTTGTCATAAGAAGACCGATTTCTTCTTTTGTGGTTGTTCTTGCATCAACGGTGCCTGTTATTCTTCCTGAGCCGATAACCATAATTCTGTCGCACAGCTCGATCAAAACGTCCAAGTCTTCGCCGACAAAAATGACAGCAACGCCCTTCTCCTTCTGCTCGTTAAGAAGATTATAAATCATATAGGAAGAATTAATATCCAAGCCCCTTACGGGATATGCCACCATCAAAACCGTAGGCGATGCAGCAATTTCGCGACCAACAAGAACCTTTTGTACGTTTCCTCCCGAAAGACGTCTGACAGGAGTAGCGGCACTGGGGGTAACGACCTCAAGGTCGTGGATGATTTTCATAGCTAAATCTTTAGGGGTCTTGCGTTTCAAAAACATTGAATGACCCTTAGAATAGCTACGAAGCATCATATTATCGACAATGTCCATATTGCCTACAAGTCCCATACCAAGTCTATCTTCCGGAACAAAGGAAAGCCTAACGCCCATATTTCTTATCTGCATAGGAGTTTTATCCCTAAGATTTTCTTTTTCCCCTGTCTTAGGGTCAAAATAGTAGATTTCACCAAAATTCAAGCTCTGGAGTCCCGCAATAGATTCAAGCAATTCTCTCTGTCCTGAGCCTGCAATACCTGCAATACCTAAAATTTCACCGCTTCTTGCTGTGAAAGAAACATTGTCAAGTACAGTTGAACCTAATCTGTCAAGACAGGTGATGTTGTTGACAACTAATCGATCTTCGACGTTCTTGGGTTCATCACGCTTAATATTAAGGTCAACCTTTTTACCTACCATCATTTCGGTCAACTCAGATTCATTTGTATTTGCAGTTTCAACCGTGCCGACATATTCGCCCTTACGAAGCACAGCAACCTTGTCTGAAAGGGAAAGAACTTCATTAAGCTTATGTGTGATTATGATAATTGCTTTACCGTCATCACGCATACGGCGAAGAACGCTAAACAGCTTTTCGGTTTCCTGAGGAGTAAGAACGGCGGTAGGCTCGTCCAAAATCAAAATATCAGCACCGCGATACAAAACTTTTATGATTTCAACGGTCTGTTTTTCAGAAACGGCCATTGTATAAATCTTTTTATCAAGATCCAAATCAAAACCGTATTGTTCACTGATTTTGTGGATGTCTTCCTTGGATTTTTTCAGATTATACTTTTCTTCATTGATTCCAAGCACTATATTTTCGGTAGCACTGAATACATCAACCAACTTGAAATGTTGATGAATCATACCTATTTTATAGTCAAAAGCATCTTTGGGTGAAGCAACAACAGCCTCTTTCCCGTCTATGAAAATCTGGCCCTCATCGGGAAAGTATATTCCGGAAATCATATTCATAAGAGTAGTTTTTCCGCTTCCGTTTTCTCCCAAAATAGATAAAATCTCACCACGGTATGCAGTAAGATTGACATTTCTATTGGCAACTACCTTGCCGAATCTTTTCGTTATGTTTTTTAGTTCAATAGCAGGTCGTTTATCCACAATAAACCTCCGTTCGTTTAATTTTCAAGAAATTGTTAGACTAATTAAAAGTTTAGCGATTTCTTCAAAATTAATCTGAGACGAGGGAGTTCCCTCGCCTCAGATTTAAAATTTATATATTAGCCGTAGTTTCTGTCAAGAAGCTTGATACCATCGATTTCAACATCGAAGTAAGGAGCGGAACGATGCTTGGACTCGTAGAACACGCCATTCTCGATAGCCTCGGTGTCCTTTTTGAAGTCGGGATCGGTATCAACGTCAGCAAGATAAGAATCTAACTTCTTGTTGCCCTGTGTCCAGTTAGCGGTATCAAATACATTGATGGAACCGTCGAGAAGCTTAGCTTTAACTTCTTCGATCTTCTCTTTGGTGCCTTCAGCAGCAGCCTTTTCGTTGATATCGGTGAGAACAACGGAACCAGTTTCGATGGTACCTGTCCAGTCGGTATCAATAGCCTTGCCGTCCATTACGCACTGAATCATATACTTGAAGTAAGGAGTCCAGTCGATTCTGGAAGATACGATAAAGGTGTTGGGGCAAGCAGCAACGGTAGAACCGTTGTAGGAAACGTTAGGAACGCCTGCTGCTTCACAAGCAGTGGGAGCACCCATAGAGTCAGCGTGCTGGCTGATAAGAACACAACCACCGTTGATAAGAGCCTGAGCGGCTTGCTTTTCCTTCTGCTCGTCGTACCAAGAACCAGTGAACTTAACATCCATAGTTACGGAAGGACAAACAGACTTAGCACCAAGGTAGAAAGAAGTGTAACCGGACATAACTTCAGCGAAGGTGAAAGCGCCTACATAGCCCATTTTAGCTTCTTTAGCTTTGATTTTCTTGTCTTCGATCATTTCGTTGAGCTTCATACCTGCAGCAACACCAGCGAGGTAACGACCCTGGTAGATAGATGCAAAAGCATTGTGGAAGTTTTCAACACCGGCTGTGTGAGCCTGAGTACCTGTTGCATGACAGAACTGTACTTCAGGGTACTTCTTAGCGGCGTCAATAAGGAAGGACTCGTGACCGAAGCTGTCTGCGAAGATGATGTTACAGCCATCTACTTCAACAAGTTCAACAGCAGCGTCATAGCATTCCTTGGATTCGGGAATCTGAGTTTTCTGAGCATATTCAACGCCCATTTCTTCACATGCAGCCTTAGCAGCATCCATGAAGTTTTTGTCATAGGTAGACTGTTCATCGTGTAAGAAGATGAAACCTACCTTGATTTTTGCGCCAGAGCCAGAGCCGGCAGTGCCGCAAGCAGCCATTGAGAAAAGCATAACAATGGCCATGATTGCAGAGATGAGTTTTTTCATTTTTCTTTCCTCCATTTTTTAATTATGTAAATATTTTTACATACAAACCTTAAATGCCCTACTGTTTTCTGAATACAACCTCATCATCGGTCATCGACTCAATGATAGCAAGAGATTCAACCTTGATTCCTTCTTGGCGGAGGGCATCACC
>JAZNQM010000075.1:0-8598 GCA_045590175.1 Acutalibacteraceae bacterium | reverse complement strand
GATAACCCTGCCCAGTTGGGTGCCGACTTAGCGGCAGGCGCCGTTGGTGCTCTGGGTAAATATCCCACTCCTTGCGTTATAATAGATATGGGTACTGCCACCACCCTTAGTGTGCTTGACAAGGACGGTGCTTTTGTTGGTGGTGCTATTGCGGCAGGTATCCGCTCTACCCTGGATGCTTTAAGCTCCAATACCGCTCAGCTTCCCTTTATCAATCTTCAGGCTCCCGAAAGCGTTATCGGAAGCAATACAGTAGCTTCGATGCAGTCGGGTCTTATCTTGGGTGCCGCGGCAATGCTCGACGGTATGATAGACCGAATCGAAGCCGAGGTAGGGGAGATTGCTTCGGTTGTCGCAACGGGCGGTCTTGCCGAAATGGTTGTGGAAAACTGCCGCCGCGAGATAAGCATTGATAACAACTTATTGTTGGATGGACTATATAAGATATACGAGAAAAACAGCTAAGCTCGGATTTATTAATTTTAGTTAAACCGCCGCAGGCAAACGCGGTTTAAATATTCAAGAAGAACTGTACCCATCAGTGGACAGTATCAGGAGGAATTAAAAATGAAAAAATCTCAAAAAACAGCAATCTATGGACTCTTTGCCGCCCTTATAGTGGTGTTGCAGCTGTTAAGCTATGTGGTGAAGATCGGAACCTTTAATCTTTCGTTGGTTCTCATTCCCATTGTGCTTGGAGCATACCTATACGGACCAAAAGCAGGCGCACTTTTCGGCGGTGTGTTTGGTGCAGTGGTGGTTATCTGTTGCATCACAGGACTTGATGCAGGCGGATATATTCTGTTTTCCGCAAGTCCGATACTCACATCCTTAGTATGTCTTGTAAAGGGCATCGCCGCAGGCTTTGTTGCAGGCGCTATCCCTAAGCTTTTGCCAAAAGCCAACGGTCTTTTAACCATAATGCTCTCGGCAGTTGCGGCTCCCATAGTTAATACAGGCTTGTTTATCATTTCGCTTCTGCTTTTCTTTAAGGATATACTTGCTTCCTGGGCAGGCGGAACGGATTTGGTAACCTATATTTTGGTTGGACTTATCGGAGTTAATTTCCTTATCGAATTGCTCATAAACGTAATTATGGCTCCATCCTTGCTCACGGTACAAAAAGCGTTGAAAAAATAAACTAAGGATACTATATATGTATAATTTATCAGATATGGGTGTTTTGAAGCAGCTGCTTTTTGAAGCGGGCTTCAGCTTTAAAAAATCCCTTGGACAAAATTTTCTTGTAAATCCCTCGGTTTGCCCCGATATGGCAGATGCCTGCGGCTGCGATAATGTGGGTGTAATTGAAATCGGTACGGGTGTAGGTGTGCTTACCGCCGAGCTTTGCAAACGTGCGAAGAAGGTGGTCTGCATCGAAATTGATACAAGGCTAAAGCCCATTCTCGATAAAACCTTAAGTGATTTTGATAACTATGAGGTTGTGTACGAGGACGTTATGAAGTTGGATTTACACGCTCTTATCCGCGAAAAGTTCGGGGATATGCCTGTGGTGGTATGTGCAAATCTGCCTTACTATATAACCTCTCCTATAATAATGATGCTCTTGGAAAGCCGACTCCCCATTTCCGCCATAACCGTTATGGTGCAAAAGGAGGCGGCAGACCGACTGACAGCCGCAGTTGGCAGTCGCGAGTCGGGTGCTGTTACGGTGGCGGTTAATTACTACGCCGAAGCGAGGATGATTCGCAAGGTGTCCCGCGGCTCCTTTATGCCTGCTCCCAACGTGGACAGTGCCGTTATAAAACTTAGTATAAGAAAAGAGCCCCCAATCGAGATTGAGGACGAAAAGCGGTTCTTTAAGTTTATCCGAGCAGGCTTCCAGCAAAGAAGAAAAACCCTTGTCAACACCGTGTCGGGTCTTATGAACCTGCCGAAGGATAGGGTCATCGAAGCCTTAAGAACCTGCGGTATCTCCGAAACCATCCGTGCGGAAGCACTTACAATGGAGCAATTAGGAAAAGTTTATACAGAAATATTTTAAAGAACAAGGACTGCCTTACAGAAAAAGTAAAGCAGTCCTTTGTGTTTTTATTCTTTGATTTCTGTTTCTAAAACGGTGTATACGATGTTGTCGTTGATATAGACTACGTGGTCGTCCCCAAGGTCGGAAACATACTCGGAAAATCTGGCGGAAATCATACCCTCACGGGCACGGAGATACCATACAGGCTCGCCGATTTCTTCGATGTATACAACGTGGTATCCGTATTTTGCGGTCTGCAGAAGGGTTATGTCGCCCTCCTCGCGGTCATCGCTGAAAATCCATTCCTCCAGCTCTTTTGCATCAACAAGATTGCCTTTGGTGAGGTTTTCGTATAAGCCACCGTTGGATTTGGACAACGTATCTGCCGATTTCTCCTCGGCAATTCTTTTGAAATAGTCGGAGGAATAATCGTTCTTTTCGAGATTAAGGATTGTCTCCTGAGCTGCCTGCATAGCCTTGTCTTCGCTGTCGTAATCGTCTATAGCAAAAACAATCTGTCTTACGCTGACTGCGTTGTAGGTCTGGCGGTCGGGGAGGGATTTGAGAAGATAGATAAAATATCCGTTGTTTTCCTTGTCCTCAATGTAGGTGGTGTCGTTAACCTTTCGCTCAGGGTCGAATGCCCAGCGGCTGGCGGTGGAGGAAGCATCGTAACCCGCACCTGTTACCTCACAGCTTTCTTTTGCCGCGGCTATTTTTTGTTTAAGCTCCTTTTTAGAAAGCTTTACGCCGTAGTATTCGGTGTAGTAATTGTTGACGTAGTCCTCTACCATTTCCAGGAATGAGTCGGGGTCCTTTGCCTGGCTTAATAGAAGG
The DNA here is from genome assembly GCA_045590175.1 of Acutalibacteraceae bacterium. Lineage (GTDB taxonomy): Bacteria > Bacillota > Clostridia > Oscillospirales > Acutalibacteraceae > UMGS1532. Next base: position 5,774 of record JAZNQM010000075.1, on the reverse strand, counting down.
GCGGTTCTTTTAGCATCGGTGATTTCCTGTGCCGAATCCCCAAGGGGAGCAACGTAGAAGGAAAGATAGTCAACGGTAGAATAGAGCCGCTTGTGACCCTCGTAGTATTTCTTTACCGCCTTTTTGCCGGTGTCGAGGGTGCTTTCGAACTTATCGTAGTATTTATTGACAAGCTGTTCCATTTTTGAAACCTGGATGATATCGTCCTCTGTAACACCGTCGCCGAAGGTGTCCTCGATGTAGTCGGCAAGGTTCTTTTTCTCTTTCTTCGCCGCATCCTTTAGCAGGACTATATCTTCTTCTATCGCCTTTTCTTCCTTTTTGGAAAGTTCTTTTCCGTCAAGCTTGGCTTTTTCGGCAACAATAAGACACTGTTCCAAACGGTTTTTGGCAATATCCATAAAGTAGTCGTACCAGTTTGCGTTATTTAATATGCAATCCTGGGTGTCCAAAGGCTGGGTTGTGTCAAGTCCGTAGTCCTCAAGACGTTCTGCATTGGCGGTGACGAAGGAGCGATATTGGGTGTTGAAGCAGTAGGTCAGCATAGATTTTGTAACGGAGAAATTCTCTGTGTACATAGCTAAATTCTCGGTATTTCGCTGGGCTTTTTGACAACCCGCAAGGCAGGTGAATGCCACCATAACCGCAAGGGTGGCGGAGATAATTTTTTTCATAAACCGTATCCTCTCGAGATTGATTAGTTGGAGCTTGTGGTTTCCTCGCTCTTGAATTGGTGAATTGTATTGAAGGCTTTGTCATTAAGCTTGGGAGAGATTTCCTTCTTGAGGTCTTGGAGCTTTTTCTGATAGTCGTCGTTTTTCATAGCCATTACAACCTCCGACTGCCAGGCTTCATAGCCGTCACCTACGAAGTACATAACGTGATAGCCGTAGTCGGTTTCTACAACGTCAACATCACCGGGTTTTCGGCTTTGGGCGAAGATCCAGTCGTTAAAGGCTTCAACCATAGTGCCCTCTGTAACGTTTTCGTAAAGGCCTCCTACCTGTGAAGAACCGGGGTCGTCGGAATATTCCTTGGCGAGAGTGCCGAAGCTTTCTTCGGTTTTTTCACCGTTGCGCCATTCTTTAAGGAGTCGGTTTGCTTCGCTTTTGCACTCGGATTCGTTCTCAAAGTTTTCGTTGGAGAGGAGAATGTGCCTTACGTTTTTGGTTTCGGAGGTGTCTTTGGAGGCGGGGGTAACCATACAGTAGGCGGTGTAGCCCTCGTCCTCCTCGATAACAGTGGTATCGCCTGATTTTCTCTTGTCTGAGAAAAGCCACTCGCCTGAATCGGTTGTAACGTCGTAGCCTTCACCGGTTACGGTGTAGTTGCTGATAAGGGATTCAACATTGCTCTTGATATCCTCGTCGCTTAAAGAACTGTCGGAGGCTTTGAGAGCCTTGGTGAAATATTCTTCTAAATTTTTCTTAAATTCGGTGTAGTTGTCTGCGTCAGCAAGCTTTTGAGCCTGCTTTTTGGCATTGGCTTTAAGCTGTTGCACCTCAGCGTCAGACTTGCCCTCGGTGTCTCCGAGAGCTACTGTGAAGTACATATAATCACAGGTATAGAAACTGCCCTTGTTCTCACTCCAATAGCCGTTGATTTCATTTTCGGTGTAAGAAAGAGATTCGTCGTATTTGGTTTTGTAGTTGGAAGCTAACTGGGTGATTTCAATACATTCACGGATGTCGTCAAGGCTGACCTCGGTTCCGAAGTCGCGGTCAATATATTCTCTGGTTGTGAGACCTTCGTCTTCGGCGAGGGAGTCGAACATAGCCATGGACTCGTCGATGTAGTCCATATCGCTTTTCATAAGTTCCATACCCTCATTCTTCGCCGCCTGTGCCATAACAACAATTTCTTCAAATTGAGATTTAGTGTTGTTAAGGAAGAAGTCGTGCCAGGAAATTTCCTCGTCGTAAGCACAGGTCTGCGTGCTCAAATCTTTTGTTGTGTCAAGACCAAGCTGAGACAGGGAGGAAGCGTTGCTTTCGGCAAAGTTTCTGAGGGTGGAATTGTAAAGATATTGAGTCATACAGGCATTAATTTTGAAGTCCTTTGAGGCAACTGCGGTTTTACCTCTCATAAAAGCTCCGTTTTTGGTAAGTGTGTTATATCCAATGGAGCCAAACACAGCAGCAAGACCGACCGCAACAATGCAGAGAGAAACGAGAGCTGTCCTAATGCGGCTCTTCTTTTGTTCTTTTTTGAAGGCTGCCTGCCTTTCTTCTAAAATCTGTCTTTCTATCTCGGCATTAGCACGAGAACGTTTTCCTTTTCCCATAAGGGTCACCATATACCTTTCAATTAATCTAACCCCCATTGTACCACAACTTTTTTATTAATACAATATAATAAATCGCAATTAACAAATATTTAAAAAATATGATAACTTTAATGCGGGATTTATTGACAAAACGGATAAAAAGTATTAATCTGTATATAGAGAAAGGTGGTATTTCTATGAGCAATGTTTTGGAATATCGCAACGTAGGTAAAGCGTATGGCAATGTGCAGATTCTCTGGAATTTCAGTATGGCACTTCCCGAGGGTAAAATTGTGGGGCTTTTGGGGCCTAACGGTAGCGGAAAAACAACCCTCATTAAGTTAGCCGCAGGTCTGCTGACCCCCGAATCCGGTGCAGTAACCGTTTGCGGATACGAGGTAGGGGACTATACAAAATCTTTAGTATCGTATCTGCCCGAGCGTACATATTTCAGCCCTTGGATGACAGGAAATGATATGATGGACTATTTCTGCGATTTCTATGCAGATTTCGACAGAGAACGTGCAACTGAGATGATGCAGAATCTTCATATTGATTTAACCGTACCGATGAAACACTTATCCAAAGGCACCAAAGAAAAGGTGCAGTTGATTTTGGTTATGTCGCGACGTGCGAAGCTGTATCTTCTTGACGAACCTATTGCGGGTGTCGACCCCGCCGCAAGGGATTACATATTGGATACCGTCATTAAAAACTATCAGCCCGATTCAACCGTGCTGATTTCAACCCATCTTATCTATGATATTGAAAATGTCCTTGATGATTTCATATTCTTGGGTGGCGGCAGAATCATTATGCAAGGCAGTGCCGCAGCTGCCCGTGAGGAAACGGGCAAAACGCTGGATAATCTTTTCAGGGAGGTGTTCAGATGTTAGGAAGGCTTTTAAAATATGATTTTAAATCAATCAATCGCCTTGGCATTCCTATGTCGGGAATCGCACTCATAGCCGCCATAATAGGAACGCTGGCACTGAAGGTTGTTACTAACGCTCCCGACGATGCATCAGGCATTCCCGTGGTTTTGTGTATCCTTTGTGTGGTAGCCTCTGCCGTCGCGGTTTTTGCCTATACCGTTGTTGTGTGGATTTTGCTGTTGTATAGGTTTTATACCAATATGTATACCGACGAGGGCTATCTGACCTTTACTCTGCCTGTCAAACCCAAGCATCTTATAATCTCTAAACTTATAACTGCCGTTGTGTGGTCACTGATTTCGTTGATTGTCGTGTTGATTTCAGTCATTGTTATTGTCACCTTCGGCACAGGAAACGGCTTGGTGAATTTTGAGTGGACCAATATATTCAGCCGGCTTTCGGAAGTGGGAATAAATACTGCCGATATTATCTATGGCATAATCTATTTGTTCGTGTCGGTTGTGTTCTCGTTTCTCATTATATATTTGTCTATAACTATAGCTGCTGTGCTAACCAGGAAGCATAAGATTTTAGTGGCTATCGGTGTGTACTACGGAATTAATACGGTAATTTCAATATTCACCACCATCGGCGAATTGATAGTTGCCGCACTTAAGAGTCAAACCGGTGCAGCTGTTGATGTATTTATGGCAACGGGCGGTTGGGTAAGCATCGTTATATACGTTGTATTTTCAGTGGTGGCATTTGTAATTTGTAACGAGTTAATGAAGAGAAAACTAAACCTCGATTAGCTTTTGGAGGAATTTTATATGAAGAGAATAATTTCATTTATATTAGCAGCAGCGTGTTTATTCTCTCTGCTTGCGGTGATACCTGTCTCTGCCGCAACAACTAACGATATGGAGATTTACGGTCTGTATTTGGATTCGGACGGCGACAGTGTTCTCCTTAAATCATCGGGTAAGTGGATGCTTATGGACACAGGCAGGGAAGATGCTGCTGACAGTCTTATAGCACAGCTTAAGGCTTATGGTGTGAAAAAACTGGATATTTACATAAGCCATCTTCACCCCGATCACTACGGCGGCGTTGCCGCAATAGGGCAAAGTGGCGATTTTAAGGTTGGAAAAATTTACCTTCCGGATTTATCTATAGGAAAAGAATATGAGCATCAAGAGTATTTTACTGAAAAACTGTACGAATGGTCGGGAGCATCCAAGGTGCAGTATCTGAAAAAAGGCAGTACCTTTAACCACGGTAGCTGTACTGCAGTGGTTTTGGGACCTGTGGGCAGTTATACCCCAGACCAATTCCCCAAGGATGAAGAAGGAAATCTGACACACTATCTCAACAATTATTCTTTAACCACAAAGATTACCTGCGGCGGAATCAGCTATCTTACCTGCGGTGATATCGAGAAGGAGGAAGAAGAAGCTCTATGTAAAAAATACAAGGGCAAAGAGCTTAATGCTGATATTCTGAAGCTTTCTCACCACGGTTTGCCTACCTCCAACTTTGAAAAGTTTTTAGCCAAGGTATCGCCCGAACATAGCTTTGCTGTCAGCACGGGTTATACCGAGATAGTTAAGGGTAGCTCGGGAAATATGGTTCGCCAGACCTACACCTCCCGCGATAATGCTTCGGCACACGGATTTGTGTATATGGTGGGGGATGAAAAGAAAAACTTCGGCATCAAGGTTAAAAGCGGAAACATCTCTCTTTACAGGGGCGACAGCAAGCTCGAAGGTTGGGTTAAGGTTAAAGGCGGCAACGGTGTTACCCAGAAGGAAAATATATACTACATCAAAGACGGAAAAACCCTTAAAGGCATCCGAACCGTTGATGGCAAGAAATATCATTTTTCCACAGGTGGCTGTGCAATAATCGGCTACTACGACAGTAAGAAGAAATACAAGCCCTGGAGAACAATGGATGACGGTATGCGTGCCTTCACCGAACAGGGTGTAATGTATACAGGCTTTAAGGCTATTGACGGAAATACCTTTTATTTTGACCCAAAAACAGGTATAAAACGTAGCGGCACTAAGAAGTGGGATATTCAAAAAATCGGCAAAAAATATTATGCTCTTAATGAAAACGGAGTGGTTCGCAAAGGCGGATGGCTTGCCTATACTGCAAAAGGGGAAAAAAATTATCGTTATTTTGGTTCCGACGGAGCTATGAAAACGGGCTGGTTCACTTTGGACAAGAAAAAATATTATCTTGACCCCGAAACCGGGTTCAGGGTGATGGGTTTCCAAAAAATCGGTAAGAAACGCTATTACTTCACAGAAACCAAATCTGCGGCATATCTTCAAAAGAACTGCTGGAGAAAGTTCGGAAGCAAATACAGATACTTTAATTCCAAGGGTGAAATGGTAACAGGCTGGTATAAGGTAGATGGAAAGCAGTATTATTTCAATTCCAACGGCTACCGTGTTGTGGGCTTCCAAAAAATCGGCAAGAAGTATTATTACTTCACCGAAACCAAATCTGCGGCATACCTCCAAAAGAGCTGCTGGAGAAAGTTCGGAAGCAAATACAGATACTTTAATTCCAAGGGTGAAATGGTAACAGGCTGGTATAAGGTAGATGGAAAGCAGTATTATTTC
>JAZNQM010000074.1:0-4264 GCA_045590175.1 Acutalibacteraceae bacterium | reverse complement strand
ACAACCATATTACCGCCAAACCACACAACAAGTATGGTGGTGACGTTCATAAAGAAGGTCATAACGGGGTTTACGAAAATCATAACACCCATAGCAGACAGTCCCGCCTTTTTAAGATTGCCGTTTGCCTCGTTGAATTTCTCCTTTTCTCTATCCTCACGAACGAAGGATTTCACAACGCGAACGTTGGTAATGCTTTCCTGAACGGTGGAGTTAAGGGAGTCAATCTTGGTCTGCATTTTGGAGAATCTCGGGAAGCCGCGGGACACAACAAAGCCTAATGCGGCAATAAGCAGAGGCATTGTCACCGCCAGCACAACCGTCAGCCTGGGGCTTAAGGTCAGTGCCATTATAAGGGCACCTATCATCATACCCGGGGAACGCAGGCACATACGAAGCAGCATATTAACAAAATTCTGCAGCTGGGTTACGTCGTTGGTAAGTCTTGTAACCAGAGAGCCTGTGGAAAATTTGTCGATGTTGGCAAAGGAGAAGGTCTGCACCTTGCGGTAGATATCCTCTCTAAGATCCGCGGCGAAATTCACCGCCGCCTTGCCGCCGAAATAGGCACCGCCCACACCGCCAATCATCATAAGCACGGCGGTGATTATCATTGCTACCATTATGGCAATAATATATGCGGGAGCATCCACCTTTTGGAGCAGCCAGCGGATGATGGCAGGAGCTTCCTCCATTGGAGCCTGCCCCAAACCGTAGTCCACGATAAGTGCCAGAAACTTCGGCATAAGCACCTCGCCTATGACCTCAACTATCATACAAATCGGTCCCATTATAAAAAAGAACAAATAGGGCTTAACATACTTTGACCACTTCATTTATCCTTCCTCCTTTTCCACAACTGTTTTCGGGTTGTCACAAATCTCACATAAATTTTCCTTCATTGTTTTTAAGCATTTGTCGAAGACCTTTAGGTCCTCCGGGCTGATGCCGTCTATCATTTTATTGTCGATGCCCATAAAAAGCCTTTGGGTTTGACTCAGAAGCTCCTTGCCCTTTAGGCTTATGCTGACGGCATTGACCCGACTGTCGTTCTCTGTTCTTTCACGGGTAACCAGTCCGTCACTTTCCAGCCGCTTTATTTTTACTGCCAGTGCGGCGGGGCTGATGCCAAGGTGGGATGCCAATTCCTTCTGAGAAAAGCAGTTGCCTCTACGCTCCAAATGAACAAGCAGCAGAAACTGACTTCTGTGAAGTCCGATTCCCGACTCCGCCACAACCTTGTCCACCGTTCTGCGGTGCATACGGTTGGTGTAGATGAAGCTATGTACCGTGCCGTTAGGTTTATCCATTCTCGTTCCTCCCCGATTTAATTAACCAATTAATAATTAACACGTTAACTATTATACTATGCCTCCGCAATTTGTCAATGAATTTTAATAAAATTTGCAAATTGTTAAAAAATGTGGTATTATTATGGGGTATAATCGAAATGACGAAACGAAAGGATGTGAGCAAATGAGGAAGTCAACCCAAAAACGAGGCTATAAGCTGCCCCGTAGATTCATCGTCACCGCCCTGCTTCTGATTTTGCAGGTAAGCCTCACCTTCTATTTCGCTCACTATGTTTTCGAGAATGCCTATAATTTCTACATTCTTTTCGAGATGCTCAGTATTTGCAGCGTTATCTATATAGTGAACAAGCGGGGAAATCCCAGCTACAAGGTTATGTGGGTGGCATTCATTCTGCTTATCCCCTTTGGTGCAGGCTGGCTTTTTTACCTCACCTTCGGCGGCAACCGTGTGTTCCCCTACATCAAAAAGCGTTACTGTGCCTTTGAAAATGAAGCCCTTGCCCTTTTGCCCCAGAATCCACGGGTGGTAGAATCTATTTCCCAGCGGGTGCTGATGGGTGAAAAGCAATCCCACTATCTCTACGGCGACAGCGGATACCCTTTGTATGACTCCACCGATTCGGAGTTCTACCCCTCGGGGGAAGCGGTTTTCGCCGCTGTGCTAAAGGACCTGGCAAATGCCAAGCGGTACATCTTTATCGAATTTTTTATCCTTGCAGAAGGCTTTATGTGGGAGGAAATATACACAATCCTCAAGCGTAAGGTCAACGATGGGGTCGAGGTGCGGATGATTTTCGACGACTTCGGCTCTGCCAACCGTCAGTACAAGGGCTTTGTTGAGGAGCTTCGCAAAAACGGAATCAAGGTGTCGGTATTCAACCCCATCAAGCCCACCTCAAACATTTTCCTCAACAACCGTAACCACCGCAAGATTATAGTTATCGACGGCGAAATCGCCTTCACGGGCGGCTTCAACATTGCCGACGAATATATCAATCGCTTAAAGCTCCACGGACACTGGATGGACTGCGGCGTAAGGCTCGAGGGTTCTGCCGTCAGAAGCTTTGCGGCAATGTTTGTTGCAATGTGGAACTTCACCAACAATAAGCCTCTCTTAAAAGCCCAGGACTACCTTGTGGATAAGCCCTTGGAGCTTGCGGCAGGCTTTCTGCAGCCCTACTGCGACGGCCCCTTCGACGACCACCGCACCGCAGAAGGACTTTACCTGCAGATGATAAACTCCGCCAAGGACTACGTCTACATCGCCACCCCCTATCTTATCATCGACAACACAATGATTGATGCCCTCGAAAGAGCGGCAAAGTCGGGTGTGGATATCCGCATCATCTGTCCCCACATCCCCGATAAATGGTATGTGCACCCCGTAACCCAATATCACTATTCACAGCTGCTCGAAGCGGGAGTGAAAATTTACGAATACACCCCGGGCTTTATCCATTCCAAGCTTTTCTGCGTTGACGGACTTTATGCCACGGTGGGCACCGTCAATATGGACTACCGCTCCTTCAACTTCCACTTTGAGTGCGGTGTCTGGATGTGCTCCACCCCCGCTGTGCCCGAAATCCGCGAAAACCTCCTTCACACAATGGAAATAAGCGAGGAGATTATCCCCGAAAAATGGGCAAAACGTCCGTGGACACAAAGAGCCAAGCAATTCATCCTCCACATCTTCGCACCGTTTATGTAGGATGCTTTTCGTTTTTAACTGAATTATTTTAAAAAATATCGCACCGCTTGACTTCCTGCATCAAGCGGTGCGGTTTGTTCTTTCTATTTAAATCGGCGTGTTTTCTATTTCATAGATACAGTTTCAAAATCAAAATAGTTGAAATACTCATGGTTCCAAGGCTTGCCTCTGCCTGCGTGATAAGCCATTACACATATACTGTACCCTCCGTACAGAAACTCCGCCTGCGGTACATCGTCCTCATTTTCCGCGTCCTTATAATAATACGTTCCCCAAGGACAAGCCACCTCGCTTTTAATTAAATCGCGGCAGCCGTATTCATACTCATCCTCGCTGTACTGTTTTAAATCTACCCACACGTCAAGCAATACGTCTTCTTCGTACATATCCCTGACTTCCACCGCGACCAAATAAGTTGTGCTGTCTTTCGGTACGTTTTCAGCACGGCTGAACACAGCGTTGTTGACAGGCTTGGGCATAATCAGTGTTCGCTTATCCCGGATAGCGTCAAAAAAATTCACGTGCCAAGGGTATTCGTTAAACTCTCTTCCCCCCACTGTCATTGTGCCGCCCTGCTTAAACCATTTAATAAGCAATTCGGTAGAGGGGCATATATCGGCGGTATATCCAAAGGTCTCTCCTGCCCAAGTAGCCAAGGGCAGATACTGTGCAGTCTCACGTGTTACGGGCTTCTCAATGAAGCTTTCGGTTGTTACAGAAGATATATCGTCAGCTATGCTTCCGACATCATTTATTGAAGCGGAATCTATAGCCCTACCACAACTGCAAAGCATAACTAAGGCTGCAATCAAAACCGCCGAAAGTATCTTCCTCATAGAAACCCTCCTTTTACGATATCCATTATACCACCTTTTGTCACGGCTTTCCATAGTGGGTTATCACAAAATTTCATCTACTCTCTTATACACAACCACTAAATGTAAATTTTGTAATATATATCCACACTATATATAGTTGACAATCGCATAAAAATAAGGTAAAATATGTATAATAGTTTAGAGAGAGGCGGATTCCAATGTTTAAAGACGAAAACATCAAAAAAATTCTCATTGCTATAGGAGCGGTTGTAACCGCCGCTGCTGCCGTAACAGGCATCGTTTTGCTGGTTAAGAAGCTTACTGCGAAAAAGGATGAAGAAAAGTTCTATATCGAGTGTGATTGTTCCGACGACGCTCTCCTCGACGAGCCGCAGGAAGATGTAGCAGAAGAAATTGCCTAAATA
>JAZNQM010000073.1:0-4080 GCA_045590175.1 Acutalibacteraceae bacterium | reverse complement strand
GTCCTTGCCCATGAAGGTTACGGTGTAGAGAGCGATTTCTTCGCCACAGCCGTTCTTACAAACCTTCTTGCCGTCTTCGATTACCCAGTCGTGACCCTTTGCGGGGATTACTTCCTGAGCAGTGATGATTTCGCCACATACGTCACACTTAACGCCTGCGGTGATACCTTCTTCTTCACAGGTTTCATCCTTGGCTTCGCCGATTGCTACTTCGGTGTGACCAAGAGCGTCAACAGTTTCCTGAGCAACGAGAACTTCGCCGCATACGGAACAGTGCTTGCCTTCGGTGAGACCGGTGTTTACGCAATCGGGAGCAACAGCTGCGTCGATAACCTCGGTATGACCGAGAGCATCAACTGTTATGGTATCGTGACTGAGTTCTTCGCCACATATGGTACAGTAAACAACGTTGCAGTAAGAACCTTCTTCAGTACAGGTAGCATCAACTACATCTTCTACCTGAACTTCGCCTTCAGTATGACCGAGAGCGTCAACAGTTTCCTGAGCAACGAGAACTTCGCCGCATACGGAACAGTGCTTGCCTTCGGTGAGACCGGTATTTTCGCAATCAGGAGCAACAGCTTCGTCGATAACCTCGGTATGACCGAGAGCATCTATAACTTCCTGTGCGGTGAGGGTTTCACCACAAACTTCACACTCAGAGCCATCAGTGAGACCCGGGTTGGTACAATCGGCAGGTGTGCCGTCAACTATAACAGGAGTATGACCGAGAGCTGCTATTTCTTCTACTGCGGTTTCTGCACCACAAAGGGTACATACGCTGTATTTAGAGCCTGCGTTTACACAGTCTGCTTCAGCAACTATAATTTCTTTCCAATCGTGTTCGGCACATTCTTTAGCGGTGCCGTATACAGCCATATGACCGATACGTCCGTAGTTAGAGCCGGTATTGGTGGTGCCGTCGATGATGGGATGAACGCCGCAGAGAATTCTGACTGCGAAGTATTTAGCTTCCACAGTTTCATCAAGTGTTACGATATCATAGGTGTTCATATCAGCCTTATAAATATCGTAGGTTGCGGCTTTATCGGTGAAGAGATCCTCCTCATTCACAGCCAAAGAAACCTGATAACGAGAGGTCATACGCAGGTCGTTGCCGGAGTGGTAAATAGAGAACTTGTTGATTTCGGAAACAGCATCTAACTTATAGGTAACGGTCTGATTGCGGGAACCGTCAAATACACGCTGAGCAACGGCGGTGCCGTCTACTTCAACAGTATCGGTGTAGTATACACCGTACCAGTCGCTGTCGCCTGCTACGAATTCTTTCGCAGCATATATATAGTTATATTTCTCCCATCCTTCGGATCCGGGTGTAAAGGTGCCGCCGTTAGCGGTACCAATGTTAAAGTACTCGATATTTTCGGTAGCGTACATCTGCTTATCAGCAATAAGGCTGGTGGCAAGCATATCTGCATAGGTATTGAAATAACTCTGCTTGGATACGTATTCCGCACCTTCAATAGAGTAGCCAGTTTTACCAAAAATTTCAAGTTCCTGAAGAACAACGTAGTTGTCGGAGGCTTTAGTCACACCTGCGGCAGGAGCGTAGTAACGAATGGAAACATAGCGGCCGAAGGTACCTTCAGGCATAGTGATAAGGTTAGCTGTGTTGCTGTTATTATCGTAGTTCTGAACAGAGGCAATTTTGTCGGAAATCTCAATGTTTTCATCGTCGCTGACAAATACGTCATAGAAGCCTGCACGGTTCCAATCGTTTGAGGAAACGAGAAGAATATCTGTGATTTCCTCCTGCTTCTCTAAATCATAGAAAAATTCAGTGTAGTAGGTACCAAAGCCTGCCGAGTTGCCGTTTTCATCAACGTGAGCAAGCTCTGTGAAATTAATGGTAGCTTTGGCGTTGTTGAAAAGCTTTTCGATATCTTTATTGGTTTGGGTATGGTTTACAATCTCGCCTGTTTTAGTGTTTACTCGGCGGATTGCGGGGAACTCCTTAACAACACTGGCTTTGCCTGTGGTATCGGCAAGTGCTGTTGCTGCGGTGTCGCCCTTATAATTAGTAACGGTGGCATCGCGAACTGTTTCCTTCAAGGAACCAAAAACGTTGATCTCACTCAAACGGAGATAGTCGTTAGCGGGGTATTTGGCACTGCTCTTTGCAGTATCGCGGAATCGAACACCAACGTAGCGACCTGATACTCCTTCACCGAACTGAAGGCTGATATATCCGTAAGAGTTTTTGAAGGATTTGATAGCGTTTGCATCGTCGAAAAGAGTGAGAAGGTCGTTGCCTATGTAGAAGGTGAAATCTACCGCACGGAGGTCGATGTTGTTGTGGGCACCATAAACGATTTCGTTGATATTGTAGATATCGCCGAAGTCGTAGAAAACGTCGGTCCAGCAACCTTCGTAACGTACAGGGTTTCCGTCTGAATCCTTGTAGGTTTTATTGCCTGCCCCCTGATAGTTCGAATCGTGTACACCTGTCCACAGGTTTGTGCCGCCTCTGGAATTCACTTGGTAAGGGAAGTTGTTTCTGTAGTAAACCTGATTGATGTTGAAGGTGGAATTCTTCTCATAAAGTGCTTTGGGGATGGAGTAGTTTGTGGTTTCGTCCACAGTGGTTTTGGGAGCTACAGAGCTGAACTGAGCGGTTTCGTATGCAACGTAAACACTATTGAGTGCGGAGGGGTTTACACCGTAAACGTCGAACTTAAACATACGTACGCCGGCGTAGCCGCTTTGGTCTCCAACTCGGTTGCCTGTGAGATAATCCATCACTCTCATACCAACAATGGAAGCGGTGATGTCTTCAGAAAAGCTGAAGCTTGCGCCGATAACGTTGGAGCTTATCCACTGGTTCTTATCGTATACTGCGATAAGGTTTTCCTCGCTGTAGAGGTTATTGGGGTTAGGGTCATTAGAGGCATAGAACTCAATATAGGATGCCTGAAGAACGGCAGAGGTGTGGTTACCAACAACAATGTCGGTAATCTTAGTGTTGTCGGCAAGAAGGTATGTATAGGTTTCGTAGTCATTGGCGGTAGCATCCTCTATACGTACCTTTTCGCCACCTTTGGTGTCGTAGTAGAAACAGCCTTCGCTGTCATAACCGTACTGCTTTGTGATTTTACCGTCAGCAAACTCCAGGTTGAAGCCGACATCATCAGACACGATACCTGTGCCGGAACCACCGTTCTGGATGTTGGTTTTTTGTGTCTCATCGTTCCACAGGTAGTTATTGAATACATCGCTACCTGAGTTGGAGGAGGTGTCGGCGGTTTTGTAGGAACCGTCTGCCAGCTTTTTGTGAAGAGTGGATGTGGGAGCTGTTAAGCTGAGCTTACTTGATCCCTCCTGGTAGAGAGAGTCTAAGAAAGCCTGGGAATTGGCAGGCTTAGAATCATACTTATAATAATTCGCCTCACCAATCTGGGTCTCGCCGTCCATAATTGCAACCGGGTCGCCGTTCAAAGCAGTAAGGGGAGTAACTGTTGTTTCTTCCGCAGATGCTGTGAATCCGACAGAAAGCGTAGATGCAATCATAAGAACGGACATCAGAATTGCTGCAATTCTTTTGATTTGTTTTGCCATGGGGGAATTCTCCTTTCAGAAATTTATATATATAGATACAGAATTATTATAACGCCAACTTTTGTAATTTTCAATATTTTTTTGCGTTTTTGGTATGTACTTACAATTTTAGGTTCAAATCGGCAATTCCTCAAGGGGAAATTCAGTGTTAAGCGTAATTTCCTTTGTGTTTTTGAGATTCACTACCTTAGACACCATATAAGAAAAGCCGACGAGAAGGTGAATTGCTTTCTCGTCGGTTGAATAAACATTATTAATATAAGGTACGGAGTCCTTTAGGATAGTAGTTTTTGAGCCTTCCGCCCGACAGCTTGCCGAATCCCAAGGGTATACCCTCCACCGCAACTCGGTAGAAGCCCTTTTTCCCTGACGCCTCTATCTCCTCGCCGTGGAGGAATTTTTGCAGTCTTTGGTCGGATAGCTCTAAATCAATTTGGTTTGCAGTTTGGATGTAGGGGGTGGCAAACATTGCGTGAAGTCGGATCGTAGCCATGTCGTTCTGTG
>JAZNQM010000072.1:0-6286 GCA_045590175.1 Acutalibacteraceae bacterium | reverse complement strand
GACCGTCCTGCTCCATAGAGTCAAGGAGTGTAACAAGGGGTTGGGGGTCGTTGGCGGCGGCGATACAGTCAAAGCCTGTGTCGGCACCGATAGATTGGAATTTTCTAAGGTTGGAGTTACGGATAACGCCTATGTGAAGCTGCATAACCCAGCCGCGCTTTGCATACTCACGACCGAGGTACATAAGCATTGCGGTGTGGTACTGCTCAATTTCGTGCAGGGAAACGGTTTCGTTCTTGATACCCTTTTCCATAATTGCATTAAGCTCCTCGTCGGTGGCGGGCTCGAAGAACATGGAGGAGAGGGAGTGGTCGGAAGCCTTACAGCCCATTTCCTCGAAGAAATCCATACGAACTGCGAAGGCATCGCAAAGGGATTTGAAATCCTTGATTTCCACACCTGAAACCTCTGAGAGGGTCTTAAGGTATTCACCGTATGTAGGAGCGTTGATGTTCATAGCCTTGTCGGGACGCCAGGCGGGAAGCACCTGTACCTTAAAGCTTTCGTCGTCGCGGATGAGCTTGTGGTATTCCAAAGAATCGGCAGGGTCATCGGTGGAGCAAACAACCGTTACGTCGGAACGCTCAATAAGACGGCGGACTCTGAAATCCTCTGTGGCTAACTTTTCGTTACAAAGCTCCCAAACCTCGTCTGCAGTTTTGGAGGAAAGACAGCCCGTGTAGTCGAAATAACGCTGAAGCTCAAGGTGAGTCCAATGGTAAAGAGGATTACCAATGGCAGACTCTAACATCTTTGCAAAAGCATCGAACTTTGTTTTGTCGTCAGCAGAGCCTGTTATATCGTTTTCTGCTACACCGTTGGTTCTGATTGCACGCCACTTGTAGTGGTCGCCGCCAAGCCAGGCCTCGGTGATGTTGCGGAACTGATGGTTTTCCCAAATCTCCTTAGGATTGATGTGGCAATGATAGTCGATAACAGGCATCTTTGCCGCATAGTCGTGGTAAAGGGTTTTTGCGGTTTCGGTGGAAAGCAAAAAGTCCTTATCCATAAATTTTTTCATAAAATTACACTCCTTTGTTGATTTTCCAATCATTTACTGTATAATTATATAATAAACCTAACAATATATCAAGGAGTGTTTTTTGTGAATTTTAAAGAAATTTCCCCAAAAGAAATAAAAGGTAACCTGATATCAATGATCAGCGACGAATGGATGCTGATTTCCGCAGGTGATGAAGCCGACCACAATATGATGACCGCAAGCTGGGGCTTTATGGGTGAAATGTGGGGCAAGGATACGGTTATTGCCGCAGTCAGACCCACAAGGCATACCTTTGGATTCTTGGAAAATAACGACACCTTCGCCCTTGTGTTTATGGGAGATAAAAAGGAAGTGCATAAAATCTGCGGTTCGCAAAGCGGCAGAGATATCGACAAGGTAAAGGAAACGGGACTTACCCCTGTTTATTCCCACGGCACTATGTATTTTGAGGAAGCAAGGCTGGTTATTATCGCCAAGAAAACCTATGCCGATTCCCTTAAACCCGAATGCTTTATCGACACCTCCGCCGACGAAAAGTGGTACAACAACGACTACCATAAGATGTTCTACGGCGAAATTCTCGCAGTTCTTGAAAAGCAGAATTAAAAGTCTAATAACAGAAAAATCCCACCTTGTACGCTTTATAGTGCATAAGGTGGGATTTTTTGGTAAAGAGTTAGAATAAAGCTTTGAAAGGATTACCTTCTTTAACCGCTTGTAGGTTTTTAATTGCGGCAGCCTGTGTTTTGGTATCGCATAAGCTACCCGCACATTGGCTGAGCTTTAAAGAAATATCTTCCCAGGTAAGAGGCTTTTTCGCTTCACCTTTAGGGATAAGAACGGTTTCCTCAAAGCTACCTGACAAGGTTTCGACACTTAATTTGGCACCACGAATACCCGCCTTGCGGTTTTCAAAGGAAGGGTCAGGAATAAGCTGTATTTTTGGGATAATTTTCTCTACTCCGTGGCAGGAGTTAACATCTAATTCATTTAAACCGAATGCACCGTTCAGCAGTGCAACGGCGACTGCATAATGGATAGAAAACTTTGCCTCGTCTGTTGTCTTGGGATACAGAATATTACCCGCCGATTTTATCGCGCTGGGATAGATAGTGATGTTGATTTTCTCTATATCATCAAGATCTGTTTTTTCAGCCAACAAGCGTTCGCGGATTGCCAAGGCTCCGTCAATACAACAGTGGGTGTGACGGCAGGCGGGGTAGAGCTTCAGATAGCTTTCGCTGATTGTGAAGACCTCACCTAATCCACCCAAAAGAGTGTCGGTATCTATCTCGTTTCCGAATGCGTTAAACCAGCCTTTTTTACTTTCTAAGGGATTCCTTGAGCTTTCAAGACCGGCTTCGGCTAATTTTGCTGACAGCAGACCCACGCGTGCTCCGTTAGCGGGATTAAGAGGCTTGCAACCTTGACCGCTTTCGTCGATGATTATAAGTCCTGAGGATTGAATTGCACTCAGAGACAAAGCGTTATACACACCCTCGCTGTCAAGGTTTAAAAGCTTTGCGCAGGCGGCTGCAGATGCTAAGCTACCGCCTACACCGGTGGAGTGAAAGCCCTTGTTGTATAAATCGGGCTGGGCGGCACCCGCAACACGATTGAACACATCATAGCCTGCCACGATTGCGGTGATAACCTCACCCCAAGTGGAGCCCTGAGTTTCGGCTAAGGCAAACACAGCGGAGATTACGTGTGCTCCGATATGACCTGCAGATTTTCTGTTTCCGTCATCCATATCCGCACCGTGAGCATATATTGCATTCATAAATGCTGCATTTGCGGCAGGGAGCTTTTGCTTAGAAAATAGCACTGTGGATTCGCATTTTCCTCCCATATCCAAAAGCAGAGGCAGCACGGCATCATTCAGCTGTGTGTTAATGCGATATCCTGCGAAACAAGCGGCATAATAGTCTGCGATGAAGAGCTTGGTCTGTTCAACGACAGCCGGGGGAAGCTGCTCAAATTTTAAGTCTGCTACATAACGGCTTAATGTAGATGTTATTTCCTGCATTTGTATACCTCTTTTATTTGGATTCTGATTTAGAACCCTTTTCCAACGCATCCCCAATGTAGCTGTGAACCAATCCTACCAACACAGCAAGGGAACCAACTGCAATTACCCAGGGATAGAACTTGTTGTATAGGAAAAGTGACAGTGTCTGACCAAATTCTCCGCCTACAATTAATGCTATCACGAAGGGAATTAAGGGGAGTATACCTCCAAAAAATGAGGAGGTCATCATAATACCGTAAATTTTACCTAAAATATCATTGAATTTTTTCATAACGAACCTCCTGTTAAGCTAAGCCGAACATAGGGATAAGTCCCAGAATAAAGAGTACTGACAGTAAATAGTGGGTTGTAATCCAAACCATATTATTTTTAAGAGTGGGTCCTAATTCTGCCTTGGCTATACCCATACCCATATACACACAAGCACAGTACGGAGGAGTAACACCGTGCATAGCACCGCAGATGCAAGGAAGCATACCGCAAGCAAGCAAGGGGTTGCAACCGACAGCTGCAAGTATGGTTATGATTATACCGCCGAATATTTTAACCTGTGTGGAACCGGGCAGGAACATACCGAGAATTGCTGTGAAGAAGGGTAACAAGAATGCCAAACCGACAAGCCCGATGTTGAGTGAAGAGAAGAACTCGCCAATGGCAGTTTCAATGTTAAGAGACTCCAACAGATTGCTTACGAAATAGGCAAACAACACCAGTGCTGCTGTAGGAACAACCTTCTTAACACCTAAGGTAATGTCGGTAGCCATAGCCTTGAGTGAGCGGCTTTTGATGGCTTCCTTGCCTGAAAGCAGAATGCTGCAGATAACGATAAGAGCGGGAAGGAACAGAAGAATACTGCTTGAGAATGTGCTTGAGCCTTCACCTAACTGATTGGCAAAGAAGTCGCCGAATTGGTTGGTAATAAAGAAGGGAGCGAATACGATTATGGGAAGGAAAATTGCCCTCCAACCTTTTTTCAAGGAGGCTCTGAAGCCGGGGATATCAGCCTTGTCCATAGGTCTTACCTTGTAGTATTTACACATAACCATCAAGGTTACAATTCTCTGAATAATGAAGTAGATAGCGATAACCCACAGAAGCATCCAGTATTGAGAAATGGTGTAGGTGTTGGGATAGAGTCCGTCTAAGGTAGCAAAGGCAACGGCAATCATACCTGCAGGAGGTATCATATTACCCATTGTGCTGGAGTGGGCTTCAACGTTGGCTGCAAGGTGGGGAGGGAAGCCTGCTTTTTTCATAGCGGGTATGGTGAAAACACCTGTGGTAGCAACGTTTCCGGGACCGGAGCCGGACAAAGAACCCATATAGGCACTACCGATGATCGCAACAAAGCCTGCACCACCGGGAATTCTGCCGAAAATAGAAAGTATTATAGCAATACAGTCGTCAATGATTGATGTTTTGGAGAGCAATTCTGCCGAAATCATAAACATTATTATCGCATACATACTGGATTCTGTTATGGCATCCCAAATGAATTTACCGAGTTGGGACCAGGTGTTGGTGGCGATAAGTAAAACTATAAAAGCGGCTAACATACATTCGTGCAGTGGACGTTTTAATACCGAAAATCCGACAATCGCCACCACAAGAACAATTCCTAAATATAAAAATTCTATAGGCATAATTAGTATATTCCTTTCCTTGATTATATGAGCGAGTGGAGCGAATCAAGATTGTCTTCAAGGTGAAGAACAGCATCCACAATGCTCGTTATTTCATCCTGGCTTTTTCCACCGTATGTAGCTAAAGCCGAGAACTTTTCAATAACCTCGTCTAAAGACAGCGGGTTTTCGGGTTCGCCCTTAGGCAGAACGCTTTCGCCCTTTAAAACGGTTCCGTCTTTTAGAACAACCTCAGCAGTAGCAATGGTCTTTTGGGGGAAGGCGGCGGTCATTTCCGCATCCTCCTCCACAGTGATTTTCTTGGTAAGATTTTGCACCTGAGGATTGTTTAAAGCATCGGAAGTAAAAGCCTCCATACCTGTTTTGCCGAGCATATATGTAACAGCGAAGTTATAAGGAATGCTCATTTTAGCCGAGGCAGAACCGGGAATGTCGGTATGGTCGTGCTTGTTGACAGCCAAAGAATAGGTTTTGATTTTTACATAATCAACCTCTGTGGCATCAGGAATTCTTTCTTTTCGCAATTCTTTGGCAATGTCTATTGAGGGGTGTGTGTAACGGCATGCCGCATAAGGCTTTATGTAAGCCTTCTCAATAGCATAGGTGCCGTCTAAAATCGGAGAAACGAATTCGAGCTCATCTGTGCCGTATAGCTGGCATAAGTAACCTGCAGTTCCCGACAAAACGTCATCGGGGGTTTCAAAACCCGCCCTTGCCATCTGGGTTGCAATCAGACCTAATAGTGCTGTTTTGCCAACGTTAAACGGCTTTAATTGAGAACCGTCCTCCAACACCTTTAAGGTTCCTGTTGCAGAAACTGCGGCAGTGGAGAATGCATCCTTGGTTTCCTTTTCTGAGAATCCGAGAGCCTCTGAAACTGCCATCGCAATTCCTAAAAGTCCGCAGGTTGCAGTTGCGTGATAGCCCCGTTTTTTTAGGGTAGGTTGTATCGACCTTGCCATAGTAAAAGAAGCTTCGTAACCAATGATAGCGGCTCTCAAAAGGGTTTCTCCGTCGAAGTGGTGTTTTTGTGCCAAAGGCAACAAAACAGAAAAAATCGGAGAGCCTAAATGAATAATACCTGCGTTTGTGCCATCATCAAAATCCAAGGCATGTCCGTTCAATCCGTTTAAGAATACAGCATTGTTCATACTCATAGGCCGGTCTACACCGACAGGAAGTATTTTACCGCCCTCGTCGCAGAAGTCGGCAATCAGAGAATCAACCTTCTGTCTGTGTTCTTTTAAACCGGCAATCGTTACACCGATGTAATCAAGCAGTGCAAGCTTCGTTCTTAAGATTACGCTTTCAGGAATAGCACGTTGCTTGATGCCTTCGATGTCTTTGATAAAGCTATCGGTTCTGTTCGTAAAACCATCTCCTTTGCGTTTCACACATTCCTAAATAGTAATAAGGGTTATAACCGTCGAGGAATATATTACAACTTAATTTCTGTTTTGTCAACCCCTAATTATGAAAAAAATTGTTTTTTAATCAGCAGAATCGAATATAAATCATAAATATCCGTCGGCGGGATGAATTTTCGGTCGGAAATATACTATTTAATAATAACACATTTATATGTAATTTACAATAAATATAAAATAT